>JBEHXA010000001.1:0-65578 GCA_048498935.1 Myxococcota bacterium
GCTGGAGGTGCGGCTCGATAACGGCGCCCCCCGCAAGCGCACGCTCGAAGCGATGAAGAGCGAGTCACCTGCCGATCTGGTGTTCGCGGTCGTCACACCCAAGCGCGTGGCCTCGCTCGAAGCCGATCCGACCGAGGCCGACGTCGCCGCCACCGTCGAGACGGCGCGAGCCCTGTCGGCGCGCTGGATCGTGCTGCGCACGCCGCCGACGGCGCGTCCGGGCGCCCGCACCCGCGCCCGCCTCACGCGGCTAGTCGAGCTGCTGAAGCAAGCCGAGGTCGCGATAGCTTGGGAGCCCGCGGGGCTGCTGGCGGAGGCCGAAGCCGAGGCGCTGGCGCAGTCGCTCGGCGTCACCCTGGCGCGCGATCCGGCGCGCGATGATTTGCCCGAGGGTGAAGTGGCGTACGGCCGCATCCAGTCGCTCGGAGCGGGTGGACGAGTGCGCGGCTCGGCCATCGAGCGCGCTGCCGATCGGCTCGCCGGCTTCGAAGAAGCGTACGTCGTGATCGAAGGCGACAACGCCCTGCGCGCCGCCAAAGATTTGCGAAGCCTACTCGGCGTCGAGCGCGGCAAGAGCGCGGTTGAAGGCGACGAAGACGAGCTCGACGACGAAGACGACGAAGACGAAGAATTCGCCGACGAGGATGAGGACGAGGACGAGTCGTGAGCGTGCGCCTGCGCGCCCTCGCGCGCTCGAACGATGAAGCGTGCGAAGCTGCGGCCGGCGAGCAGCTGACTCGTGGCGGCAGCGCCATCGATGCGGTGTTGGCTGGCTACTTCGCCGCTGCCGGCGCTTATCCGGGCGTCCTGCTCGGCGCGGTCACGCTGCTGCTCGGTGGCACCGGCTCCGGTGAGCGTGCCTTCGATGGTCGCGTGCGGCAGCCCGGCAAGAACGCAAAGCGTCCGCGTGGCACCGTGGCAGACGCGACGCCGCCCGCTACGGCGCGCGTAGGTGTGCCGTGCTCGATCCCGGCACTGGCCGTCTCGCTCGGTTATGGGGCGCAGGCCACGCTCGGGCGCTTGGTGCAGCCCGGCGTCGCTTCGGCGCGCGAGCGCGGCGCCGAGCGGCGCGCGGCGGTGCTCACCCGCGTTGGCCAGGTGGGCGCCTTGGCGTTTTCGGAGCCGGAGCTGTCGCTCGCGCTGGTGCGCGCGTTCGGGCCGCCCACCGGAGGCCTGGTGACGCCGGCCGACTTTGCGCACCCGCAGAGCCTCGACATCCCGGCAGTTCGGGTGGAGCGTAATGGCGAGACTGCGCTCGAAGCGCCCTGGGCTGAAAGCGCCAGCACCTTGCCAGGGCGTGGCATCGCGGTGAGCGCCATCGACATCAACGGCTTGTTTGCGGCCGTGAGCTTCGACATTTCGCCCGAAGCACTGCCGCTCGACGACCTCGAGCTCTCATGCCCGCTGCTCGCCGCTCCCACGCTGCGCGGCGTGCCCCGCGTGGCGCCCGGCACACCGCTGCCGTCGACCGCTCCGCTCTGGATCAGCTACGACGCGAGCGGCTCTGCCGTCGAGCTCTGGGCTGCCCCGACGTCGCTCGCTCCGCACTCGAGTGAAGGACGACGCCTCGGCATCCGCCGTAACAACACCGCCCGCACCGTCGCCGCCCTCGAAGGCTAATTCGGTTTGGGCTTGCCATCCGGGCAGCCGACTAAAGATTCTCCACATCTGGCTCGAGCCGTTGGGCCAACGACACGGGGCACGGAGCGGCACGAACGATCATCGGCAGCGGTGCCCCGTATTCGGCTCGCGGACGTTGAAGCGTGGACGGCGTCCCGAAGCTCATCGGCATCAGGTGGTGCCGATAAGCTTCGAGCGACGCCTCGATGACTACGCGCACGTATCCAACAGGGGCGTGAATGCTCGCACTTTTGGTGGATCCTCGGCGGGCTTATTGGATACGTGCGCGTAGTGATTTTCGGAACGCATCAGGGGCATGCAGCGCGCTCCGACTTTGCGGGGATCCCTCAGCGCCGGCGCGGCGCTGCTGAGACCAATCGGCACGTCCCAGCGGCGCTGCAACGCACGCGACATCGACGTGAGCAGACGCGGCTCTTTAGCCGCGCGGCGTTGCCCGACGTCGGTACGGAAGCTTCTGCGAGGGGGCTGCGAAGTGGCAGCCCCCGCGTGAATCAAGCGAGCTTGATGCCGTGCTTCTTCGCGTAAGCGAGGAGGCCGACCTTGTCGATCGAGCGCAAGTCACCGGTGGTGACCTTGAGCGTGATGTGACGACCGAGCTCGGGCACCCACAGGCGACGGCGCTGAACGTTCACGTTCTGCCAGCGCTTGGTCTTGATGTTGGAGTGCGAGACGTTTTGCGCTGCCATGCGGCGCTTGCCGGTGATTTCACTGCGGGCCATGGGGAAGGCCGCGGAACGTAGTAGATGGACAGCCCAAGTCAAGCCGCCAATGGCTGCTCGCGCGATCAGGCGCGGCGCGCGCGGGCCAGCGGGACCACGCGAAGGCGCGCCATTTCCTGCACAATTGCGCGACAGTAGCTGCGAATCACACGGAATTCGTTGGGTTTTTTGGCGAGCGTCGTCTCGTCCATGTAGAGCTTTCGGCTGAGCTCTATTTGGACGGCGTGGATCCCGGCAGCGGGGCGGCCGTACCGCACCGTCGTGTGACCCCCGCGGTAAGGGTCGTCGTGGGAGAGCCCGAGGTGGAAGCGCTCCGACACGGCCTCGACCACTTCGATGACCGAGGGGGCGGCGGTGGTGCGCTGGCGCGTGCCCGGCACCACGTCGGCGCGCTCGCGCCCGGGGTCGTCGTGGCCATCGCGTCCGCGGCTGGGCATCGAGTGCCCGGAGACGACGATCACGAAGCCGTGGCGGTCGAGCCGCGCGCGCACGAGCTCGTCGAGCTTGTCGTGATAGGGCCGGTAGTACGCCTGCAGGCGTCGCTCGAGCTCGGTGCGCGGCAACGGCGAAGAAATGGCTGCGCGGTTCTCGGTGGTCGACCGCCAGATCAGGCCGTGGGGGCTGGTGCGGCCGGTCGCGCCCTGTACGGTGTCGCGATCGACGTCGTGCTCGGAGCGATTCAGGTCGCACACGTAGCGGCTCATGCGCGCGGTGAGCAGCGTGGCGCCGCAGTCGGGCGCGTCGGCGTACAGCTCGTCGACGTACAGGTCGGCGTCGCGCGCGATCGATTGCGCCGGCGCGGCCAAAGTGGCGAGCACCTGAGCGTCCAGCTCGAGGCCGGCGTGCGGGACCTCGACGACCACCGGGACCTCGTCGCCCCGGGGCGCTGTTAGCGTGAACGACACTCGTCCACTTTACTTGCGCGCCGCCGCGGTTCAAGCACGCGGATGGGCTGGCGGTCTCGTGGGCGTTTCGGGCCCCAGCCCAAGCGCCGTGGGCGAACGGGGGATTTCACGCGCGCGGATGGGCTTTGCGATAGGCTGCGCGGACCCGATCTTGCGAAACGTGGGTATAGATTTCGGTCGTGGCGATGTTCGAGTGACCCAGCAGAGTCTGAACGCTGCGTAGGTCCGCCCCACCGGACAGCAGGTGAGTCGCGAAAGAATGGCGCAGCTGGTGTGGGTGCACGTGACCGCGGATGCCGGCGCCGCGCGCGGTCTTGCCGACGATTTTCCAGAATGCCTGGCGCGTCAGCTTGCCGCCGCGGGGCGACGGGAACAGATACTGCGGCGGATTGCGAGCGCTCCCCTTGGTAGGGCGGCCTTTCGCCGATCGCGTCGGGGCGGCTTGCTCGGCGGTCACGCGCGCTTCGAGGTAGGCGGTCAGGTGATCGAGCGCGACCTCGCCGAGCGGCACCAGGCGTCGCTTGTTGCCTTTGCCCAGAGCCGAAACGACACCACGCGCGAGATCGACGTCACCCGGTGTGAGCGAGATGAGCTCGCTCACGCGCAGGCCCGCCGCGTAGGTCATGCTGAGCATGGCGCGATCGCGTAGGCCCCGGAGCGACTCGGGGTTCGGAGCGTCGATCAGCTCGAGCATCTCGGTCTCGCCCAGTGCGCGCGGCAACTTGCGGCCGAAGCGCGGCCGCGCCTGCAGCTCCGTGGGGTCGGCGCGCAGCACGCCCTCGCGCATCAAGAACTTGCACAAGCCGCGCGCGGCCGAGAGGTGCCGCGCGGTGCTGCGCGGCCCGAGCCCGCCTTTCGACATCTCGCGGATCCACGCCGAGATCACGCCGAGGTCGACTTGCTCCACCTCGCTGACGCTTTCCTTCTCGGCGTAGCTCAGGAGCTTGGCGAGATCGCGTCCGTAGGCGTCGACGGTGTTTTTGGAGAGCGCGCGCTCGACCCGCAAATGTTGCAGGTAAAAATCGAGGGCGGCGTCGAGGCGCAAAGCGCCTTCAATTTACGCCAGCCCGCCGGGGGCGACAAATTAGGCGGGGGTAGGGGCGCCGACGCGCGCGGCCGCTGCCAGATCGCGCAGCAGCGGCTCCGGGTCGTATTGGCGCATCAAAGTTTCGCCGATCAACGCCGCGTCGACGCCGCTCTCACGGATGCGCGTCACGTCTTCGGGGCGCGCCACGCCCGACAGGTGCGCGCGCACGACGCCCTGGGGGATCGCCGCCAGCACACGCGCGGCGCGCGCTCCGTCCATCGCCAGCTTGTCGAGATCGCGCGCGTTGACGCCGATCAAGTCGGCGCCCGCGTCGAGCGCGACCGCCAGCTCTTCTTCGTTCGCTACCTCGACGACCGGCACGAGCTCGCGCGCGCGTGCAGCTTTTACGAGCTCCACGGTGCGGGTCGGGGAGAGGCAGCGCACGATGATGAGCACAGCGTCGGCGCCGTAGGCGCGGGCCGCGTCGAGCTGCACTTCGTCGATCACGAACTCTTTGCACAACAGCGGCAGCTTCACGGCCGCGCGCGCTTGCGCCAAATGCTCGAAGCTCCCGTCGAAGAAGCGCTCGTCGCACAGCACGCTCAGCATCGAGGCGCCCGCGCGCTCGTAAGCGAGCGCTCGCTCAGCGACGGAGAGCGCCGTCGACAGCTGGCCCGCCGAGGGTGAGCGGTGCTTGATCTCGGTGATCAGGCTGAGCCGACCGCCCTGGCTCGCTGCATCGAGCCGAACTGGGCGGCGCGCGGGCGGAGCCGGCAACGCTCGGCTGCGCAGCTCCGCGAGCTCGCTCTGCTTCTGCGCCAGGATTTCGCCGAGGACGCCCACGCTCAGGCTCCCTTCGCGCGGCGCTTTTCGGCGGCGCTGGCCCATGTCTTGAGCGTGGTGAGCGCCTTGCCGCTCGCCAGCGCCTCGCGTGCGCGCTCGCCCGCCTGGCGCTCCGAAATCCCTTCGAAGACCACCAGTGCCGCAGCCGCGTTCAGCGCGACCGCATCGGCCGCCGAATGCTTTTCGCCGCCCAAAATGGCCGTGAGCGCGCGGGCATTTTCGGCAGGCTCGCCACCGGCGATCGCGCCTGCCGGGCTCGGTGCGAAGCCGAAGCTCTCGGGCGAAATGCTGTGCTCGCGCAGCTTGCCGTCTTGCACCACGGTGACCCGCGTTTCGGCGAATGGGCTCACCTCGTCGAGGCCGTCGACGCTGCGCACCACCCAGGCGCGCTGGACACCGAGCTTCACGAGCGCTTCGGCGAGCAGCTTGCGGGAGGCGTCGTCGGGCGCGCCCAGCAGCTGATGGGTGACGCGCGCCGGGTTCGACAGCGGGCCGAGCAGGTTGAACAGCGTGCGGATACCGAGCTCGCGCCGCGTCGGCATGGCGTGGCGCATGGCAGGGTGATGCGCTTGCGCGAACAAGAACGCGATGCCCGCCTCGTCGATGACCTCGCGCTGCAGCGCGGGCGCGACGTCGAGCGGGATACCCAGGGACTCGAGCACGTCAGCGCTACCCGAGCGGCTCGTAGCGGCTCGATTGCCGTGCTTGGCGACGCGCGCACCGCATGCCGCCGCGACCACGGCCGCGCCCGTCGAAAGGTTCAAGCTACCCGAGCCGTCGCCGCCGGTACCGCAGGTATCGAGCAGCACCTTGAAATCATGAGCGACGGGCAGCATCGCAGCGCGCATCGCCGACGCAGCGGCGGCGATGATTTCGGCCGTTTCTCCGTGATGACGTAGCGCCACCAGAAACCCGCCGATTTGCGACGGCGTCCACTGCCCCGCGAAGATCGCGTCGAACACCGCGCGCGTGGTCGCTTCGCTCAGGCCGCGCTGGCTCGTCAGCTCCGCGTACACTTCGCCGAATTTGGGGGCGGGGGGAGTGCTCTCGGTCGTCATAGACAGGACACCCAGTTTTGCACGAGCTGGGGCCCGTGCTGGGTCAGGATCGATTCCGGATGAAATTGAACCCCCTCGATGGGGAGCTCGCGGTGACGAATGCCCATGATTTCGCCTTGCTCGGCCGTCGCGGTCACTTCCATGCTGGGGCAAAGGCTGCCCGGCACCACCGCTAGGCTGTGGTAACGCGTGGCCTCGAAGGGGCTCGGCACGTCTCGAAACAGGCCGCGCCCGTCGTGCATCACCCGTGAGGTTTTGCCATGGACCGGCTCGGGCGCGCGCTCGACGCGGCCACCGAACGCGAGCGCGATCGCCTGGTGGCCGAGGCAAACGCCCAAGATGGGCAGCTTGCCCGCCAGGGCGCGGATGATCGCGAGCGAGCTGCCCGCGTTCTCGGGCGCGCCCGGACCTGGCGAGATCAAAAGCCCGTCGGCACCGGCTGACGACACAGCGTCAGCGTCGACGCGATCGTTGAACCGCACCTCGCACTCCGCGCCGAGCGCGCGCAGGTACTGGACGAGGTTGTACGTGAACGAATCGTAGTTATCGACCAGCAGCACGCGCACGGGTCGCGCTCTCGGCATCGGCCGGGAGGCTCGCACCCGACCCGCGCTCGGTCAAAGCGTGACCCGCCAATCGAGCCGGGGGGTCTCTAGCGAATCGCGATAGACCGAGCGACCGACCCAATTCGTCCTCACGCTGGAAGTGGAATTTCAATCTTGCTCGGGCGGTACGCTGCCTGTACTGTCCCGGCCCGTCGCCCACTGGCTCGCCGCCGCTTTGGCAGCTGATCCAACACCGGCGATACACCAATAATGTCCGAGGACAAGAAGCCCAAGATCGATCTCAAGGCCCGGCTCGGTAAAAAGACCGTCAGCGCCCCGGTTGCCAGTCCGGGAGCTTCGATCCCGCCGCCAGCGGGCATCGCGAGGCCGAGCGGGGTCGGTATCCCGGCGCCGCCGTTCCAGTCGCAGACGGGGTCGACCCGTCCCCCGGCTCCGGCGGTCGACGCTTCTAACCCGTACGGTGCGATGTCCCCGGCCGTGGCGCCGCGCGTCGAACCGGCTGCCATCAAGATCGAGCTGAGCGACGAGGTCGTTCGGGCCCAGAAGTCGGGCAAGACCAAGGTCTTGGTCCTGGCGGTGGTCACCGCCGTCATCGGCGGCTTCGTCGGTTTCACCCTGGGCGGCGCCTCCGAGCGCGGCAAGGGGCAAGAAGCGGCCCTTCAGGGCGCCCAGGACCTCACCAAAGAGGTCGAGGCCGCCAACGCCAAGATCGAAGAGCTCGCCAACGTGCTCAAGTCCGCCCGCGAGAAGCTCGGCAAGGCGCAGTTCCCGGAAGAAGAGGTGTCCAAGCTGGGCGCCATCAACATTCCGTTTGCGGGCGCCAACCTGAGCGGCAAGGGCATCGGTCGCTTCAAGTCCGACGTGCTCACCATGCTGATCGACTTCGCGTCCTCGTCATCGGAGGCGAACGACCAGAAGGAAACGATCCAGAACGTCCTCAACGGCAACAAGAAGGGCGTGCAGGAGTTTTTGGACTCGCAAACCAAGCCGCAGGTGCGCTGGTCGATCATCGTCGGCGGCTCGCCGATGGGTCCGATCGCGTCGATGCAGCCCGTGCCGACGCCGTTTTTGCTCACCAGCGACGAGAAGAAGGACGGCAAGGCCTACGCCTGGCCGGATTCGTTCGACTTGATGGCTGGCGGCAAGAAGCAAACCATCAAGCGCTACACCAAGGGTGAGGCGGCCACCGAGGACGCGACCTTCATCCCGGTCGATCCGTCGACGCAGGCGCTGGTTTGTCCCGCCGACGTGCTCGTCCGCATCCGTCGCGAGCTCACCAATATGGAAGAGGTGCTGCGCGGCAACCCGACCCCGGGCGAAGAGAAGACCGGCCTGCTCGAGAGCGGCCAGAACCTGGTCAAGAAGCTGAAGCAGATCGGCGCCAGCGCCGGTCAGTGAACGCCCCGTGAAGCGAGGGGGCTGCCCAGCTGCAGCCCGCTTGCAGAAGCTCACGTAACGGCGCCCGGTCCCGCCTCAACGCAGACCCGGCGCCGTTCGTGCGTTTGTTAGTGCTCTGAACGCTACGACGCGACCGGGATGCGCGACGAGGAGCGGGGCATCATCGACTCGGCGGGCGGCGTGCGGCGCGTGATCTCCACCTTGAGCACGCGGCGCTCGTCGGCCTCTTTGACCTCGAAATCCAGGTCGAACGCCGTGAGCCGTACGCCGACCTCCGGGACCGTACCGAGCTCGGCGACCACGAAGCCGGCAAGGGTGTGGTAGTCGCCGTCCGCCGGGAGCTCGGCGCCCAGGTAGCGGCTCAGGTCGGCGATTGAGACGCTCGCATCGACCAGCAGCTTGCCGTCGCCTAGATCCACGATCGGCGGCTCTTCGACGTCGTGCTCGTCGCGGATGTCGCCGACGATCTGCTCGAGCAGGTTCTCGAGCGTCAGGATGCCGCTCGTTCCGCCGAACTCGTCGAGCACGATGGCGAGGTGGTGCTTACCGGCGCGCATCTCACGCAGCACGGTGTCGGCGGGCTGGCTCTCGGGGACGAACACGACTGGCTGACGCACCAGCGTCGGCAGCCCGACCTTCTCGAGATCGCCGTGAGCGAGGTGGGGTAAGAGATCTTTCGAGTGCAGCACGCCCACGACGTTGTCGAGGTTCTCGCGGTACACGGGGTAGCGCGAGTGTTCGCTCTCGGCGATCAAACGCAGCACCTCGTTGACCGGCGTGTCGACCTCGATGGCGTGAACCTGCGTGCGCGGCACCATCAGCTCGCCCGCGGTGATCCCGCCGAAATCGAGCACGTTGCGGATCATCTCGGACTGCTCGTGGCCGAGCGCGCCGCTGAGCTCACCTTCGCTCACGATCATCGACACTTCGCTCTCGACGATGCCGGGGGCGGGGGTCGGGCGACTCTCGTCCGTGTCGCGCTCGAAAAGCCGGCCAATCCAGACCAGGGGTGCTGCGATCGGCGAGAACAGCAGCTCGATGGGCGCGACCAACTGCAGGAGCAGCGGCGCGGAGCGGTCCGGGTTACGCTGGGCCAGAACGCGACCGATTTCGGTCGGGATGCCGTAGATCACGACTGCGCCCAAGGCGCCGACGAGCGGCATCCAACCACCCAGGCTTGGGGGGAGCTGCTCACCGATGAGCAGGGCGGTGAGGGACGTCCCGAGCGCCCGGATCACGAGCCAGCGCGCTTCCATGGTGCCGCCCTGGCGCTCATAGCGCTCGAGGGCGCGCTTGGCGCCGCCGCGCAGGCCCTCACGCAGGGCCGAACGGCGGGCGTCGGATAGAGCTCCGATCGACCAGCTAGCGGTGGCGAACGTCGCCGCAATCAGCGCCGGCAATACGGCGACGAGAATTCCGAATCTTAGAGCTGGTGGAGCCGAGTCCAATGCGTGTGCCCGGGGGTGGGGCCGAGCCTCCAACAGAGTTCTTAGCGGAGGGCTGCTGCCCCGCGCAACCCGTCCACCCGGCGGCCGAAAGGCCAGCCATGGTTCAACCTGTCGGTAAAATGGCGCCGGGCGGTCGACCGGACGCGCACTGCGTGGCTGCTATAAATGTTAATAAAATCAAGAGCTTTAGCGCGGAGCTGCGGGCGCTGTTGGCCGCTCCGTTGGCCACCAAGCAGGGCGGGCTCGAGGTCCCCAGCGAGGCGTTTCGGCGCCCTCCAGCAGGGCGCGAAATCGGCCTGATGGAGGGCGATTCGCCGGGGCTTGCCCCCGTCGAGCCCCCGAGCGTGGGCCCACGCTGGGAAGCGGCGGAGTGGCTCAGCTGCTTCACCTCTGGGGGTGTTGAAGCGCCTACGGTGGCTCCGGCGCCCCCAGCTGCGCGGGGAGCTGAAGCGGAGGTTGGGCAGCTGCTAGAACGCTGGGTGCGGCGCGTGGGGCTAGGTGGTGATCAGCGTCGCGGGGTGGCGCGACTGGCCATCGGGGCAGGGCAACTGGCGGGGGCCGAGCTGGTCGTGGTGGCTGAGGGCTCTGCGGTCTCGGTAGAGCTTCAGCTGCCGAGCGATGTCCAGGGCTCGGGGCTCGAGCAGCGCCTGCGCAGCAGGCTCGAGCGCAAAGGGCTGCGGGCCGACGTGACCGTGCGGTGAGAGCGCTTCAGGCCGGCTCGAGCTGAAAGCCGCGCAGCACCTTGAGCTCGCCGCCGCGGGTCCCGATTGCGACGAGCTCACCGGTCGGGGAGAGCCACGCCCCGGGACCGTCGCCGGGTGGTAGCTCCGTGAACTCGTTCGGGTCGAGTCGCTTGCCCTGGCGGGCTCGCAGCACCGCGCTTTCTGCCAGCACGCAGCGCGGCATCGCCGAGCAAGCCGCCTCGCTCAAGCCGAGCAAGGCGGGTGGGGTCGAGGTAGGCCAGGGGCTCGCCCGATCCAAGCCGAACGGGCCGCTCGAGAGGCGCCGCAGCGCCGAGAGATGGGCCACGGTGCCCAGGCGCTCGCCGAGGTCGCGCGCGAGCGAGCGCACGTAATAGCCCTTCGACACCCAAAGCTCGCAGCGCAGCCGGGGCGGTTCGAGCTCGGTGGCCATCAGCTCGAGCACTTCGACCGTTCGAGGCGCAAGCTCTGGAGCTTCACCGCGTCGCGCTAGGGCGTACGCGCGCTGCCCGTCGACCTTGATGGCGCTCACCGCGGGCGGTGTCTGCTCACGCCGCCCGCGCTCTTGCTCGAGCGCTGCCTCGACGGCCTCGATGGTCAGGGCGCCCGGAGCGAGCTCGCGCTCTTCAGTGGTTTGGCCGTCGGCATCCAAGCTGTCGGTGGCGCGACCGAAGTAGATCTCGGCGGCGTAGCGCTTGGATTCGGCGGTCAAGTAGCCCGAGAGCTTGGTGGCTTGCCCCACCAGCACGAGCAACACGCCCGTGGCCATCGGATCGAGCGTGCCGGCGTGCCCCACGTCTTTGCGACCGAACAAGCGACGCGCCTGCGCGACCACCGTGTGGCTGGTGAGCCCGCGCGGCTTGTCGATCACGGCGACTCCGGAAAGGAGCATCGCGCTCAGAACCAGACGCTGCGGCGCTTGCTCAGCCCATTCTCGAGCATGCTCTGAATGGTGCTGCGCACGCGCTCCGACAGCCGTCCGACGAGCACGTCGTCGTCGGCGGCTTCGGGCCCGTAGTTGTCGAACGGAATCGGCTCGCCGAACTTGATGCGCCACTTGGTCGGCGCCGGCAACAAGCCGAGCGCGCCCAGCGCCGGGAACGTCGGCGTGACCGGCAGGTACGGGATCCGCAGCAAATCAGCTAGAGTATCGAAGCGATAGAGGAGCGGGCTCGACTCTTCCCCGCCGATGATCGAGCAGGGGATGAGCGGCGCGCGCGTGCGCAAGCAGAGCCGAATGTAGCCGCCGCGCCCGAAGCGCTGCAGGCGGTAACGGTCGCGGAACAGCTTGCGGATGCCCTGCACGCCTTCCGGAAACACCGCGATGAGACCGTCGCGGCTGAGCAAGCGCTCCGCGTTCTCTTGGCAGGCGCGGACCGCACCGGCGCGGTTCATCGCCACGCCCGCGAACGGCAGGTAGAACAGGAAATCTTCCGCGAGCCAGCGCAGGTCGCGCGCCTGCGGGTGATCGAGCCTGAGCGCCGTGCGCAGCATCAGCCCGTCGATCGGGATGGAGCCGGAGTGATTGCCCACGATCACCGCGCGCCCCTCGGCCGGCACGTTGTTCAGACCCTCGGTTTGGATGCGGAAGTAGCGCCGGTACACGAAGTCGAGCACCGGGCGCAGGCGCGCCTCGAAGCTGCGATCCAGCCCGAATTCGTCGACCTCTTCCGCGCGGCTGCGGAGCCCTTTTCGGCCCCATTTCTGCACGTAATACTGGCTCTCGGCCAGCTCGGCCGTGCTCTCGACCGCGATCACCTCGGCACTCTGCTCGCCGGGCTCGAAGTCCAGCGCGGCGTCGCCGTCGCTCGGCAGCGGCGTGAGCGGCCCCGGCGACGCGAAAGGCGAGCTGTCGCGCACTGCGCCTTGAATCAAGCCGTCGAGTCGCGCTTCGAGCGCGCGGATCTGATCCTCGACATCGCCGGCCTCGGCGGGCGCGGGGCGATAGCTGTCGAGCGAGGAGCGCTCCTCGAAGCGCACGTGGGGCGCTACGACGCGCGAGCCGATGCCCAGCTCGGGCGCGTCGGCCGAGAGCGCGTCGAGATCATCGCCGTCCGCGGTGAGATCGTACGCGTCGTCGAGGCCGACGTGAGGCAAGCCTCCGAGATCGAGCGGTGGCACCGTGGGTTCGACCACCGGAACCGGCTCGGGGCGCTGCGGCGACTTGCGCTTTTTCGCGTCGCTCTTCCGGCGGCGGGGGCTGGGGGGCTCGCTCACGGCCGAGCGGCGCGTGTCGATCGCCACGCCGCGCTTGGGCTTACCCTTGCGCTTCTTTTCCTCGCCCTTGCCCTTGGTTTCGAGCGCGCGCGCGGTCGCCTTGTCTTTCTTGTCCTTGCGGGTCACGCCGGAGTCTCCGAGAGCAGCTTGGCCTCACGCAGTTGTTCCGCGCTCGCGAAGTCGCTCAGGGCTTCGCGGCTGGAGAATACCGGAACGAAGCCCAGGCGGCTCTTCGCGAGAGCGCCGTCGGCCACGCAGGCATACTGAAGGTAGTCGAGCAGTGACGGGGGAGCGGCGCCGACTCGGGTGAGCCACAGGGCGCCGAGCGTCGGACGCAGCAGGGGGCGGGGCAACGGCAAACGCGCGCGCCCCAGCGCCCGGATCGCCATGCTGAGCGGCAGCACGCCTTCACTCACGAGGTTGAAGACGCCGGGGGCGTCGCGGTCGACCGCGAGCTTCAGCGCCGCGACGGCGTCAGCCTCGTGAAGGAATTGCCACAACGGGTCGAAACCGAGCACCGTCGGCACGCGCGCCAGGCGCAGGTACCGGGTGACGAAGTTCTCCACGCTGGGCCCGATGATCGGCGCGGTGCGCAGCACCGTCACGACGCGGCCCTGGCCTGGCTGACGGAAGCGCAGCAGCTGCTCCTCGATCGCCAATTTGTCTTGGAAAAACGGGTCCGCGCCGTGAGCGCGCAGGACGTGCTTTTCAGAGAGGAAGGCCGGGTTCGTGGCGCGAGCGCCGTACAGCCAGGTAAAGCTCCGGACGATGAGCTTGTGGGTGCGAGCACGTCGACAGGCGTTGAGCACCTGCATCGTGCCCACGCCTTCGAGCTCGTGGTTGTGAGCCGTTTCACGGGACGGCGACTCGAGCAGCGACAGGTGGACGACGGTGTCGACCTTCTCGGCTACTAGTACTTCGGTCAGGCGCTCTTCAGCGACTGGTTGCACCAGATCCAGCTCGTAAAAGCGCGACTTCTGACCCACCGTGGAGGGAGAGGTCGTGTCCAAACAGACGATCTTGGCGACGTGCGGATCGTCTTCGAGTAGCCCGATCAGGTTGACGCCCAGGAAGGTTGCAGCGCCCGTGACGGCGACAACGCGGCGTTTACCAGTGATCCGAATACCCTCCGCGTTGGCTCGGCGGATCGAGTGGGGTGATGTGCGCTCCTCGCTCACTCTGAAACCGTAGTCCAAAGCGCACCGTAAATGCTCTTGAATTTTATGAGTTCGCGGCGTGAGACGCGCTAATCTGTGAGGCACCGATGCAAGGCAAGCCACGCCCAGCGCGCACGCTGCTCGGCCCGTATGAGCTGGGCGAGCGTTTGGGCCTAGGCGGTATGGCAGAGGTGTTCGTGGCTTATCGCGCGGGCCCCCACGGCTTCGCCAAAAAAGTCGCGCTGAAGCGCATCTTGCCCGAGCTGGCCCAAGACGCGCGCTTCGTGGCCATGTTTTGCGACGAGGCGCGCATCTCGGCGCCGCTCTGCCACCCCAACATCGTGCAGGTGATCGACTTCGGCGAAAGCCAGGGCGAGCTCTTCATGGCGATGGAGTACGTGGAGGGGGTGTCGCTAGCCAAGCTGCTGCGCTACGTAGCAGGGCGGCGCGAGCGCTTTCCGCTCGGGGCGGCGCTGTTCATCGCGCACGAGGTTCTGTCCGGTCTCGCGTTCGCGCACGCCGCGTGCGACGAAAACGGCAACCCGCTCTCGATCGTGCACCGCGACGTGTCGCCGGGCAACGTGCTGATCGGCCGCGCGGGCGACGTGAAGCTCGCCGACTTCGGCATCGTGCGCAGCGCGTACGTGGACAGGCGCACGTACCCGGGCGAGCTCAAGGGCAAGGTCGGGTACATGTCACCCGAGCAGGTGATGGGCGTAGAGGTCGATCCGCGCAGCGACCTGTTCACGGTTGGCATCATCCTGTCGGAAATGCTGATCGCGCGGCCGCTCTTTTCGGGGCAAAACGAGTTCGACATCCTGACCAAGATCTACGAGGCCGATCTGTCGGCGCTCGATCGCTACGGGGCTGATTTGCCGACCGCCATGGTCGATGTGCTGCGGCAGGCCCTGGCCAAAGCGCCGGCCGATCGCTTCGACAGCGCGCGTGAATTCGCGGCCGCGTTGCGGCGCATCGCTCACGCTTCGCAAATTGCCCTCGATGATTCGGAGCTCGTGCCGTGGCTGTCGGCGCTCGGGGTGCTGCCCTCGCGCAGCGGCACGCACGAGGTGACGCGGATGCCGGCCAAGCTCGAGCCGTCTCCCGCGATCCCTCCGCCGCCGCGCCTTTCAGTGGCCGCGCCCGCGCCCAGCTTGGCGCCGCCTCCGGTCATGAGGCCCACTTCGGCGGCGCCGCCGGCCGGGCTCACCACCATACCGGCCGCGCCCATGCCGGGCCTGCCGTTTCGACGCGCGTTGGTTCGGCCAGAATTGCCCGCACTGGCATTCGCGATCGCGCTCAACGGTGAAACGGGCGAGCTGCAGGTGGCCGGTACGCACGGCGAGCTGCGCCTCGCGTTCGACGGCGGCAAGCTCGTCGCGCCGCACGGCTCAGCCGCGGAAACGCTGCTGCGCAACTTGTTCGCTTTCGTCGACGGCAGCCTGACCTTCACGAACATGCGCACCGAGCACCCGGTGCACATGCAGCGGCTGTCCATCTTGCCCGTCGTCAGTCGCATCGTGCGCGAGCGCTTCACCATGAACGAAGTGGCCGCGTGGCTCGCGCCGATCCGGCGCTTGCCGCTCCATCGCGGCTCGGCCCTGCGCCGCGATCCAGCCGAATTTGGCCTCACGCTGGGTGAACGGCGCGCCATCGAGCAAGCGCCGCACAAGCGTTCGCTCGATGATTTGGGCGCCACGCTCGCGGCTGCCGGCATGGCCGAGCCGGGGGAAGTACTGCGCGGCGTCTTCTTGGGCCTGAGCCTGGGTTTGCTCAACGCACCCGGCTGGGCGTGGACGCAGGGCTCGTAAGCTCTCAGCGCGCAGTTGGCGTGCGGTTCGAAGACGAGGGTGGCGCCTGCTGCTGGAGCGTCTTCACCGTATTGGGCGGGCTCGACTCCAGGTGCGTGTCCACCAGCAGCTCGAGCAAGGTCTTCAGCTCGACGGGCTTGAAAAGCGTGTTGCAGCCCGCCGAGCGCAAGTAATCAGCTTCGTCTTTACCGAGCGCGCCGCCGGTCACGAACACGAAGCGCCTCGCTACGTCGGGCCGCAGCTTGGCGACGCGCGAGTGCAGTAAGTTGCCGTTGGCACCCGGCAAAAAGACGTCGCAAATCACCAAATCGGGGGTGTAGCTCGGGTCGAGCAGCAGCGCCTGCGCTTCGGACGCGGCCGCGCAGGTCTTCACGTCGTGCGGCTTGAGCGAGCGACGCACGGTGCGTGAAAATACCGGGTCGTCGTCGACCACCAGCACTTGCTTGCGCCGCGTCGGGGCGGGAGCAGGGCGCAAGCCTGCCGGCACCGGCAGCGCCAGCACGCCGCTGTCCTGGTGCGCGCGTGGTAAGAGCACTCGAAATGACGCGCCGCCACCGGCGCGCGCGTGCACCTCGATGTGCCCGCCGTGAGCGCTCACGACGTCGCTGCAGATTTTGAGTCCCAGCCCGGTGCCCGAGCCGCGCTCTTTAGTGGTGTAAAACGGCTTGAAAATGTGCGGAATCGCCTGCGGTGGCACACCGGGCCCGTTGTCTTCGACAATCAGCACGGCATGCTCTCCGGCTTCGAGCACGCGCACCCAAACTTCGGGCTGCGTCGCGTTCTGGCACGCGTCCATCGCGTTGAGCGCCAGGTTGAGCACCACTTGCGCCAGGTTGTCGCGCCGACCGATGGTGTAGCAGCCGACGTCGTAGCTCTTGCTCAGCGTGATGCCGCGTCGCTCGAAGTGCGGCCTGGCGACGCTCAGCGACTCTTCCACCACTTCGGTCAAGTCGACGTGCTCGGGCGCGACCTCGCGCCGGCTCACCATGCTGAGCTGCTCGACCGTGTCGCGGATGCGCGAGACGGCGGTACCGATGTCGCTCGACAGCTCGACGAGCTCCGTCACGGCTTCGCCGATCGCGCTGTCGGTGCCGCCGTCCAGCAAATCGAGCTGCTCGACCAGGCGCTTCAACTCTTCTTGCTGCAAAACGAGCGCGCCGGCGGGCCCGCGCAGCTCGTGCGCGACCGTGGCCGTGAGCAGGCCCAGGCTGACCATGTGCGCCGCTTCTTCTTGCTGCTCGAGCGACAGCTTGGCTTCGACGCGCCGCTCGCGCTGGGCGCGTAGGGCCGCCAGGCTGGCGATGCTGCTCGCGAACGTGATCGCGTCGGCGTCGACCCCCTGCGGATCCGGAAACAACAGCACCAGCGCGCCGATCGGCGCGCGCCCGTCGAGCACCGGCAGCGCGAGCACGCAGCTCGAGCCGATCGCCAGAAACTCACCTGCGTCGTCCACGCCGTCGCGGTCCACACGCAGGTCAGCGGACTTGGCGGGCTTGCGCGTTGCCAGCGCGCGCTCCGCGAAAGCCCCGGCCCCGCGCAGTAGCGCGGCGAGCGGGCGCCGAATCGAATCCAGCCCGCGATCGGCCACCAACTCCAGGCGGCTGTCGCTCACGAACGCGATACCGCTACGGGCCGACGTGCCGCTCAGCAGCGCATCCAGGCAATCGCCGAAAAAGCCGCCCACCTGATCGCCAGCCAAGCGCTGGGCGAGATCGTGAAGGAGCTGGGGGCGGAGGGAGCGGACCGACGTCGTCACTGAGGAGCTCGAGGCGTGCGCGGCGCGCACAGAAGACAGCCTCGCCAACATATCGCGCGGCATTCCAAATTGCCAACCCGCGCGGAGATAGGAATCGCTTCAGGACAGATGTAGGCGCAGCACCGGGTAGGGGCGAAAGTCGGATACGGCGACGAAGCCTTGGTCGAGGAAAAGTGCCTCAGGCCCCTGCCAGACTTCGTCGGGACGCAGCCGGGCTGCGTCTCCCACATTTCCGCGCGGAAAGGCCTCGATCGCGATGCCGCCGGCTGCCTTCACGATGCTAGGCGCCGCTTCGAGCAGGGCGCGCAGCACGCCGCTGTGCCGGTCGGGCTCGGCCACGTAACAGCAGCCGATCCCGTACACTTTGCTGCGATCACCGCCGAGCGCCGGGAGCGCGCGGTACACGCGCTGATCGTACAAGCGGGCCACGCTGCTGGCGGGCGTGACCTTCAGCCAGCCGCGCGCGGAGCCTGTCGGGCCGAGAGCGACGACTCCGGCGAGGGCAGGGGCAGCAAGGCGCGCGCGGAGGGCGTCGCGGTTCTTCTCCGGGTGGATGTAGCACTGCTCGAGCCAGGCGTTCTTGTCGCCCTCGAAGTGCCAGTAGTTGCAGAAGCAGCCACTGCCGGCGCCCTCGAAGAGCTCGAGCAGGGCGTCTGCATGCGCGCTCTCTGCGCGCACGCAGCTGAGCCAAGCTGCGCCTTCGCTCGTGCTCTCGCTCATGACGCGGGCGGCCGACGGATCGAGCCCATGCGGCGCTCGACCTCGGCAGCCAGCGAGAACAGCCGCTCTTCCGCAAACGCGGGACCGAGCAGCTGCAAGCCCACCGGGAGCTCCGGCTGTCCTGCGCTCGGCGGCGTGGGCGCGCAGGGCACGCTGAGCCCGGCAATACCGGCCAAGCTGGCCGGCAGCGTGAACACGTCGGCCAGGTACATGGCGAGTGGGTCATCGACCTTTTCGCCGAACTTGAAGGCGGGGCTCGGGCTGGTCGGCACCGCGATCGCGTCGACGGCCTCGAAGGCTTGGTCGAAGTCGCGCTTGATCAGCGTGCGCACGCGCTGCGCCTTCTTGTAATAAGCGTCGTAATAGCCGGCGCTCAGCACGTAGGTGCCGAGCAAGATGCGCCGCTTCACTTCCGCGCCGAAACCGGCGTTGCGGGTCTTGCCGTAAAGCGCGGTGAGGTCGCTCTTCGGTCCCTCGACGCGGAGGCCGAAGCGCACGCCGTCGAAGCGCGCGAGGTTGCTCGAGGCCTCCGCGGTCGCGACGATGTAGTAGGTCGCGATGCCGTAGCGCGTGTGCGGCAGGCTCACCGGTTTCACGGTGCAGCCGGCCTTCTCGAGCTCGCCGATCGCGCTCCGCACGCTCGCGGCGATGGCCGGGTCGAGCCCTTCGCCGAAATACTCCTCCGGCACGCCGATGCGCAGGCCCTTCACGTCGCGGGTGCACGCCTGCTCGTACTCACCGACCGGCAGCTCCGCGCTCGTCGAATCGAGCGGATCGCGCCCCGAGATGACCTCCAGCAAGCGCGCCGCGCTCCGCACGTCGCGCGCGAACGGACCGATCTGGTCGAGGCTCGAGGCGAACGCCACCAGCCCGTAGCGCGACACGCGACCGTAGGTCGGCTTCACGCCGACCACGCCGCACAGCGCCGCCGGTTGGCGAATCGAGCCACCGGTATCGCTACCCAGCGCGCCCAGCGCGAGCCCGGCCGCCACCGCCGCGGCGCTACCGCCGCTCGAGCCGCCCGGCGTGCGCGAGCGATCCCACGGATTCTTGGGTGGGCCGAAGGCGCTGTTTTCGCCCGACGAGCCCATCGCGAACTCGTCCATGTTCGCCTTGCCGACCAAGATCGCGTCGGCAGCGCGCAGGCGCGCGACCACGGTCGCGTCGTACGGCGGGCGGAAGCCATGTTCGGGATCGCTGCCCGTGTTGCCGGCTTCGCCGACGCGGGTGAGAATCTTCGACGCGCAGGTGGTCGGCGCATCGGTCGTGCACAGGGCGTCTTTGATGGCGATCGGAACGCCAGCCAACTTGCCGAGCGCTTCACCGCGCGCGCGCTTGGCGTCCACAGCGTCGGCGGCTGCCAATGCAGCGTCCTTCGAGACGTGTAGAAATGCGTTCAGCTCGCGGGTTTGCTCGATGCGCGCGAGTGCCGCTTCGGTAGCGGCGCGCGCCGTGACACTGCCCGCTTTGACGCGATCGGCCAGGTCGGCGATCGAAAGATCCAGAACGTCGCTCATCATTCGTCCACGAAGGCAGGGACGGCGAAGCCGTCGGAGTTGGAACGCGGGGCCTGACCGAGCGCGAGGTCGTGCGACAAGCTCGGGACCGGCACGTCACCTCGAAACGGCGCTGCCACGACGGCAACCTGCGTGGTCGCGGCGACGTCATTCGTGTCGAGCTCGGAGAGCTGGTTCACGTATTCGAGGATCCCATCGAGATCGCGCTGCATCTTGTCGATCTCGGCTTCGGAGAGCTCGAGTCGCGCAAGCTTGGCGACGTGGAGCACGTTGTCGCGAGTGATAGCCATCAGGTAGTGCGCAGTGTTTAGCTCAAGTTTTGGGGGCGGGGCCTCAAAACCTGCTCATGGCCGCGTAGCTTGCGGGTTTTGGCGCGAGAGCGCGCTGGTCGTCGGGGCGGCAAGGGGCCTATGCTGGGCCGATGCAGCCACCGCCCGGCGGGTACGGGCCACCCAAGCCCATCACGGGTTCGCCCGAGACGATGGCCTTTCACGCGCTGACGATCGATCCGAAGACGGGTCTCCCCAAAGGCGAGAAGCCGCCCGCCACGCCCGCCGCGGTGCTCGCCCTCGTCTGCGGCATGCTGCTGTGCCTCGGCCCGCTCACCGGGGTCACGGCGATCGTGGCGGGGATCGTGGCGCGCGGGCAGGTGCAGCGTCGGCCCGCGCTCGTCGGCGGCGCCGGGATGGCTGCGATTGGCATCGCGCTCGGTGTGCTGAATCTCGTGATCTCCACGATCGCGCTCGCCTACTACCTGTCCACAGCCGGCTGACAGGCGTTCAGGGCCGCGTACTTCCTCGACTTTCGAGCGCTCGGCACGCAACCTGGCGCGGAGGTGGCCGACAGGCGCGCGTGCCCAGCCCACGCCTCCAGCACCCCCGAACTGCGCCGACCGCTTTCGAGTCGACGCGACAACTCGCGCTCGCGGGCCTGCCCAGGAGTGTAGGACGCCGAGCGCGGCGCCGCACGCCGGTCACACCTCGCGAGTTTCGCGACGGTGAGGAGGTGTCCGGCACCCGCTACCGCGTCAGGCGCCTGCTCGGTGCGGGCGGCATGGGTCGCGTGTATGAAGTCGAGCACGTCGAGCTCGGCAAGCGCTTCGTGCTCAAAGCCTTGCAGCACGGCCTGGCTCAGCGCCGCGATCTGGTGGAGCGGCTGCGCAACGAGTGGCGAGCATTGGCGCGCCTGGAGCACCCGAACATCGTCAACGTGACCGACGCCGGCACTTCGCTCGACGGGGTGACGTACTACGTGATGGAGCGGCTCGAGGGCGAAACGCTCGCGCTGCGCTTGCTTCGCGAGGGGCGGTTGCTGCCGCAGGTGGCGCTGGCTATCGCGACCGGCATCCTCGAAGGTTTGAGCGCCGCGCACCGCATCGGTGTCGTCCACCGCGATGTCAAACCGCCCAACGTCTTTCTAACCGGACCCACGCAGGTCAAACTGCTCGATTTCGGAATCGCCAAGGTCGACGCTGCCACGAACGTGGTCACGGCGCGCGGCAGCGCAGTCGGCACGCCACGCTACATGTCGCCCGAGCAAGCCAACGGCGTCGAGGTGGACGCGCGCTCGGATATCTACGCGGCGGGCCTAATTTTGTTCGAAATGCTGAGCGGCACCGGGCCGTTCGACGACGTGCGTGATCCGAGCGATCTGCTGCTCGCACACCTGAGTCGCGAGGCGCCGCTTCTTTCTAGCGCGACCGTGGTCGCGCCGGAGCTCGATCGCCTGGTGGCCAGCATGCTCGCCAAAGATCCGCGGCAGCGCCCGCACGACGCGCATGCGCTCGCGCAGCAGCTTCAACTGCTCGCGCATCGCTACGATCGCTTCGCCTCGACCGACGACCCTACGGTTGCGTTTTCGATCCCGCGCATCGCCGCGCTGCCGCCCCCGACCTTCTACGGCGCCGACACGCTCGTCGACGCCATCTCGCGCGTACCGACGGTCGTGCCCGGACTCGCACAGCAGCCGACCCAGCCGCTGCTCGCTCCCCCCCATCTGCACGGCGCCGCACCGAACGACACGCTGGAGCTGGCGCTCTCGGTGCTCGAACGGGCCGAGACCCGCACCGCATTACCGCCGCTGGCCCCAGCCCTCTCGCTTGCATCCGCTTCACGCCGTCGGGGCTCCAAGCGAGCGCTTTCGCCGCGCACCTTCAAGCTCGCCGCGCTGGGCGCTGCTGCGCTCGTGCTCTTGCAGCTTATAACTGCAGGTATTTACAGTGAAAAGTCCCAATCTGGCACGCCGGCGCAGTGTTCGGATCGACGAGTCTCATTGAGTGCCGGCCTGTTGGCCGATGGGCGGCTCAAGGCACCTCGGCTCCCGGGGCCGTCGCAGGCCCCGGTTTCTGAGCCAAATCAGCGCTGATCGCCTTGCGCAGCCCGGGCCTTGCGGGTAGGTTCCGCGCCCCTCGCAATTGAGCGGGGAACACCACACGTCCCACGCGCATCCAGAGCGTCCGGTGCCTTCGTTGCAGAGGGTTGGCGCTCGGTGGGACGGATGTCTAACCGAAAAGGAGTAGCGCACCATGACCGAGACGACCGACCAGGGCTTCGAAGCCCCGGAAATGAATCGCACCATCCGCAATTCCGAAGAGCCCTTGAGCGTCAAGGAGCTGTTCGAGGCTGGCGTGCACTTCGGCCACCAGACGAAGCGCTGGAACCCGAAGATGCGCCCGTTCATCTACGGCGCGCGCAGCGGCATCCACATCGTCGACCTCGACCAGACCGCGCGTCTGTTCAAGCGCGCCTTCGACTTCCTGTCGGAGACGGTCGCCCGCGGCGGCAGCGTGCTGTTCGTCGGCACCAAGCGCCAGGCGCAAGAGATCGTGCGTGAAGAGGCGCGTCGCGCCGGCATGTACTTCGTGACCAACCGCTGGTTGGGCGGCACGCTGACGAACTTCCGCACCATCAAGGGCGGTCTGGATCGCCTGCGCACCCTCGAGCGCATGAAGGAAGACGGCACCTACTCGCAGCTCCCCAAGAAGGAGACGGTCCAGCTCGAAAAGGAACGCGCTCGTCTCGAGAAGTACATCGGCGGCTTGAAGGGTATGGGCACCGTGCCGCAAGCCATCTTCGTGATCGACCCCGCGCAAGAGACCATTGCCGTGAGCGAGGCCAAGCGCTTGGGCGTGCCAATCGTGGCCATCACGGACACGAACTGCGACCCGGACATGGTCGACTACGTCATCCCGGGTAACGACGACGCGATCCGCTCGGTGCGTCTCATCACCGGCGCGGTTGCCGACGCCTGCATCTACGGCGCCGCTCGCCGTCGCGACTACCAGAGCCAGCGTGGCGATGCCCCGCAGGCGCAGCCGGGCAAGATCGAAGCCCAGGTCATTTACGCCGGTGGCCGTGGCCGCGGCGACAACAACTGAGAGCGAGCACAGCTATGTCCGCACCCAGCATGCAGCAAGTGAAGGAGCTCCGCGACCGCACTCAAGCGGGGCTCAACGATTGTAAGGGCGCGCTCACCGAGTCCGGTGGCGACATGGAGAAGGCCGTCGAGATCATCCTGAAGAAGGGCCTGGCCAAGAGCGCGAAGCGCGCCGGCGCCGTGGCCGCTGAAGGCGTGGTCGTCTCGAAGGTCACCGCCGACAGCAAGCGCGGCGTGATCGTCGAGGTGAACATCCAGACGGACTTCGCCGCTCGTAACCCCGACTTCTTGGCGTTCGCCGAGAAGGTGTCGGAGGCCGCTCTCAAGGCCAAGCCGGGCAGCGATCTGGGAGCCGAAGCGTTCCCGGGTGGCTCTGCCACGGTCGAAGAGACGCGCGCGGCGCTCGTCGGTAAGCTCGGTGAGAACATCACCGTGCGCCGCTGGGAGAGCCTGAGCGTCGACGGCCCCGGCAAGGTGCAGTCGTACGTGCACATGGGCGGAAAGATCGGCGTGCTCCTCGCGGTGCGCGCCGGTAGCGACGCGGCCGCCAAGGCCCCGGCGTTCGAGAAGCTCGCCGACGACTCCGCGATGCAAATCGCGGCGATGGCTCCGCTGTTCTTGTCGGCCGCCGAAATCCCGGCGGAATCCAAGACCGCGCAGGGCGAAATCTTCAAGGCGCAGCTGGCCGAGGATCCCAAGGCTCCTCCGGCGGCTTCGCACCCGAAGATCATCGAAGGCAAGCTGGCCAAGTGGGCGAAGGAAATCTGCCTGCTCGACCAGCCGAGCGTGCTCGAGACCGACAAGACCGTCGACCAGATCCGCGCCGCAGTGGCCAAGGACCTGGGCGCCGACGTCGTCTTCTCGCGCTTCGTCCGCTTCGAGCGCGGCGAGGGCATCTCGAAGCCCACCGGCGAAGACTTCGCAGCTGAAGTCGCGAAGACCATGGCCGGCGGCTGATCGCCCCAAGCTGACCTAGGTCAGCACGCGAAAGCCCCGCGTTGCACCAGCGACGCGGGGTTTTTGCTTGGTTCGCATGCCATACTATCGACCTGCGTTTGCCATATGCTACGCTGGCTCCATGTCGAGCGTGCGAAAGATCACGGTGAATTTGCCGCGCGAGGCGCTCATGAAGGCTCAGGCGGTGACGGGTAAGGGCGTCACCGCGACGCTCGTGGACGCCCTGGCCGCACTGGAGAACCAGGCAAAGCGTTCTGCCCTACGCAGCCTTCGTGGAAAGATCTCGTTCGACCTCGACATCGAGCAGTCTCGGCGTTGATCCTCGTCGACACATCAGCCTGGATCGATTTCTTCCGAGGCAATGGCGCATTGGCTCATGCGGTCGACGACGCGCTGGGGTCGGGCGAGGCCGCGCTGTGCGGGCCTATCGTCACGGAACTTCGCCGTGGCTTGAAGGCGACGCAGCGCAAGCACGTGATCGGGCTGCTCGCCGGGTGTCATTACCTGGACCAGCCGGATGATCTTTGGTCCTCGGCAGGCGACCTGGGAGCGATGCTCGGTCGACGCGGTCACACCGTCAAGACGCTCGACTTGCTGATCGCCGCGCACGCTCTGGCCCATCAAGTTCCGCTACTCACGGCCGACCGTGACTTCGACCTGATCGCCAAGCTCACACCTGGCCTGTTCGTGCTGTGAGCGACGCGCGGCTCTGCGGAGCGAGCCGCGCGTCGGAGTGCCGCTAGGGTTTTGTCGCTAGGGTTTCTGGGGTACCGGCGGCGTGGGCAAGGCGCAACCGATCAGTCGCGCTTCCCGGCAGCGCGCGTCGTGGCTCGCTCTTTCTAAGGCAGCGCGTGCGCTTGTGTGAGAGGCAACGTGCCTCAATCGGTCATTCATTGTCCACGTCGTCAGATGTCGCAGCATCGCCACGAACCGCGCTCGTGTTGTTGAAAGAGCGCGGCAGAGGCCTCCCCATCTTCGCGCTCTCGCCCTACGATGGGGTTCCACTCGAGGAGGACGACATGAAGCAGAGCAAGAACACCATCTGTCTGTGGTTCGACAAAGATGCGGAAGCAGCGGCTCGCTTCTACGCGGCGACATTTCCCAACAGTGAGGTGACGGCCGTGCGCAAAGCACCGGGTGATTTTCCCGGCGGTAAAGAAGGGCAGGTGCTCACCGTCGAGTTCACGGTGCTCGGCATCCCGTGTCTCGGGCTAAACGGCGGCCCGCAGTTTCCGCAAAGCGAGGCCTTCTCGTTCCAGGTGGCGACCGACAGCCAAGAAGAGACGGATCGGTACTGGAACGCCATCGTGGGCAACGGCGGCGCGGAGAGTGCGTGCGGCTGGTGCAAAGACCGCTGGGGTCTCAACTGGCAAATCACTCCGCGCACTTTGACCGAGGCCATGGCGGCTGGCGGCGCTGAAGCCAAGCGCGCCTTCGAAGCCATGATGACGATGCAAAAGATCGACGTCGCGGCGATCGATAAAGCCCGGCGCGGCTAGCTCCCGGGGCTCATGGACGCGGCCGCCGCCGTTCTGGTAGCGTCCGCGCCCATGCTGCTTGCCCGTCGGCAAATCCTCGGCTCCAAGTCACTCTCCGCGCTCGTGTTGGGCGCTACCCTCGCTGGTTGTTCGCAGCAACCGGCGCCCGCTACGCCGGAGTCTGCGGTACCCGCGCCCGCCGCTACTGATGCGGCGCCCTCGGCAGACCCCGCGGCTCCGCAACTCATTCAGCACACTGGAGCGAGCGTCTTCGTCGCTCACGAAGTAGAAGACTTCGCCGCGTTCCAAAAGTACTTCGAGGACGGCGCGGCCCAGCGCGCTGCCGCAGGCATCGAAGGGCACCTCCTCACGCGCCTCGACAGCGGCAAAGTCGTCATCCACTTCTTCGCTCCCGACGTCGCCAAGGTCCAGGCGGAGCTCAACTCCGACAGCTTCCAAAAGTACCTGAGCCGCAAGGGCGCTCCTGATGCATCACTCGTCTGGGTGACGCGCGATGAGGTGGTTTACCTGCCGGCCAAGCCCGTCACCGGCCCCACCTTCAGCCTTTACCTCAAGCGCCGCACCACGGATTTTGCGCGCTTCCGCCAAGAGTTCGAAAAGCACGTCCCGGCGTTCTCCAAGCAGCTCGTCGGCTTCGGACTCCACCAGAGCGCGACCCAGCCCGACATGGCGATCCTGCACTTCGTCGCCACCACCAAAGCCGCCGTCGAGGCGCTCCCGAACCAGCCCGAGCTGAAAGAGCTGATGGCGCTCACCACCGAAGACGTGGTCAAACCGCTGGTCGGCGAGGACGTCTCGCGGAGCCGTGCCGCTGCGAAACCCTAGCGCGCGCCGAATGTAGGGCGTCTGACGCCTGTTTCAATTCGCGCCGCCCCGCTGCGGCTGCCGTGTGTGGATGCGGTTCCCGAAAAAAAGGTGAACCAAACCGCGCGGTGCCGAACACACAGTAACGTGCATCCAGATTCGTCGCGCGCTAGCTTTGTTCGCAGGGTGAAGTCTTCCTGCGTGGTCGGACTCGCAGCGCTGCTTGCAGCTTGCGCGTCGGATCCGGCCACGGGCCCCGATGGGGCAACGCCCGGAACTGGCGGCAGCGGCACGGGGCCTGCCACCGGTGGAACAGGCGGCAGCGTGGGTGCCGGGGTGAGCGGAGCAGGGGGCAGCACTGCTCCCCAAGCGAGCGATGTCGGTATCGTCCCGGCTGGTCGGCTCAACCGCACCCAATACAACAACACCGTTCGGGACCTGCTCGGGACCACCCTCAAGCCTGCCGACGAGTTCCCGGCGGACGAGCTGGTGCTCGGCTTCGACGTCATCGCCGGCGTGCTCCGCGTGCAACCCGAGCACATTGAGGATTACCTCGAGGCGGCCGACAAGCTCGTCACCGAGCTCTTGGCTCGCCCCGCCACCGATCCGGTGCGCCAGCGCTACGTGAGCTGCGACTTGGCAACCGGTGCCGCCTGCGTCGGGCAAGTCGTCAAGAACCTGGCCACCGCCGCCTGGCGCCGACCCGCGACGGATGCGGAGCTCGCGCCGTACCTCGCGCTCGCTGCGGCGCAGCCAACGCCGGACGTGGGCGTCAGCCTGGCGCTCCGCGCGGTGCTCACGTCCTCCAAGTTCCTGTTCCGCTGGGAGCTGGATCCCAATCCCGACGATGCCGCCACGCATCTCGTGAACGGGTACGAAATGGCGACCCGCCTCAGCTACGCGCTCACCAGCAGCACGCCTGATGCGCCTCTGCTCGAGGCAGCAGCAAGCGGCGCGCTTCAAACCCCGGAGGGTGTGCTCGCGCAAACCAAGCGCCTGCTCAGCGCCCCGAACGGGCTGCAGCCCTTGCTGGATAACTTCGTCGCGCAATGGCTCAACGTGAATCAGGTCAACGCGGTCGTCCCCAACGCCGATCAGTTCCCGATGTTCGATGCCCCGCTGCGCGCATCGCTCATCGGCGAAACCAAAGCGGTGCTGAGTGACTTCTGGACGAACGACGTCCCGGTGCAGCGCCTATTCGACGCTGATTTCACGTATGTGGATGCGCGCCTCGCTCAGCACTACGGCATCGTCGGCGTCACGGGCGGCTTCCAGCGCATTCCCACGGCCGGCACCACGCGCGGTGGCATCCTCACGCTCGGCAGCTTCCTCACCTCGACGTCGAACCCGACCCGCACGTCGCCGGTCAAGCGCGGCTTCTACGTGCTAGATCGCCTGCTCTGCTCGGCGCCTCCGCCTCCGCCCGGCAACGTCGACCTCAACATCGACACTGGCTCCGGCTTCGAAAAGCTTTCGGTGCGCGAGCGCTCCGCCAAGCACCTCCAAAAGGGCGGCACCTGCTTCGGCTGCCATCAAGTCATGGATCCGATTGGCCTCGGTCTCGAAAACTACGACGCCATCGGCGCCTTCCGTGAAATGGACCCCTTCGGTCCCATCAACGCAACCGGTACCTTGCCAACCGACAACGGTGACGTTGCTTTCAACGGCCCGCGTGAGCTCGCAGCCCTACTGGCGGCTGACGCGCGCACCGTGCCCTGTGTCGTGACCAAGCTGATGACCTACACCATGGGTAGAGAGCTCGCAGCCCCTCAAGATCCTTTCAAAGCGACCATCGTGGCAGCCACCTCGCAGGGCGGCGGTCACTTGCGCGCAGCGATCGAGTCCGTCGTCGTCAACGAGCTGTTCCGCTCGCGGCGCGCCGCGGCTGCGACGGAGGTGATGCCGTGAAGATCAGCAAACGCTACGGCCGTCGCGCCTTCTTGGGCGGTGCCTCCACGCTCATCGCCCTCCCGTTTCTCGAAACGCTCGCTCCCAAGCACGCGCTCGGGCAGGCGGGCGGCGCCCCCAAGCGCTTCCTCGGCTACCTCTACCCGAACGGCATGATGATGGACGATTGGCGTCCGGTCGGTTTCGGTACCAACTTCACCCTCGGCAAAACGATGGGCGCCTCCGGCCGCATCTTCGACGACGGTCGCACTCCGTTCCCGGCGACGCAAGACGGCCCCAGCCTCGAGATGGTCAAGAGCAAGCTGCTCATCATCTCCGGCCTGCAAAACACACAGCAGATCGACAAGATACCGGGCGATCACGCGGGCGGCATCGGCTCGTTCATGACGAACCGCACCGTGCCCAAGACCGCCAACGCCAGCATGGGCGGGCCCTCGATCGACTACCTGCTCGCGCAGTCTATCGGCAAGGACACGCGGCGCCCCTACTTCGTGATGTCAGGCGAGGGGTCGCGCCCCGCCGGCTCGCTCTGCGACTCCGGTTTCAGCTGCGCGGTCGCCGATCACATCACCTTCGACGACAAGGGCATCAACGTGCCGCGCGTCGAAAACCCCGGCGCTATGTTCGACCAGCTGTTCGAAGGCCTGGATCCGAACGCCAACGCGCAGGCCGCCGCCGAGCGCAAAGCCCGCAACAAGAGCGTGCTCGATGTCGTGGCTGCCGAAGCGACTTCGCTCGAAGCGACGCTCAGCCGGCAAGATCGGCCGCGCCTTCAGGAGTACCTCACGTCGGTACGCGAGCTCGAGCGTCGCATCGACGCGGGTGGCGGCGCTGGTGCCCAGTGCACGCCCCCCACGCGCAACGGTACTGCCTTCAGCTTCGAGAACGGCCGCGCCACCATCGACGTCTGCCACGAGCTCATGGCGCTCGCATTCCAGTGCGATGCCACGCGCGTCATCAGCTTCATGTGGGGCAATAGCTCGAACGGCCGCCCGCACAACTTCATCGACGCGCCTGGCGGCCATCACGACATCTCGCACTACGGCGGCAACGCCGACAGCATCGCGCGCCTCCGCCGCATCGACTATTGGTGGTCGCGCCGCTTCGCCGAGCTCCTCATCCGTCTCGACGGCATGACCGACATCGACGGCCGCACCGTGCTCGACAACACCCTCGTCTTCCAATCGTCGGACATTTCGGACGGCGACGCGCACAACCACGACGACATGCCGGTCACACTCGCGGGCGGCGCCGCCGGTTTCGCCACGGGCCGCCACGTCGACCTCAAAGATCGCTGGTTCGGCGACCTCTTCATCTCCATCGCCAACGGCTTCGGCGCCCCCATCACCAGCTTCGGCGAAAAGGGCACGGCCCCGCTCACCGAGCTGGAAGCCTAACAGCCCGTCGGGGCGGCAGGAGCGAGTCGGGCTCGCCTAGGTTCGCTCGAGCAGAGCGTCGAGCGAAGTCGACATCTCCGGCACCTCGGCCAGCGCTGCCAATTCTGCGACGCGCTCGCGGACGCGTGCGCGATCGATATTCGGGTACAGTGTCAGTAACGCTTCCGCGTCCTCAATGTCTTTCGCGCGGCCCGCGACCGCCTTGAACACGACCAAGCTTTCGGGCGTGCACATCGGGACCTGCACCCTGCCAAAAGACGCCACCGTCGCCGTCTCCAGCGCAACATGCTCGAATGCAGACCAAGCTAACGACACGTCGAGATCGACGCCCGTTTCTTGATGGCGAAGCAACAACACCAAATTGGCTTCAGCGAACGCTACGAAAGGGCGCCAAGCGCATCCTCGAGCAGGCGCTCACGCTTGGATGGCTTGCTTGGCATTTCGGCCGATACGCGCCCAGAGACTGCGCACTCGCTCCACGGCACGCTCATTGACGGGATCGCGGGGGCCAGGCCAGGTTCCCTGCTCCGCCAGCGCGTCTGCGGCAGCGATGGCTTCGGCCACGGCTTGCTCCGGCGCCGGCCCTTCGGCTCGCATGAGCTCGCGCTGCTTCTTTTCTGCTGCGCGAAACCCGCGAAGCATGCGCTGGATCGCGTCCCGCTCGGCCACGCTGCGACTGTAGCAGAGCTCTCCGGGCACGACTAATCAGGGTGCAACGCGGTGGGGGCGTTGGCTCGACCCCGGTGGGTTCTTAGTCTCACGGCGTTCGGGCGCTCTGGACACGGTCCAATCATGGGTTTGGGTGAGTCACGGACGGCGGAGCCATGAGCCGAGCGGGGCAGGTTCAGGGGGGCAGCCGGTTTGCCCGGCGCGGCTTGCTGCGTGGCGCCGGGGTAGCCTTGGCGTTGCCCTGGCTCGAGTCGCTCGAGCCACGCAGCGCCCGCGCTCAGGCGGGGGCGAGCCCGCTGCGCTTCGTCCCGATCTTTCAGCCCAGCGGCGTAGCCGAGTTTTGGAGGCCGCCGGTGGTGGGAGAGGGGACCGCCTGGCAGCTCTCATCGGTGCTCGAGCCGATTGGGGCATTCAAGTCGAAGGTCACGGTCATCTCGGGCCTCGAGAATGGCTCGGTCTTCAACGCGGACGGCAGCTCTTCTGTCGAGCCCGCGCACGGTCGTCAGCCGGGTGCCTGGCTCACGTGCGTCGACTCTCGGGTGGTCACCGAGCAGCTGGGCGCGCGCGAAGGGGCCAACGGCATCTCGGTCGATCAAGTGATGGCCGCTCACCCGAACGTCGGCCAGCGGACGTACCTCGACTCCCTACAGGTCGGAATTTCGTCGGTCTACAGCTACTGCGACGGGGCGCCCTGTTCGCTCGGGCGCAGCGTCTCTTGGCGATCGCCGACTGAACCGCTCTACAAAAAGACCGATCCCCGGCAAGCGTTCGATCTTTTGGTTGGCGCGCACGCCCCCGACAAGGACGTGGCCAAGCGCATCGCCGAGCGCAAGAGCGTGCTCGACGCTGCGGCTGAGAGCGCGCGCGTGGTGCGTGCTCGGCTCAGCGCCAGCGACCAGCTGCGCCTCGATGAATACCTGGAATCGGTGCGCGACATCGAAAGGCGTATGCCGCCCATACAGCCGGGGTGCCAGCTCACCCCGCCGCCGAACTTGCTACCCAATGCCGATCTGACGAGCGGCGATGGCTATAGCAGGTCGACCGCCACTTACTCGAAGGGCGCCCACGCCGACATGATGAACGATCTCATCGTGCTCGCCTTTCAGTGCGACGCAACGCGCATCGTCAGCTACATGCTCGAAGACGAATACTGCGAGTTTACGTACGACGAAGTGCCGCGCCGCAAGTTCAGCGCCACCACTTCCACGCCCGACATCGGCGTCTGCGGCAACTACTCCGGCGCGCAGCACGGCAGCCAAGACGAGTACGCCACCGTCAACTGGTGGCACGTCGGCAAGGTCGCCAGCCTCTGCACCAAGCTCGCTGCCATTCAAGACATCGACGGTAAGTCGCTCCTCGATAACACCATCCTCTTCCTCGGCAGCAGCATGCACGGCTCCAACCACGCCTGCGACCAACTGCCCGCGCTCCTCATCGGCAACGGCGGCGGCACCCTGAAGACCGACCACCACATCGACCTCGTCAAGCGCCCCATGCGCGACTTCTACTTCACCCTCATGAACGACGTCTTCGGCATGGGCGTCACCGATTTCGGCGTCAACCGCACCGGCGCGCCTATCGCGCGCATCGACGCAATGCTGGCCTAGCCCTTTTCGGGTGGATCCCCCGCGTTTTCCTGCGGCTCCTCTGGCTCCTCTGGCTCCGGGGGAGCCGGATCGACATTGGAGAGCTCCAGCGCAACCTGAACCCGCTTGTGGAGCAGGGCGTGCTGGATGTTGTCGTTGACGAACTTGATGGTGCCGCCGACCGGCGACAGAATCTGCTCCTTCTTTTTGGTCCGATCCCAGGTGATCGTCGCGAGCACACCGCCGACCGAGATGCGCTTACCGGCGCCCACCTCGACGCTCCAGCTCACGAAACGCGGCGAGTGGGCTTGCAGGAAGAACTCGGGGACGAAAAATAGAGTGAGGGTTTGCGGCTCGAACGTAACGGCAGGCATCGGGTCTTTCCGTTTCTGGCTCACTTCGCCGGCGGCGGCGGATAGCCGATGTAGTTGTTCTCGCGACGCGCACGACGCACGCCCGTCTCGTCATCTTGGCTAGCCCAGATTGCCTGGCAAACACGGTATTCCAGGTGCACGACTTTAGCGTCGGTGGGCGCCGCGCTGGGGTCACCGCTCAGCTTGTCCGGCAAGTCGCGATGGTCGTCAAAGTCACGCAGCGCCATGAGTAGGCTCCGCTTCGTGTTCAAGCTGGGCTTGTCGCTGCCCAAGGCCGCAACTGCGTCGATATTCGAGGCGAGCTCGGCGTCCGTTCGCGCCCGGAGACCAGCCGGAAAGACGTAGCTTTCAAGCGTCGGGATGGCTGGGATGAGGCTGCCGTCCGCGCGCGGCATTCGCCCGAGCATGCGCTTGTAGCTCTGCAGCAAGGAGTCGAAAATGAGCTTGCTCGTGCCGGGGGCATCCTTGAAAGTCTTGGTGTAGTCGACGTAGTAGTCGGGGTCGCCGCGCTTCGGTTGCCATTCAGGGTTGCACTTGGGCGTGTTGTCGCCGCTCAGCTCGATTAGCATCGAGTTCGTATAGAACGCCGCCCCGCCGTCGCTTGCTGGCGGCTTCAACACACGCAGGGTGCGAAATTCCAGGGGCCAATCGATGGTTGAGCCAACGTTCAGCTCGAGCCATCCGCCGTTGTCCTCGGCATGCGAGTAATAGGTGCCGTGGTGCGTGTGCGCCGAGACGTACAAAAGGACGCCGTACTTTCGGCGCAGCTCATCGAAAGCCTTGCGCGCGCGCGCCGTCAACGCGGAGAACGGGTGATGTCCCATCAGGACCACGACGGGCCTCGAGCCTGGATATTTGTCGACGTTTTGATAATCGACGAGCCAGCTCTTCAAGATCTCGATCTGCTCTTCGCCCAGATCACCGGTGCTGCCGGGGTTGACGTGCGGGGGCACAGGTAGCAGCCGAGGCTCATACTCGAAATTGGCGGTGTCCAGGAGCACGTACTTGACCCGCCGCGCGCCGTTCAGGGTTGCATCCAGTTCTTGAATGACGAACGACTTGTGGGGCTCGTCGTCGTCGACGTGCCACGCAATGCGCGTCAACCACGCCGCAGGGTCACTACCGGGGTAGGTCCAGTTGCCTTGCTTGCGATCCCTGCGAGTGCGGGCAAAGGTTTTGCTGCCGTCTTCGTTGGCGTTGACGCGCCCACCAAGCTGGTCGTTGACGTACCCTTCAACGAAGGCAGCCTGATTCATCGGGCCGCCGCCGCCGTCGCAAGCGGCGACCCAATCCGACTTTTCGTTGGAGCTGCCGAAGTAGATGCCGTCATGGTTGCCGGGCGCCATGAACCAGCCGCTCTTGGCGGTGTTCATGACGCCGACGAAGCGCTGGTACTCGTCGCGACAGGCCAGGTCCATGCCGTCCCCGAGGTGGATCACGGGAGGGGGATCGGGGTCGAGGTAGTGCACGGCAGTTTCGAGAACGGCCGGCGCGAACAAGTCGAGCTGTGGCGCGCGTATCGCCGTGGTGATGAACTGATCAACCACCCTCTGACGAATCCAAACCGGCTCCCCGTACAGGTAGTGGTCCTGATTGTCGGCCATGATGAGCGTTTCTCGCCCGATGGGGTCGGCTCCGTGCACGTCCCCGCGCATGATCGCGTAGCCGCTCGGAAAGTCCGGGCCTGGGCCGCCACCGCAACCCGACAACGCGAGAGCGACCAACCCCCGCGCGAATCTCGTGTTGATCACATTCCCCTGAATGGCCTTCTTCGCGCAAGTTGGCAATATCCCATCGAGTCGGGATCGAGAATTGACTACGCCAGCGTGACGAGAACGAGAGTCGTCGCGTTGCCGCGATAAGACCGCCGTTGCTCTAATAAATGACTAGCCGTGCGTGTGAAGGAGCAGGGGCCGCGTACCGCGGAGGCGCTCAAACGCCGAAGCTGAAGCCCAGCATCCCGCCCTGCAAGGTCTCGTCAGTGAACACGACGTCGTAGCGAATATCGAACGTGAACAAGAAGCGGCGACCGTGCATCGTCAAGCCCAGCAGTAGGGCAGTCAGCCTTCGCTGCTGCCACCCGCCCACTCTCGTCTGCTTGTGTGTCCCCGACAAACGGTCACCCGTTCCCGCTGCAACGAGCTGCTAGCAAGAATTCCATGGCCAGCGCTCCTAGCATCGGACGCCCAGCCCTCGCTACGGTACTCTCTCGACCACCGGTCAGGTGGCGCGCTCTCTCGTTGCCGCGCTCTCCCAATTTTGCTCAGCGGTGCGGTAGTTCTGGGATTGGCTGAGTAAATTTGGGAGATAGGGGTGCGTCGCAGAAGGGCAGGCGCAGGATCGGTTGACTCGTCGGTCGTCTCGGTGGCGCCAGCGGCGAACTTCACCCGCGCGGCGCCTTGTCATCGAACGGAATCTCGAAGCGAACGACCTTATCCATGGCAACCTTCTAGGGAGCAAGACGCCCACCCTGTGTCCGCCACGTCGCAAGCAACAATGCAATGGACCGATCAGGTCGTCTCGAACTGGACCCAATCGCATCAGCCAGCACGAACCGTTGGACCTTCCGAATCGAAAATTTCGTTGGAGCTGGGTGAGCCTACCTCCGATCGAAACGTCACGGAGTGAACAGCCCGCTGGAGCTGCAGGAAGGGCCAGCGCCTAACGATCAAATGACTAAGTCCTAACCACTCCGCGCATCGCTCTCGCGTTGTACTGTCCGTTATCCGCTGCAAGGAGCATAAGGATGGTTGGTACCACTGTTGGGCTTCAGTTGCGCATATTCATGCTTGGCATCTGTGCTCTCGGAACGACAGGCTGCAGCAGCGAGGACACCCCCGAGACATCGGTGGGTCAGGTCCGACAAACACTGATCTCGGACGGGGCGCACAATTCCGGGACTGCAGGCCTCCTCTTCCTGCCGCCAATCGGCTCGCCTGGGCGACCAAAGGAATCGTTCGAGGCGCGGCTGGCGCCCCAGGTTCGCATCGATCGCATCGATCCGCGGACAGGGACTTCCCTGCAGACAATTGCCACCTTTACGGCAGCAGCGCGGGTACGCAGCGATCGAGTCCTCCGCAATCCACGGCAGGGGTTCTACATCGCTCGCTGGCAAACACGTCGCTTTGCTCTAGAACCGGCCATTTATCGTGCTCGAATCGTTGTTGGTGGCCGCGAGCTCGGCTTCGCCGACGTGCGGGTAGTGCGTCGTGCCAAAGATTTGGATCAAGTCGACCGCAAGCAATATCTGCCGTTGCTTGACGGTCGCACCCTTCCCATTCGGTTTCGAATCGCCAAGGGCACGGTCGACCAAGACGGTGACGGCGTGTTCGATTGGGACGACAATTGTCCCACGACTCCGAACCCACCGGCGAAGGCAACGCTCGATCCACTGCCCAGCACGTTTCCGGTGCCACCCGGCTGTGACGCGGACGAAGAGGACTGCGATCCGAATGAAGTGGCCTGCAATCCCGAGACGGCCAAGCAGCTCGACACCGACGGAGATGGGAAAGGCGACGCATGCGAATGTGACGGCGTTGCGTGTGCGCTGGAGGGCGCTTGTCGCGCCGCGGGTGTGTGTGTGCCGACGACCGGAACTTGCACCAGCCCGCCGCTCCCCGACGGACAAAGCTGCGATGATGGCAACGCATGCACCCGCGTCGACCGTTGTATATTCGGTGTCTGCACGGGCGAGAGTCCGGTTGATTGCGTGAGCGGTGACCCTTGCCAGGAACCGGCTGGTTGTGATTCGGAGACGGGGCAATGCGCGTTTGTCGCTGCGATCAACGGCACCGCTTGTGACGACGCGAACGCTTGTACTTCCGGCGATGCATGCAGCGGAGGCGTCTGCGTGGGTGCGCCAGTTGCTTGCCAGCCGGTGGACGAGTGCCACGAGGTGGGAAGCTGCGACCCCACCACGGGCGTTTGCTCGCATCCGCTGAAAGACGGCAGCTGTCAGGCCTATTCGGGGCTGCCAGTGGTCGCACTGGTCCATTCTGCCGCGGTGGTTGGTCCAGCAGGCGCCCACATCGACGTAGCTCCGGGCTTTGCTCTCGATATTCCGGTAGGTGCCCTCGATACACCCACGACTATCTCGGCTGAGCTAGCGGCTCCTTGGCCCCACGTGGCAGCGTTGGGCGAACAACTCGCGCCCGTCATCGAGCTTCGACCTCATGGACTCGAGTTCGACGAGCGAGTGCGGCTGACTCTGCCCATGCCCGCACTTGGAATCGACGCAATTCGTGTCACCGCGATGCAGCCGGACGAAACGGAGCCGGTCCCGCTACCGATTTGGTCGGGAGCCACGCCAGGCCTTCTCTACGCAGGGCTCGATCACTTCTGCCAGATCGACGTCACCGCCATTACGGGTGCGTCGCCCGAAATGCAGCGTCTTCTCGACAAGCGGACGGGTCCCGGTACCGTGTACTCCTATACACGCGCGCAACCTAACACGGGATGCACGACGGACGGAGTCGTCGGCTTGAGTGCGCAGATCTTCGACGAGTATAACGATGTCCTCGGGGTGTTCGTTAACCCGCCCGCAAAGCTGATCGATTCAAATGGTATCGGATGGCTCAACGTCAACGTCGTTGAGCCGACATGGCCCCGACTGTCAAAGCTCGCGCGGCTCCAGGTCCCGGCAATGGCTCATCTCATCTTTGCGGACACTGATCCCCGTGCTCCGGGCTGGGGTTTCAATGTGAACTCCTCGTGGCGCTCCTTGGCCCAGCAGTTCGTGCTCTGGTCCTGCCGGGGGACGAGCGTCGTGAGCGAGCCTGGCAAGAGTCCGCATGCGGATGGACGAGCGATCGATATCGGCCCGCAGAAGTTACAGGAGCAAGTCGCGATCTGCCGGCAAGCACTGTCGATACCCGGTTCTACCGTGGCCGACGCTCTCGAGGTCGTTCATCCCGGCTGGGGCCGCATCCTCGAGGACGCGGGCTTTAGATGGTACGGCACAGCGAGGAGCACCACGGAAGAGCTCGAAAGGATTTGCGGCCCGAATAGATCGTGGTGTCCCGAATTGTCGATCGAAGCGTGCAAAGACCCGGTTCACTTCGAACAGCCGCCAACCGCAGCGCCGGAGTCACGCGACTTGAAAAGGAAGTCCGTGTTGGCTTTTCAACGGCTGTGGAATCGGCAGCATCCTTGCGCTCAAGTCGAACTGACAAGCAACTTCGATCTCGCGACGCAAGCAGCACTCGAGGCCTCGCCGGCAGACGGGTTCACCACGCCCTTGCTGGAGGAAGATCTGCCGCGAGAAGGGGTCGAGGTGGAAGAGTGTGACTCAAGCGCGAAGCGCTGCTGTTCAGATGCCAATGGTACCGGAAACTACTGTAGTGATGATTGCAGTCCAGCGTGTCCGCCTCCCTACTATCATTGCTCTTGCAGCGCGTGTCGGTTCTCGGGCCCCACGGAGTTTTGTATCAGTGAGAGCTGCGGAATGATCGACGGTTGTTCTCAACCGCCCGTAGACTGCATGCACGACGATATTCATCCTTGATGGGCTCGTCGGGTCGGCTGCACAGCTTGGAAGACCTCCTGAGCACCGCCATTCGCGTTGCTGCGCGTGAATGGCGCTTGATAGGTCTGGCGTTCGCGCTGGTCGCCTCGTTCATGGTGCTGATGACGTTCGCACTGCGTCCCCAGCTGGCAGACGAGGGCGTCTATTTCTATGCCGCCCTGCGGGTGGCCCAGGGGGCTTTGCCCAACCGGGATTTCTTCTTCGCGCATCCTCCTTTTCATCTACTGCCGACCGCGCTGCTTTTCTATCTCATTGGTGGTTACAGTCTGTTTGCTGCGAAGCTTACGGTATTCGCGTGTGGCGCCGTTCAGATTGTTGCAGTGATGTACGTCGTGGCACGACAATTCCGTGCGCAGGCAGCGATAACAGGTGGAGTCGTTGCAGCAGGCAGTTTGGTGGCGCTTTCCGAGGGCTTCCTGCGCCTCAGCTGTTATGACACGGGCGTCGTGCAGGCGACATCGCTCGCGGTTCTTTCGCTCGCGCTGCAGCTCGAGGGACGTTCGAAACTAGCTGGCGTTTGCGCCGGGCTCGCGGCGAGCTGCGCGCCGCAGTTGCTTTTACTTTCGTTGTCCATTGGTGCGTTGGCAGAGTGGCGTAAGAGCTATTGGCTAGCCTTCGGTGCTTGTGTCGCGCTCGCCGGTGCGGCTTGGCTCGGCGTTTGCGGCACAGCGGCGATTACGCAATCATTCAACTATCACTTTGCGAAAGTCTCACCCAGCGGACATGCAAAACGCCAAGTTCTTTCGTTCTTGGTGGTGTGTTGGCCGTTGATACTCACTGGGGTCATTGTCGGCGTCTTGCCTCTGGTTAATGCCGCGCGCCGTCAGTTGCGCCGTCGCCTCCTGCTCGTTTGCGTCGCGCATGTCGTCGTGGTTGGGAACTTCACGGTTCCCTTTGGCCACTACTTCTTGCCGGTGCTACCGCTGCTCGCCCTCATCGCTGGTCTTGGCATCGGGGAGGTGATCGAAGGGCGTGACCATTGCGGATCACGACCAGCGTGGGTTCGAGCGGCGCCCGTGGCGGTAGCGCTCTTCGCGCTGTTGGCACCCAGCCCGATGACTTCGGAGCTCGCTTCGATGCGAGGGCCGTGGTCGGATGCGCCCGGCATCGGTCCTCTCAACTCCGTCGTCCAGGCCGCTTTCTGGCGCTCGGACGGCGTCGCTATAGGACCAATTAGCCGCTACCTCTGGGTCCAATCCTGCTGGCTCGACCCGACCGCCCAAGTGGTAGCCGCAATCCGAGCCGATTCGCCCGCGCGCGAGCCCACCATCCTAGGCGATAGCGTGCTGACTCCCAGCGTTGCGCTTGTTGGAGGCTTTCGAATCCTCGACGATCTAATTGACACTAACTCACAGCGCTTCAGCGCCGACCCAAGCCTCGCCTCAGAAATGGAACACAGACTCGCCGGTTCTCCCTCGACGTACGTTCTGACGACGGACGCGGGTCTCGGCAAAACATTCGCTCTGCGCCGCTACGTCACGCAGACTCGTCCCTTGCTCGCAAAATTTACCTCGACCTGCGGGCTGAAGTACTCGCTTTTCGGACCGGTTCGGTAACGCCACCGTCATGCGCTCAGGCTGCCAAAGCGCAGCTGCGCCTTGCAGAAGCTATCGTGGCGTCGGCGGGCAAAAGCGTCCGGTGCAAACCACCGCACCACGTCACGACGCGCCCACCGCCACTGCCATTCAACGCAGCTGAGAGCGGAGAGGGAAGCCTTCGCCTTGCGGCACAAACCCTGCAAAGGCGCGGCTTCATGAACCGAATCGTTGCAGCCCTATGCCTTGGTAGCCTCGCCGCCTGCTCGCAGCAGCCCCCGGCCCAGCATGCTGAGCTGACGCCGGCGAGTGCCGAAGCAGCTCCTGTGTTGCACTCGCCACGCGATCCGGAGGCCACCGACGTCGGCCCCGATCACGCTTCGAGCACCAGCTCGCGGACCGATACTGCTCCGCACACTACCAACACCGAACCCCTACGCGACACGCATGCAACCACCGGCGCCAACGCGAACGCGACCGACGCGCCGAGAGCGAACGCGGCAAGCGGCAGCTCCGCGCCCCTCATGCCGACCGACGGCCCCGCCGCGGACAACACCAAGCGCAACGAGCGCGACCGAGACAGCTCCGCCATCACGCCGATCGATCAGGGCAACAACGAGAGCGACCTGAAGATCACGCAGCAGATCCGCCAAGCCGTGATGGCCGACAAGTCACTCTCGTTCAACGCCAAGAACGCCAAGATCATCACCGCCAATGGCAAGGTCACACTGCGTGGCGTCGTTGCCACCGACGCAGAACGCACCGCTATCGGCAACGCCGCCACGCGCGTGGTCGGCCCAACCCAGGTCGAAAACCTGCTCGAAGTGAAGAAGTGAAAGGCACACCATGAGCAAGAAAACCGTCGTCGTCGGCGTGATCGAGAGCCAAGTCCAGGCTGAAAACATCGTTAAAGAGCTCGAACAGTCCGGCATCCCCACGCCCGACATCTCGGCCATCTTCCCCGACCGTCATGGTGGCAAGGACTTCGCGCACGAGCACAATACCAAAGCCCCCGAGGGCGCCATCACGGGCGTCGCCGGCGGTGGAGTCATCGGCGGTACCATCGGCCTCCTCGCCGGCATCGGTGCCCTCGCCATCCCGGGCCTCGGCCCGTTCATCGCTGCAGGCCCCCTCATGGCGGCACTCAGCGGTGCCGCAGCCGGCGCGGCCGTAGGCGGCGTGGCCGGCGCCCTCATCGGCATGGGCATCCCCGAAATCGAAGCCAAAAAATACGAAGGCAAACTCCGCGGCGGCAACATCCTCATCGCCGCTAGCGTCGCCAACTCCGACCAAGAAAAAATCGCCAAAGAGATCTTCCGTCGCCAAGGAGCGCACGACATCTCCTCGACGACAGAAGCTTCCGTGCCCGCCCAACGCGAAAGCTAGCTGGTCTGCCGCGACACCTTCAGGCGCGCTCGAGCATCATGCTGGAGCGCGCCGTCGCCTTGCTCACGCCTGCAGTGGACTCAGCCGCCTTCAAAAAGGCCCACAATGTTGCCCTCAGTATCGGCAACGCGAGCGAACGCTCCCATGCCCGGAATCGGAGTCTTGGGTGTCACCACCTTGCCCCCAGCGCTCGCCACCTTCTTGAGCGCATCGTCGATCGAGGCAACCCCCACGTAGATCGTCGGGTGCGGCGCCTCCTTCGGACGCGCGAACAACCCGCCATTGATGCCCCCCGGCTCCGTCGGTCGCTGCTGTTCATCGACCGCCGACGACTGCGCCATCACGTAGTTCATCTCCGGAAAATCGGTCATCTGCCACCCGAACGCTTCCGCGTAGAACTTCACCGCACGCGCCTTGTCATCGAACGGGATCTCGAAGTGAACGACCTTGTCCATGCTGCCTCCTTTGGGAGCGCTGACCGTCACCTCGCATCCGTTAGTTCGCAAGCAACAAAGCGGCGACGCGAGTCGGATCGCGCAAGCGCCGGCATGGCGTGTATCCGAACGCGACAAGGCCGACCTGGTGACCCAGCATCGGGCTTTCGCTTTGCGAGGCGTTCAGTAGCCGTTTCGGACTTGACCGTGGAGAAGGGGTCACGGCCCGCAGTAGGGGCTGACTTCGATCCCGCCCAGCTGGTCGCCGTCCTCGAAGGGCTCGGCGGCCAGCAAGTAAGTCGTGCCCGCTTCGACCTCGAACTCCGTGCCGCCCTGGTGGCATTCCAAGACGTCACCCGTGCATGCGTCGAGGATCGCAAAGATCGGATGCGTGCCTTGATCCGAGATCCGCACGTTGAAGTGAACGCATCCAGTCGTAGTCGCCGTCCAGCGATAGACGCGGTCCGCGCTCGTTCCTTCGGTGTTGCAGGGCAAAGTGACATCGTCACCGTCGTAGTCGACGTGTGAATCCCACGTCAGATCATCGGTGCCGAGGTCCTCGTCGTACGCGGGCGCCGAGCAGGCCTGCGCGCCAGCGCAAATCGGGGTTGAATCGTCGACCTCATCGTCGTCCAGCACGCTGTCTCCGGCGGTGCCGTCGCCCGCGCCGTCGTCGAGCCCCACCTCTACCAAGGTCCCGCCGTGCTCACAGGAGCCGCCGGGGGTTAGCGCCGTGAGCCTGATCAAGGAGCTGTAGCCATCCTGGCCGTCGTTACCGGGAATGCCTTGCGGTCCTTGACCGCCTTGCGGTCCGACATCGCCGCGCGGTCCAGCGCCACCTTGCGGCCCCGTGTCGCCCTTTGGACCCATATCGCCCTGCGCCCCGGTATCACCCTTGGAACCCATATCGCCCTGGGCACCCGTATCGCCCTTCGCCCCGGTATCACCCTTGGAACCCATATCGCCTTGGGCACCGGTATCGCCCTTCGCCCCGGTATCGCCTTGCGCCCCGGTATCGCCTTGCGGCCCGGCTTCGCCTTGCGGCCCTACTTCGCCTTGTGGCCCCGCCTCGCCTTGTGCTCCGTCGACACCGTTACACAGCAACAAGGTCTCCTCGACTTCGACGTCGTCCAGCACGCCGTTGGCGTCGTCATCAACGCCGAACCTCACCAGGTTGCCGCCTGCATCGCAGCCATCGCCCGGCGCTTCGTCCCGCACCGACACCAACACGCTCGCCGCGCCACTCGTCTCAGGGCTCGCCGTATCATCATCGGAGCACCCAACGATCGCGAGACCCACGAGCATAACCAACGCCGACCGGCAACCGAGCATGGCAACCTCTTCCTTTGGAGTGAAGGCGCTATCCCAGGCGCCGACACGCCAGTACGGACGCCCCCGTTCAACCATAAGGGTTCCCCCTCGAAACGGCAGGCCGACCCGCCGCGAACCCCCGGCATCGATCTTGAACGAACGCCGTTCGCAGAGCCGCGCCTCCCGTGTCAGTCAGAGCCGTTCGAGCTCATTGCTTCGCGAAGCGCGCAGGCTCTGAAGAAGGAAACGATGGCTCGCAACCTTATCAGTCGTCGGCGATGTCTGATGCTGCGGCGAATCTGCCTCCGCTCAAAGTCAGATTGCAGCATTTCAGGGGTCGACCCCCTCAAAACATGTGCGAAGTCGATCGCGAGGGGTTCGACCCCTGAAATGCGACTCGAATTCCAGTTTGCGATGGGGTCGACCGCTCGTTGGTGACGCTCAATTCCACAACCGAGCGGTTCGACCCCTCTCTTGGTGAAACCAATTCCAAAAAAAGAGGGGTTCGACCCCTCGAAATCTCTCCGCAAAGCAGCAAAGCAGGGGTCGACCCCCTCTCGGAGCGATTTTGAAGTCGCAAATCAGCGGTCGGACCCTCGCCGACGGCTCACCAGGTTTGCAAAACAGGGGTGGAACCGGTCGTAAGTCAGAAAGCCACGGACGGTCTGGTACTAGTCGCGTCAGCGGCCAGCACACGTGGCGACGGGACCCGTTCCGTCTGGGTGCCATGCCTCCCGCTTGAGCGCCCATGCCCAGTACGTGAGCGACTATCGGCTGAGCAGATCGATTTTCGAGAAATGACCAAGCGAGGACACGAAGGCTTGAGGGGAGGGACGCCCTCTTCTCCGGCACTCGTCGTGGGAAACGAGAACGACGACGCTTCTTCATCGATAGATGCGGCCGCCAGACCTTGGCTAGAAAGGGGCAAAGCGAGCGCGTGAAATGCGTCCGTCGCGTACTCCCAACCAAATATTGGCATTGCCCCCGCGGCTGTTGCAGTTGGTGCGTATTCGGACCAGCCAGAATCCTTGGTTAATGGCAATTGGCTCAACCCAGGGCCAGCCACGCGCATCGCACTCCCTGCGCGCCACCTGCAGTAACGCGGCCTCATCGAGCGAAGAAAGCCCCAAGACCGCTCGTAAAGCGCCCCAGAGTTTCATTGGGTTGCTCCGACGTAGAGTGCGCCGCCTACGAAGCCGACGTACACCGTGCCCTCAATGGTAAAGCGCAGGGGCGTGACATATCCGTGAGTGAACGGAAAGGCAAGCCCCTGCGAAACGCTGCTCATGCCGTAGCCTTGCGCAATCATCTCTTCAACGCCAGCAAGGAGCGCTGAGTTGTTGTATCCCCAAGTTAGCAAGCGCGCACGTGCGGCCTGAAGTGGATTGGCTCCTGGCGACAGAAAAGCGTGAACGGACTCGTGGCGGAGGACCTGGTTCACTGTGTAGGGCGACTGCGCGATCTGCTCCAAGTCTAACGTAATCTGCCCGATCGGCGAGGTGCGGCCCAGCGTGCCCTGCGGCAGACGCGCGAACATGACCGCGCCGGGCTCTTCGAATGTCGTCAGAAGCGCGCCATACCCAATGCGCTGAACAATTGCGGTTGCCAATGGTTTTGCGACCAGGCCGCCTACGCCTCCGAGGGTTGCGCCGAAAATGATCGCATCCTCGCGCGTCTCCAAATTTGTGAAGGCGCGACCAACTTCAATGGCGCCTCCATCCCAAAGCAGCTGATACACGACATAACCAGTGCCAAGTACGGCGACCCCGGCAGCGACTCCGGCACAGCCCGGACCTGCGGCGACGCAGACGGCAGCAAGCTTGGTTAAGCCTGCGCCGGCGCCGACCGCGACCCCAGCCGAAATGCTGCCGAACAACAGTTTCTCGCCTGTGCTGGCAGCCGGGCCGCGCGGTGCCGCGCTGCTGGTGTACTTGCTCTCGGAATAGCCAGGCTCGTAAGGACCATACGTTGCCACGCCGGCACCTTCAAAGCCGCCGCCAACAGGTGTAGAACCGCCGAAGAAGCCACCCGAGCCGCAAGCAGAAAGCTCGTCACACGCCTGAAACCCCGTCGGGTCGGTGAAGCGCAGCGGATTGTTGCCTACGTAGGCTTTGAGGTTGAACGACTCGCTGCGGAGCGGCGAACCAGTGATCGGATCCGAAGATAGGAACTGTCCAACCTGAGGATCGTAGAAGCGCCCGCCCATGTCTACGAGACCATGTTCGGACTCTTGCCAATGGCCAGTGTAGCCGAGCCCCTTGATCGAGTTTCCACCAACCGTTGAGGCAGCGCCAAAATAGTCGAACTGGCGGCGCTCCACGACGCCTGCCGACTCGTTGGTGACCAGCTGCACGCTACCGAGATGGTCATCGTGAAAGTACTGCGTGCGCACCTGTTCTGGAGCACCTCCCGGTGGAACGTCGCGGACCACCTCGGCGACCGCGCGCTTTCCGTTTCCAATCAGATAGTGGTGTGTGGCGCTGCCATCGGAGGTGCTGGTCTCGCGATAATAGAGTTGGCCCCAATACACGGTGGTTGCATCGGGCGCCCGCTTAACGGTCTTGGTCGCGGTGGCGTCGTACTCGTAGGTCGTCGGCGCTTGAGGATCACTTCCCCAGACGCGTCGCGGCTTTTCGAAGTCTGTGTATTCGATGTTGAGTTCTGGAAGAACTCCGACGCTGCGATGGCTCAGTGTGCCGTTTGGATTGTATTCAAAGCTTGAGGAGTCCTCTCCGTTATCAATCGTATGCACGGAATGTGGTGCAGTTGAGTCGTAGTTGTACGTCCAGTTGTTGGCATTTACGTGTAGCGAACCGAACGCCGTGTAATCGAAGTCCGCCGTGATCTGGCTGCCTTCATGAACCTGATCGATGCGCCCGAAAGCGTCGTATTCGTAAGACTCGGCGTTGCCGTAAGAGTCGGACCTGCTCTCTAGGTTTCCGTCGGTGAAGAAGGTGTGATGGAGTTCCTGGATGGGGTCTTCGTTGGGTAGCCCGGTAGAGATGCCATCGGGAAGCCCTGTGTAAGGATGATAGGTGCGCGTCGTGGCGAGGCCGTTTCCGAAAGTCTCTACCGTTGGCTGTCCGAAGTCGTCGACTTGGTCCAGTTTCCAAAAGCTAGTCTGCGCTGGGGTCTCGCTGTCGGGACCTGACCTGACCTGTTTGAGAATACCGCTGGATTCGTCGTAGACGTTCTCAATCTGGAAGGTGTCGCCTGGGTAGGTGACATAGCGCGGGCGTCCGTGTTCGTCCCTCTCATCGATCGAGACAACGTGGTCCTCACCGTCGAGCGTTTTGGTGAGCGATTTGACGCGGCCGAAGTCGTCATAGTCCACCGTCGTTGCGATGCCGTCGGTTGCGTTGAAGTCAAGGCGTTGAGGAAAGTCTTCACGCCAGACCCACGTATCCGAACGATTAGGTTCGTTGGGGGCGCGCGGGTCGACGATGCGAAAGTGCCTGCGACCAAGACGATCGTAGGTAAAGGTGACGGTCGCGTCAGCGTCGACCGTGCGCTGGAGCTCGCCGAACGGCGTGTAGAAATACGTCATCGGATCCGAACCGATATTAGTTCGTGACGCCTGTCGCCCCAGGCGGTCCGATCGCATTTCGCTGACAATGGTCCCTTCGGGCATCCGGATGGCTTGCTCGAAGCGCGAGAACGGACCGTACTTGTACGCAATTCCCGCCCGTTGCGCAGTCTGGGTCGCCGCAAACTCCTCGGCGAAGCTGACACAGTCTTGTTCACCCATCTTGATGGGGTCGCCAGCGAAGAGGATTCGTCCGTGGTAGTCCTTTTCGACGCACCGAGCGCTGTTGTCGGCACCGACGGTGCAGCTCGTTAACCCGACGTAGCAGTGGGTGCTCTGCCCGCCGCCCGGTTCGGAGACGAAAGTCAGTCTGTTTTGATTGTCGTAGTCGTATTCTGTGTTGTTATCGACGTTGAACGATTTCAGCCAACGCGACCTGGTGGCAACCGACCCTGTCGTGTCGTAGGTGGTGTAGGTCGCGTACGGTATTCCGCCGAAACCAGTGGCGGATTCTGACAGCTCTCGTCCTAGCTCGTCGTACCGGTGCTTGACGGTGGGGCCGCCGTCGAGCTCTGACACGACATCGAGGCCATTGCCTCCGGTCGAAGGATACGACGTGCGTGTCGTGTTGTTATCCGGTGCGATAGTGACGCGGGGCCGACCAAATCCATCATGGACCGCCTGCGTAGTGAGCGTTTTAGAGCCGGTCTTGCCGTGCTCGATCGCCTTGGTGATGACGCCAAGACCATGACGGTATTCAGTTTCCTTGCTGTAGCCTTCGGCGTCTGTGATGAGGGCTGGGAAAACTTGCCTGGCCTCATCGTAGACCACGGTGGTCGTGCGCTTCTTGTCCTCATCACAACTTGTGCTCCCTCCGCACGTCTCGATCAGCGTGACGTTTCCGTACTCATCGCGTCCCAGCCGCGTCGACAGCGTATAGGTGGCAGTGTCTGGCTCGATTGTCGTGCGTTCGAGGAGCCCGTTGTCGTAGTACTCGAAAGCGGTTGTTCGCGAAAAGCCAGCCTGGTGGGACTCACCCGCGATGCCGGACGATGTAACTACTCTTCGCTCGGGTAAGCGGACGAGCCACGCTTCGACGAACTCGGGCCGACTCTCGTATGCGAAGATTACGTTGAGTTTCTCCTGCTCGTTGCGGCCTCCTCCACTCCAATCAGAGACGACGGACTTCTGGTTGCCGTAGTCGTCGATCTCGATCGTGTGATCGACGCGGCCAAGCAGTGTGGATATGCCATCGCGCGTTTCGAATTTGGTCTCTGTTACGATATGCTCGTAAGGCAGCAGCACCCGCGGTGAGTCTGCGCTTGGCTTGACAGCCCACTGCGCGAATCGCCGCGTGAGGATGCTTCCTTGTTCAGTGGCGGAAAGATCGATGCGCGAGTACTCGCGCCCGGCAAACGGGAATGCGCCCGTGTTGGCATCGCGTGTCACGTTGTCGAGATGTGAAACAATCGTGGTGCCGCGATCTAGCTCGGACGCCGCGTGGAAGGAGAATCCGAGGTTTCCGCGGCCGTTGAGGCCGATCTTTTCTCCGCTGTAGCTGTGCGTGAATTCTCGAATGAATCCAGTGAGATAGCTGGGGCCTTGAAACTCCCGATGACGGGCCACCAGAGAATGCCGAGGTGTCCTGCAGCGCAAACCGTTGGTGTAGGTGCAGTTTGCGTCAACCGAATTGCTGTAGACGTTCTCGGTAAAGAAGGAGGCGAGGGGATCGCTGGCAGCCGGTGGATGGTCCGGCACGGATGCGTTCGCGTAGTCGACCTCTATTCGCCCATCCAGGCCATTGGTGACGGCGGTGAGCTTTGCCACCTGAGGACCTCGACGGATATAGGCGGCCAAGTTGGCCGGTGCAAAACCGCCTGCAGGTTTTTGGACGAAGTCCTTGACGCCGTCGCCGTTGACGTCCATCGCCAATCCGCGTCCAGCCAAGACCATGCCTACGAAGGTGGTGGGCGGTGCATTGCCGGCAGGGAAATCCCGAACGCGCCAGCCAGAGAAAGTTCCCCCCAAGGCAGCGTCGGGATTTTCGACTCGTGACTGGAGCCAGCGCCAATTCGCTTCACCAGGACCGGCGATCATGACGTCATCGCGCCCATCGCCATCGATGTCCACGACTGGTCCGAGAATGTACTGATAGCCTCCCGCGGTTAGGAGGCGCCTGGGCTTGCCATCGACGACAGGCTGGCCGTCAAAAAGGTTGCTCTCTTCTCGGCAATCAAACGGGTCTTCGGCATCACCCGTACCGAGGCATGTTGAGAGATGGCCGGCATTGTCGTGCGTGACAATATCTGTGAAGCCATCGCCATTGGCGTCGAGTGGGGTCCCTGACTCGCCGCGCGCTACTGAGACAGGAACGTGAGTCTGGACGACATCGGTGCCGACAGGTCCTTCTTCTCCGTATTCCGCGTCATCGAAGGTGATGGACAGATAGTCTTCAATGTCCTGAAACTGCTGATTATGATGGTGATACGCATAATTCTGAATCAATAGCGCCTGTTTTCCGCTTCCGTCGACGTCGGCGGCTATGTAGTGCATGAAGCAAAAGCCGTTGAAATCGATCGGGCGTTCTGTCAGGTCGGGCAAGTGGACGAGCGTCCACGTCCAGGGCCCCTCATGGACATAGTAACCTCCTTCGTGCCCACCGGTGCATTTGATGATGTCTTTAACGCCATCGCCATCGGCGTCCAGGATGTAGCTGCGGTGAATGGGGATCTCGAGGCCGATTGGAGAGGTCGGCGAGGGGACGCCGAGATCGAGAACCTTCAGCTTCGAGTCCTTGTAGGTGAGGACCTGATAGTTGCCCGCCGTGGTAGCCCCTTCCATGAGGAGGTCGTCGAGCCCGTCATTGTCGTAGTCGACGACGTTGTAGATCTCAGGGGCGTTGTAAACCTTGGGTATGAAGAAATCGGCGGGAGTCTCGGGTACTACTCGATCTCGGCCCGACATCAGCACCTCGAGGTGCTTGCGCCAGCCGTTTACATTCCCATCCGAAGGCCGTCCGTCCAGAACGACCATCAAGAGGTCGTCGACTCCGTCTCCGTTCAAATCCGCGGGCATGTCGGGGACTACATCGAATTGCGCACTTTCGGGGTCATTGGGGTGAAACCCGATGGGCACTCCTTGTGACAATGCGGGGACTTCGTTTTGGTACGAGAAGGATGTGGCTGGCTTGCAGACCATGTCGCTGAAGTTGGTCAATCCTTCCAGCGCCGGCACACATTCGCTGATTTGAGTCAACCAGCTTGGTCCAGAGTACGCGATCTCGTGGTCCATTCTGTATTCGCGAACGATCGTCGAACCAACGGACGTGCGAATCCGTTTTAGAATGCGATCATTTCTAAATAAGACACCGCTGCGGTACCCATCGGTGATGTCGTTGCGTCGCTCGTATTCGAACTCGATCCGGCTGTCGGGCTCAGTTCCGTCAGTATGCCCTGCGTACCAAATGTTTTTGGGCTGGATGAGCGCGCTCTCCTTCGTGGCAAAGCTCTTTCCGCGAACCTCGTACTCGATCGTCATGTAGTTGCCGGCGCGGTCCTCGACACGTGTGGCGACCCACAGATCGTTGTGAAAGTTGCTGATGCCGGGTTCTATGAAAGTGACCACGCGGCCGTCGGGATAGAAGGCCCGGTACCCCTTCGACAACCTTTGGTCGATGGTAACGACTTTGGTTCCATCGTTGATTTCGGTCTGGTACTCCGATTCAGGTGCGTCGATATCGCTGATGCGAATTAGCCTCGCGCCATCGAGGCAGAGCCTGTCCGACTGCGCAGGACCAACGGCTTTCCCGTCTTGGGAAATCGTTGCCGGGCAGCTGGTGATCCGCGGGAGACCCGTCAAGGACCAGCCCTGGCCGAGGTCTCCGTTGCCGTTCGCGCTATTGTAGTAGAGACTCAGTCGAGGTTGCATCTCGCCACGACCTGGCGGCACCAGGAGCGGAATGGTGTACGTCGCCTGTCCGTTGTGAGTGACGGCGAATGTGCCGTCGATTGTTCCGGAGCGTTGTGTGGCGTAGTCGGAGGAAGGGATGCCCGGAGGGGGAGATGACGCGAGTTGGAAATTTCCGATACAGCGTTGCTCGGGGCCTTCGAATTCGTCCGGAAGGCAGGTTCCGCAGCTCCCATGGCAGCCGTCGTCGCCGTAGTCCTTCCCGGCGCAGTCGGGTTCACAGGCTTCGCAGAGTCCGCAGGCAGACGTCGTCGTGCCGCAAGGCACGTCCTGGGGGGCGAGCGCGTCGCAGATACGCTGCCGGCAAGCACGGTTCACACCGGTAAGGCCGAAGAGCGGACCGGCGCCCTCGCGGCAAACAAGTCCGGGGGCGCACTCGCCGTCCTTGTGGCACTCGCCTTCGCGCTCGTTGCAAAGCACGCAGGTGCCGCCGCACCCGTCATCCGAATTGTCTCCGCAGACTTTCCCGGCGCAGCTAGGCTCACAGTTCGGGAGGGGGTTCTGAGCAAAGCAGAGACCGCAGGGGCTGTCGATTGAGCCGCACCAGGTTCCGATAGACCCCAGATCACATCCACCTGCCCAGCAGTATCGGCCGGGCGGCTTGCCAAAAGCCCACCCGCTATCGCTTGGACACACTAGCCCCGCTCGACATGAGCCATCGGTGCAGGGGTCGCCGACCTCGTCGTCTCCTGCACACACGCCAGCCTGACAAGTTTGGGTAGGAGAACACACATTGGCATTCGCACAGGTCTGCCCCTCCGACCGACACTTCCCGTCCGCCGCGCAGTACTCTCCTGGCGCGCAATCGGCGAACGTGCTGCAGGTTGAATTGGGGGGCGCCAACTCCTTGGGTATCAACAACCCCTCTGGCCCCTGATACAAATAAGGCGGTACGTTGAGCAGCACGCGTTCGCCGACGGTGCCGGCGGCGCCGTCGTTGAAGTACCAGAGCTCGTCGGTGGGGGCGCCGGAGGGGATGGGGATGATGAAGTGATCCCAGAGGCCGGAGAGGCCGCCGTTGGCGATGTCGTGGGGATTGGTGCAGGCGTGGCCGACGGCGTAGTCGGAGAGGTAGCGGGCGGGCTCGGTGACCCAGGCGGTGCCGGCCGCGTTCTTCTTGTTGCGGAAGAAGGTGCCGTCGGATTGGGACCAGCCGACGACTCGCGTGGTGCCGGCTGGCACGAAGAAGTAGGCCTGCCAGCGGTAGTTGAGGGCGAGCGGTTGGTCTTTGCGTCCTACCGGAATGGCTAGAGCCGTTCCATCCGGCACGTTGGCGTACATGCGACTGCCGGAATCGTCCAGGTCGAGGCGGTAGACCGCGTTCGGTAGAGCGTTGTCGAAGACCCAATCGGTCTCGGTTTCGGGTACGGCGTCCGACAAGAAGCGATACTCGAGGCCGACGTTCGGTGTGCTCGGCAGCGAGAGCCGCCCGGCGAGGATTTCTCCCGGAGCGTATTTGATGACGTGCGCGGTCAGCGGGCCCGCGGAGCTCGGGCGTTGGAAGAAGAAGTAGTGCGGTTGCCGGGTGTAGATGCTTTGGAGTCGCTTCGGCAGTGTGGGCGTGAGCTGGTACGGCACCAAGTCCCGCGAGAAGTCCTTGATGAGCGTTGGATCGACGCCCGTGTCGAGGATGGGTACGTTGGCGGCGCCAGCCGTGACGTAGCCGTAGATCTCCTCGGGTGAGGGGCTGGTGCCGGTCTTCATGGGGTTGCAGCCGGCAGGCGGCGTGGCGCCTGAGCACGTGCCGCACGTGGCCGTCGCGGTCGCGGACGGGCACGTGGGGTTCCAGACCGGCATGTCGCAAGCGGGGCCGCTAGTGGGCTCGACGGTGCCCGTGCAGTTCGGCACGCCTTGGACAATTTCTGTGATGGCGTCGTACGACTCGAGGATGCGGCGGTCGCGCGTTGCGTAGGTGAACCGCAGGAGGTCCCTGAGTTGGCTCTGCTCGCTATTGGGGCTTTGCGCGTCGCAGCGATTCCAGAACTTGCGGCTGAGCTCGAGGTAGCGCGTGTAGACGGCGAGATCGTCGAGGCGCAAGCGGATGCGCTGGTTGACGGTAGTGTTCTCCGTCGTGGCCTCGTAGGCCTTCTTGAGGGCGCGGTACATCACGCCGACCATGTTGTCGCTCCACAGCGCTCGGTCTTCGGTCACCTCATAAAACTTGTTCATGTCGCCCGCGGCCGACCCGAACGCTTTGGTCAGGAAGTCGCTGCGATAGGTGGCTGCGTTGACTGCGCTGGGAGTATCCAGATCCCAGAGCGCGTTCGATAGAGCCCACCAGGCCGGTCCGGACGCGCCGAACCCCCAGTTCACGTTGAGCTCGTAGCGACGCACGCCGAGGTCGTAGAAGGTTCGAATGCGATCAACGATGGACTGCGTCGAGATTTGAGCTTGGCCCGGGAACTCGTTGGCACTGCCAGAGATGGCATCCGTGATGCCCGCCTCGAAGCCTGCGCTGCCCCAGCCGCGCACCCGGTTCTCGAGCGCGAACGGGATCGGCGCCACGTACGTGGTGTGGACGTTGACGATGGCGTTCTGCCTGAGCGCGATCGTCGGTGCATCCGCAGAGTCGTAGAGGAAGTCCGCAACGACGACTTTCGTCGGTTGCGCTTCAGCGGCAGCGTTCAGGATGGCCGCAACTCGGTTGGAGATGTTGCGGAACGTCGGGTCGTTGACGTCGTTGCAGTTCAGGCCAGTTCCGCTGCTGTCGGGCACCGAAACCCAAGTGACGTTGGCCGTCGGCGAAAGCGAGAGCCTGGTCGCGGCGTTCTGCTCACTTGCCCACCTGTTGACTATCTTTTGGACCGTCCAGTCCTCACCGGCCGCGTTGGCAACGCCAGTCAGGCAGAGTTGTCGATTTCCGGGGCTGGTACCGGGGTTGGTGGAGAGCGCCGGCGGGAACGTGACGCCATACTTGTTCTGCCACCACGTCACGACCTGGGCGTAGCTGCCGCCCAGAGCCAGAGCCGTGGATGTGTACAGGCGGTTGTGCTTGCGCCAGGCGTCGAAGTAGCTGTTGCTGACGGTGGTGAAGCCGGCTTCCCAGGAGTCGCCTGGGAAATTCAGGGTGCGCGACGGGACGGCGGGCTTCTCGTCGACGGCCAGCGAGAGCGGCTGCTGAAGGGTCGCAGGCTCCGGAAACACTTCCCAAGTAGGGCTCGGAAAGTAGTGGCGATACCCGATGCGGGCGAGCAGATCCGAGACCGCGTCTTGCAGGGCGTCGACGGTGGCGCCGGCCACGATGACACGGTTCGAGTTTTGAGGCGTGTGGAGTACGTATTGTTCCGCCAGCTGGAGGCGTTGAGGGCGAAGCACGCCACCTGCCAACGTATCGTTCGGGCGGAAATAACCTTGGTATGGCCAGCCGGTGTTCGGAAAGTCACCGTCGATGCCGAGCGAAATGCCTGAAGGCGTATTGGTCGCAGCGGCCACGCTGAACTGTGTGCCAGTCAGGCCCTTGATCTTGTTGAGCTTGTCGCGCAGGTCGTTCGCGATCGCGACGATCTTGTTCTGTAGGTTCTGGTCGGTATGGGGAGCGATGACGATCGACAGAACCGCATCGTTAGAGGAGACGAGCGTGACCGGGCCCGGAGTGGGGGGTGTGCACGGCGCACACGAGCCGCCGCAATCGACGGCCGTCTCGTTCCCATCCTTCACGCCGTTCTGGCAGGTGGAAGCCCAGCAGACATCGGTGCCGGCGGGGAGGTGGAACGCGGGGCCGTTGCCGTTGCCGCAAACGAGACCGGGCTGGCATTCCTGGACGCTGTCGCAGTCGCCTTCGCCGGCGCTGCAGGGGCAGTCCGTGCTGCAGTGCGAGGTGCTGCCGTTCGAGGTGTCGCAGGTAACGGTGCAGTCTGAGCCGCAGGGACCGCCGCAGTCGATTGAGGATTCGCCCCCGTTCTTGCTTCCGTCGCTACAAGTGCTCGGAGCGCAGGCGCCTCCGCTGAAAGGGCCGCGCTTGGCGAGGTTGCCTGCAACGCAGGTGTAACCTGAAGCGCACTGAGAAGAGTCGGTGCAGGGGCCTTCACCGAGCCCGCAGAGGTGCGAGTTACTCGCGCCGCAGTAATCGGGGTCTCCGACGGCCGCACCGGGCGTCCCCTTCATCGCGCTTTGATGAATCGCCCCGAGCTCCTCGCCGCCACCACCGTCGACCTGCGAAGAGTCGCTGCACGCGAGCAAAATGACACTCGCCCAAGCCGCCCAAGTCCATGCGCCCCAGTTCATGTCCGGAGAAATACGCCAAGTTGGCCGCGTTGGTCACGCCTAAAGATTAAGCGGCGCGCAAATCTTACTTGTTTGGCTTTGACGCCGTGCACGATGGGACAAATGACAAAAGCGTCAACAGTGAGCGTCCGCGTTGACGCTTCCGCGAAACGTCACGCGCCTCTCGTCGATTGCATGAAGATGCCGCGACCACTTCTCTCCGCTCCGACGGTCCGTCGCAGCATCACATGGTCGCGGTTTCGAAGAAGTGACGTGGCGGGGGCGGGCGGTACCGACTCGTTCCCGCTTGGACTAGGGCGTTACCGGCGCAATGAAGCACTCGTTGTTGGCAGCTCGGCCCAGAATTTTGAGGCCGTCGCCGGAGATGTAGGGGCCGGGCGGGTAATAGTCGGCAAACCAGGTGTCGGCGTGGGCGTTGGGGTAGGGATTGAGCCCGGCTGGAAGCACGTCGTGCATGGGCCGGATGCCGCCGGCGCGGGACCAATAGAACGGAAGGTAGCGGTTACCGTCGTCGAGCTGGAAACCGACGCCTGCGTCTCCTGCATCGTTCATGTCGAGCATGGCGACGAAGAGCTCGAAGCTCGCATACGGGCACTCCGAGCTTTCGAGCGGCGCGTCGGGAATGCAACCGACGTTTTCATCGATCCAGCCGCCGTTGTGGGCGTAGAAATAGGCGACCTTCGAGCCGTCTGCCGACATCGCGGTCACGCGCAGGTAAAAGCTCGCAAAGTCCGCCTCGACCAACCCGCCCGCCAGGCTCCAGGCCGAACGACCTCGGTCGCGGCTGAATTGAGCGGCCGTACCGGCATCGTTGAGCTGAGCGTCAATGAAGTTGGTCATGACGCCGAAGGTTGCGACCGTGCCCAGCTGCGTGAAGCCGTCGCTGGTCCAACGAAAAGGTTGCGCGGTTTCCGGCTGGTGCGCGAAGACGTTGTCGTTCGTCCAGCCCACGGCAACGGAACCATCCAGGCTCGAGGCGAAAGGTACGTAAGTACTTCCAAGCCCTTGAATGCCGCCGGCCGCGGTCCAGCGATACATCTCGCTGCCGAGTGCGGAGCCGCTGTTCCCGAACACCACTTTGCCGTCGGGCGAAAGAGCGTGCGGCTGATTGCTCACCGCACCACCGGGCAGATCGGGCAGCGCTTGCCAACCGGTGGCTGCGGTCCACACGCCTTCTTGCGCCAGTACGGTTTGCCCGTCCTTGCTGAAGCCGAGCGGCGTACATACGCCGAGGTGTTGCACGGGATCGGCAGGTGCTTCGACCACGTTGATGCTGGCTGGGTCCGAGATGCTTTCGGATGACACGATCGTCGTGCCGGCGGCGCGCACCAGCACTCGCACGTCACGCGGGCCGAGTGGCGCGTCCGCTGGTGGAGACCAATCGCAAGTGGGTGAGCTGGAATAACGGCAGACGGGGGTCCAGCTAGCGGACATGGCCGTCTTCACTTGGAACTGATACTCGGGACTGGAGCAGTCGGCGGTGGCCGTGAACGTGGCCGTGCCGCCCGGGGTGACGCTTGCTGGTGCCGTCACGCTCGCAGTCATGCAGGAATCGGCGAAGTGTCGGGTCCCCTGCTTCGCGCTATACACCTGCGACGTCCCTTGTGCCTTCACGAGTGCACGAATGAGGTGCGTGCCGGTGAGGCTCGCTGTGTGCCACACCGTCTGCGGGCTAGGTGAGCCCGCCACCAACACTTCGGCCGTGCCGTCCGGTGCGATGTCTTCAAACCGGTATTCTGGCACGCCACCGCCCGAGCAAACGGAGGTGGCGGTGACGGTGTAGTCTGGGCCAACCTTGCCGACCTTAATGCTCGCTGCTGCGCAGCTTGCTCCACCCAGCTTGAAGGGCGTGACGACCTCCGCCTCCTCCAGCTTGTAGCCCCGTTGGCGTACCGTGACGCGCACGTCGCTAGCGCCAGCCGGAGTGCCCCCCGAGCTCCAAGCCTGCTGTGGTGACGTCTGCCAACTGCCAACGGGCTCATAAACGGTCGCGCCGGGTTTGCGCACCTCGAAGTAGTATTCGGGTACGACTCCCGCATCGCAAGTTGCGGCTGCGGTGAAGCTGACCAGGTCGCCTGGCTCGGGGATGTTCGGCGAAATTCCGACGCTCGCGCTCGTGCACGCACGGCCGACGGCGTAGCGCAGTGTCTTCTGGAGGTCGATTGCCGCTTGCCCGACTCGCCGCACATTCAGCAGTAGCTTGTAGTTGCCTTCTTGAGTGAGCGCAGAGGTATTCCAGTTGCAGCTGCTGCTGGTCTGCCAGTCACAGGGGATGCTCTTGCTGTTGGTGCGCGGAGCGAACACGGTGAAGCGGTAGTCGAGCGCATCGCTTCCGAGGCAGGAGGCGGTGCTGGTCAACGTGACGCCACCGGCTAGCGCCGGCTGGCGCGGCTGTGGACTCGCTTCGAACGTCGCCGAGCAGTAGCCCGTCAATTCTTGCTCCGAGCTGCCCAAATTCTCCTCCCTCGGTGGCTGCCCGTCACCACAACCGAGCACGGCCAGCGCACTGAGACTCAGAACCCCTAAACCCGTCCCTACGCTCCGCATGGCATCATTCTATTCGCGGCTCCGGTTTCGGACAACATGAGCCAACCGGCGCGCTTCTTCACCCGCAATTGTTAGCGGAGTGACGATGGTTGGGCAGCTGTGCTTCAAAGTCGCGCAGCGAGCGAGGCAAATGACGACGGCGAGGGACCTGCTGATGCTTGTTGGCTTGTGAGTTTTTTCAAACAGCCGTGAGCTTAGCGTTTTATGTGGATCCCGCGTCGCGCCCGACTCTAGCGTCGCTGTGCTTCGAGTGAGCTGAAGCCGCAGGAGGGAGCCGATGGCGAGAACCAGGCATGAGCAGGGCGAAGTGCGGTCGCGCGCGCGGCGCGGATTCGCGCGCAAGCTGGCGATCCACGGTGTGTGGGTCACGTTGCTGGCTTGGGCGCTGCTGGCGCTCGTCTCGGAACGCACGTCGGCGCAGGCGGCGTCGCCTACGGAGGATTGGTCGACGGGGGTGCTCAACGGCAGCTGGCCGAGCCAGTGGACGAGCGAAGCTATTTCCGGTCCGGCGCTGACCTTTCGAACCGAAACTGCGAGTTTCAATGGCTCCGATCAGTTGGGGAGCGCGAGGGGCGGGGCGACTGACCTGAGTGTGCAGTTCCTCAACGCGTCCAATGCTTCGACGCTCGACGCGGATCAGACAGTCAAGATCGCCGTCAGTAGCAATTCGGTGTGGGGTGGTCTCATCGCCAGGCACGGCGGCAGCCCGAGTCATTTCTACGGCTGCATGGTGGGCTACGGGCCGACCACCGATCGCCTGCGCATCTTCAAGCAAGTCGGAAGCACACAAGCCACCTTGGCCACGGCACCGACCAACCCCGCAGCGGGCTTGGCCAACCTCACGACGACGAGCACCTGGTTCAACCTTCGCTGCAGCGTTACTCAGAACGGCGCGGGCACCGACCTGCGGGCGAAAGTTTGGGCGGTCGGCGATCCCGAGCCCGGTTGGACCCTCGAGGTGCTCGGAGACAGCGAGGCTTCGTTGCAGAGCAGCGGTCGCGTCGGCCTCGTCGCGCGTGGTGGCTCCGTATCCAGCAAGAAGGTTTACTTCGACGACTACACGGCGCCGACGTTCGAGCGCCGCTGGAGCGACCCGAATACGTGGGGCGAGGCCGGTTTGCCCAGCGCTACCAATCCAGCGCTGGTGACCGGCACCGTAATCGTTGATGGCAACGCGACGGCGCAGAGCATCGAGATCGCCGAGGGTGCCACCTTGCGCTTCGATCCACTCGCCGACACCACGCTCACATCGCTAGGCAACGTGGTCGTTCACGGCACATTGGAGATGAGGCCCGCGACCGCGGATGAAGATCACGTGCTGAGCCTCGCGGGTGCCGACGAACAGGCGTTCGTGGGTTCAGGCATGGAAGTGCTCGCCACGGACGTTGGGCTCTGGGTGATGGGCCGCGGGCGACTCGACCTGGAGGGGGCAACCAAGACCGCGTGGGTGTGGGCGAACGGGGCGATTGCAGCCGGAGCAAGCTCGATCCCTCTCAAGACGGTTCCCGAAGGGTGGCGTGCGACCGACGAGGTCGCCATCACGCCCACCGGCTCGGTCACGAACGTCGATAACCCGACCCAGTTCGACGTGCGCACCATCGCGAGCATCGATGGTGCTGCGCTCACGCTCCAGTCGAATACGACCTTTGCTCACCCGTCGGCCGAGGTCTCGCCCGGCCGCGTCTTCACTGCGGAGGTGCTGAACCTGACGCGAAACGTGCGCATCGAGGGGCGCCCGCCGCTCGTGAAGTATCCGCGTGCCGCCGACTATGTCGCCAATCCGAATCCCAATGGTCCCGGTCACGGTCGCTCGCACATCTTCATTCACAACGACGACGTGAACGTCGTTCACACGTTGAAGAACGTGGCCATCCGCTACATGGGGCCCCGCAAGTTTCTTCCTGCCGGGAACGAGACCGAGTCGTTCGTCGGGCGCTACGGGCTGCACTTTCACCATAGCCTGAACGAGGGGACGACCGTCGAGGGGGTGGTTGTGCGAGATACCGATGCGCACGCGTTCGTCCCGCACGTGGCCGACGGGATCACGTTTCGGGATTGCATTTCGTTCATGACTTCGGACGATGCCTATTGGTGGGACTTGCGCCATTCGGCCGGGCAGCCCGAAGAAGACTTCACGAGCAATAATGTGGTTTGGAATAACTGCGTGGCCGCGGGTGTCTTGACCGACCCTGGCAATGGCTTCAGCCCGACGGGTTTTCTCTTGGGGCGCGGCTCGGGCAACCAAGTGACCAACTGCGTGGCGGTCGGAGTGCAGGGCGTCACAGGCTCTCCTTCGGGCTACTTTTGGCAAGAGCACGCCGGCGGCAGCGTCTGGCTCTTCGAAAACAACCTCTCACACAACAGCCGCGGCTTCGGCGCCTACGCTTGGCAAAACGACCAAGAGGAACACGTGATGGACGGCTTCGTGGCCTATCGGCACCGCCTCGGGGGCATCAATCACGGCGCGTACAACAATAGGTACCATTGGCGGAATGCCACTTTGTTCAACAACAATGGTGTGCCTGGTACCGACCGAGACGTTGGTCAATTTCAGCTCCACAACAACAGCTCGCCCGCAGGTATGTGGCTCGCGGAGGACTTCATCGCCGACAGCGCGCAGACGTCACACCACATCGTGCGGTTCGCGTCCGTGCGAAGTGCGCCGACCTATCCGGCTCGCCTCTTGCGCTGGAAAGTGCGAGGCAACGTCGGGAGCGCGATCAAGGTCCATCACGAGTTCGACTACTTGAACCCGTCGACCCAATCGCATCCAGTGTTCGGCATGTACGAGCTCATCGATTGGGAGGTCGGTGACGCGCCGGTGCGCGACGTGGAACCGAGCGACTTCGAAGTCGTTCACATGACTCCCTGGAGCGTGATCAGAGTCCAGCGTCGCGACGGCTCTGCCTATCAGATCCTCCCGGATGAAAGCGCCCCGTCCAGGTTCAAATGCGAATGCATCGCGCGATTCTACGGAGACGGCCCGGCACCCGCGTGTCCTAATCCGCCGGTTTGCGGAGGTGCGCCATGATGAGGCGTGATTGGTTGCGTAATAGCGGCGCGGCCGTCGTCGCGGCGCTGGGGGCGCTGGCGTGGGGTTGCGAGGGGGAGCCCGAACGCTCATCACCAAAGGTCGAGGACGCGCACCGCCCCGGGCTCTCCCACGACCTCGTGGAGGCTGCCGGGGGGGCCTCGCTCAACGAGGTTGACCTGGAGCTGATGTACAACTTGCTCGAGCGTGGCGCTCTCGCAATTTCGGTCGAGGAGCGCCTTGCGGTAGGTAGCTGCCTCGAATACCGGGCACCAACGCAGCGCAGCGCGTGGCTCGAGCAACTCGTCCAGTGCTTCGAGCTAGCTCCGTTGCCGCACACCTACGCCCGCGGCGAGCTGGCGTGGACGAGTGACGACCTCCTGTTCGAGCGCACCGGAGTGGGAGGCGTCTCCTGGTTCGGCGCCGTGCACGATTACGACTCCAAAACCGAGCGGCTTTCATTGTGGGGCATCGAGCGCACCGAGCATGGTCCGGGCCAGGTTGCGGTCGCGCGTTCACATGTTCACGACGCTGCAGTAGCGCCGTCGAACGTGGCAACGACCGCGCCGCGCCTGCTCAATACGCGGCTGGGCTACGGAAAGGGGTCCGAGCCGACGCGCACCGTCCGCGATGAGCTGTTGCGGTTGCGCGTCACCAGCGCTGCGGTGCTCGGCCTGCTGCAGAAGGCGCCAGCGGCAGCGCGTTTCGCTGATCCGACGACCGAAAGTTGGGCGACCGCGCAAGTGGTGCGCAAGGTCGGTACGCGCTCCGTCACGTTGACGCAGCGCGTGCGGATCGCGGACGATACGCTCATCGTCTCGCAGGAGTCGGCCGCGCCCGCGTCGAGCGAGCGATACGAAGTGCCCCTCGAAACGGTATCGTTGGTGTCGGACGTGTACGAGTCCATCCAACCGCGAGAGTGGCGCTTCCATCTTGCCGGAGGGAGCGGGCGCACCCGCGAGGGTAGCGGGTGGCGGTTGACCCTATCGGGCGTGGACCATGAGGCGCCCTTCGAGTCGGTCGTCCCGTCGCTCCCGCTCACGTTCGCTTCCAAAGCAGAAGCTGTCGAGGCACGCGAGTGGTTCCTGGGTAAGCAGGCGCACTTCCCGTTCACCGGGCCGTTTGACCCGACCCGTCGCACGCGATAGCAACGCCAGTGGCAGTCGTCGCCGTTCAGTTACACCCGACGCGCTCTTTGCCTAGCACGACGTCGTCGATCCACCAGCTGGTGGGGGTGGGGACGTTTTGCCAGGTGACGATGCCGAGCTCGATGACCGTGAAGTTGCCGGCGAGGTCGCGGAAGGGTGGGGGGGCGCCGGCGGGCTCGGAGTAGGTGAAGTGTTCGGGCCAGGCGAGCTCGCTGCCGTCGAGCCAGGCTTTGGGGAGCGCGGCTTGGGCGGGGTCGGTGGGGTTGTTTTTGCCGTCGAAGAGCCACTCGACGCAGGTCCATTGATCGAGCACCAGCTGCGTGTCCGAGACTTGCACGTCTTCCGGGAAGCCGGGCGGCCACGGTGGGTGCCAGATGGTCATGTACTTCTGTTGGTAACTGGCAATCTCGTACCAATCGAGTTGGTTCTCGGGTGCGTTGTCGGGTTGGCCGGGCTTGGGGTAACGCGCGTTGAAGAAGCCGGCGTGTGCATCCGGGCGAGTTGGCGTGGTGTAGAGGCGCAAGCGACCCCACATCACGGGTCCCCAATTCGCGGGCAGCACGTACTTGAGGGTGTGCTGCGGGCCGCCCTGCAGATCTCTAGCGTGGAGGGAGTAGCCGGTACCGCCATACGGCTTGCTGTTGTCGACCAGTAGCTGACCCGTGCCGGCCGTGCGCCACGGCGTGAAGCCGGCGGGGAGCTGACCCGAGTCGAAGTTCCAGCACAGCGTCTTGTCGTCGCCCGTGCAGCCAGTGCCGATGCTGCTCGCGCCGCCGCTGCCGCCCGCGCCACCTTGCGTGCTTCCACCAGTGCCGGCACCGCCCGAGCCTGCCGTGGGCAACACGCTCGCGCCGCCGGTGCCACCGCTGGCGGCGGGCTGTCCGCCCGCTCCGCCCGTCGGTGCTGCGGTGCCGCCCGCGCCGCCCGTCGTCGACGAGCTGCCAGAGGTGCTCCCACCCGTGGCCGAGGAACCGGCCGTGGCGTTGCTACCGCCTGATGCTGGCTGACCAGCAGTGCCGGCGCTGCCGCCGGGCGCGTTGGGCGCTGGGCTCTCGCTGCACGCCTGAAGGATAAACACCGTCGAGAGCGCCGAGACCGTAAGCCTGCTGCGAAGCATGTCGTGAAATACTACGCGTAGCACAGTCACTAGATGACGCGTGGCGTTTTGCTACGCACATAATAGTGCTGTATTTGTAGATTGTTAGGTGAGCCCGAGAGTCGCAGGTCCGGCTCAGTCAGAAGGAATGAGACCCGCAGGAAGGGACGCGACCCCGATTCCGTAAGCTGGACGTGAGCGAAATGGCGTTCCAAGGCCCTGGTTTGATGGCTCGCACCGTCGGCATGGTCGGCGTGCTGCTCGGATTGGCTGGTTGCAGCGTTACGATGCAGAGCGCCGTGCCGAGCGGAGCCGTTGGGTCGCCCGTTTACTACGCGAGTGCGGAGTCGTCGCGTCCGGTGGAGGTCGTGCCGACTCGGCATGTCGAGAGCAAGCCGCGGCATGTAGCGCCTCCGGTGCATGGAGATGACGAGCATCAACTGCCCGCCGCTACTCCGCCCGTCGCTCGTCCGACACGCGCCGGCGACTACCGCCAAGAGCGTGTCGCTCATCAAACGTCGACCAAGCCACCGCACGTGCCGAAGTCGGGGAAGAAGCCGGCGTGGGCGTTGCCGTTCACGCCTTTGCGCTCGAACGGTCCGTCAAAGCAGCACACGGTCGCGGTCTCGAAAAAGTGACGCGCGCCGCAGATCGGGTCGTTTGGGCGTTAGTGCCCGCGCGCCTCGCGCGCTGCGGCCAAACGTGCGGTGAGGAACGCCGTGATGGGTTCGCGGAACGCGGCAACGCCGTTGGGATTCGGGTGAACGCAGTCCCCGAAATAGCCAGGGAGCGCCGCGCGATCCAGATCGAGTAGAGGCCGGTCGCCCACGGCCTTCAGCATGGCGCTGTAGTACTCGGAGTACGGCCACTCGGGTCGGTGCTTGCCGGCCTCACAAACGGGCATGTTGATCACCGCGGTTTGTGCCCCCCGCGCCTCGGCCTCGTGCAGGAAGTCCCTCAAGGCTTGGAATTGTTCTGCCGAAGGCGTCATGGCCCGCAGGGTTTGACCTTCTGTCGGCACGGCATCTCCGTCGAGCGCTTCGCGACGCGCTTTGGGCCTGCGCGGCCCGCCCCGCCACAACGCACGTAGCTGCGTCACGAACGCGGCGTCTAGGTGATGCCCACCGAACTTGACTAGCGCCACGTTGTTCTGAATCCAGAGCGAGAGGCGGCGGTTTTCGAGATACGCTCCGCCGCCGGGGGAGTGCTCGATGAGCTGCTCCAGATGCTCGTTCCAGTGAGCGACCGACATCGGGCCGACCGTAACGACGACGAGCGAGGGCATCTGTTGGTCGAAGAGCACTCGCGTTCCCAAGAGGCGTCCGACGGACATGTTTGCCCCCGGGATAGCGGCATTGATTGTTCTCAAGCCTCGCCCGTTGAGCTGCTCCTGATCGATCCAGGTATAGCCTTGTGAGGTTCCGAAGATCACGACGTCGAGAGGCTCATGCGTTGCCGCCTGGGCGCGGTAGCGATCGACTAGTGTTTGTACCTTGGCATGGCCCCACTTGTTCGGGCGAGGCAGCAAGCGCGGGCCGACGGCGCGCAAGCCTAGCTCGGCGAGCAGCAGTACGGTGATGACGACGAGCCATGCCACCAAGCGGCGGGCATGGCTGGGGTCGACCGTTTCAAAACTGAAAATAGATGAACGTGGCATTCTGCGCGCCGCCCAGGAAGAAGATGAGCACGAGGATTGCAGAGTAGGCCAGGGCACGGGCCGGAAGCGAAAGCCGCTCGATAGCATCGTGGTCCCTCAGCAAATACTGGGGAACGTCCACTAGCAAGGTCAGGGTCAGGAACAGCGCGGGTAGGGCAAGCGCAGACAACCCTTGGATGCTGAAGCCGTGGGGGAGTAGCTGCAGGTAAAGGAGGGCCTTGTCGAGATTGTCCGCTCTGAAAAAGATCCAGGCAAATACGACGAAGTGCACGGTGACGAGCATGCTGGCTCCGGTCGTCAACCAGCGAAGCGCGCCGCTTCGCTGGTGCGGCCCGCGGCGCGCTCGAAAGCTCGTCCAAGCTTTGTGAACAGCCAATGCGGCGCCGTGCAAGCCGCCCCAGACGACGAAGGTCCAGTTGGCGCCGTGCCACAGGCCGCCGAGCAACATGGTCAAGAAGAGGTTGCGGTAGGTGTCGAGCTTGCCGTGCCGGTTGCCGCCGAGCGGAATGTACAGGTAGTCGCGCAGCCAGCTGGACAGCGAAATGTGCCAGCGTCGCCAGAAATCAGTGATGTTTTGCGAGAGGTACGGCTGGTTGAAGTTCACCATCAGGTCGAACCCCAACAGACGAGCGCTGCCGCGAGCGATGTCACTGTAGCCCCCAAAATCACCGTAGATTTGCAACGCGAACATGTAGGCGGCGCGCAGTAGCTGGGGACCGGTCAGTTGCCCTGGTTCGGAGAAGGCGGCCGAAACCTCTGCCGACACGGCATCGGCGATGCACAGCTTGCGAAATAAGCCGAGCACGATTAGGCCCAGCCCTGACGAGACCTGCGCCATATTCACGCGACGAGGATTGCGAATCACCGGCAGGATGTGTGTTGCCCGCTCGATAGGTCCCGCCACGAGTTGTGGGAAGAAAGCGACGTAAAGCGCGAACTCGCTGAGGCGTGTCGCAGGTGCCAGCGCGCCCCTATAGACGTCGACTGTGTAGGAGATCGACTGGAAGGTGTAGAACGACACGCCAACCGGGAGCACTAGATTGAGCACCGGAACGTGGGCTTCCACACCAAGAGTGGTGAGCAGCGTGACCAGCGACTGGCTGAAGAAGCCAAAGTACTTGAAGGTTGCCAGCACCCCGAGGTTCGAGAGCAAGCTGACCATCAGCCAGCGTCGGCGCGGCTTGCTGCCGAGCGGCGACGCACCGATCCGCAACGCCACTGCGAAGTCGAGCACCGTCGTGAACATCAGCAGAACGAGGAAGCGCCAGTCCCACGCCCCGTAGAACACGTAGCTCGCAAGCAGCAGGAACACGTTCTGCGCTCGGTGCCGCAAGCAGTAGTAGACTGCGAGAACGGTCGGCAGGAACACCACGTATTCGAAAGAGTTGAAAAGCATCTTCGGTGGCTGCTCGGCGCGAGAACGCTGCGCCCTTCGCGATTACGGTGGTGCTCCCCGCCCGTCCCTCAGCGAAGAAAGAGCTCGCTGTAGGCCATGGCTTTTGCCACCGGGACTCGAACCTTTCTCGGCAGGCGCCTCAGTACTGGTTCCACTGCCAGCTTGATCGGCACGAACGCGCTCCTTGGCTGATTCATGGGCCAAGCCTGGCGGCGAGCGGTGCCAAGCAGCCTGCTGCGGAACTGTGTGAAGCCCGAACGTTTGCCCTGCTCCAAGAGCTCTGCAAGAAAGTACTGTCGCAGGTGCAGCGTCTTCCGAGACGTCTGGGTCAACCCGCTGGGAGTGATGAGCCACAAGGTTCCGCCCGGCCGCAGCAGGCTTCTGCAGCGTGCCAGAAACTCGGGCACGTCGCTGGGGTGCAGGTGCTCCAATACGTCGTTCGACCAAATCAGATCCGCCCGCGCGAGCGAGCCGAGCTCGGCAGCGTCGAGGCGCAGGAAGTCGCCGTGAATCAAGCGCGGCTCGGCGAAGCCGGCACGCTCAAGGCGCTCGGCTCCCATGTCGACCAACTGTCGGCTGAGCTCCACGCCGCGGGCGTCGTGGCCAGCCTCCAGTAGTGCTTGCACCAAGGTTACGCTGCTGCAGCCGATATCCACGACGCGCTGCGATCGCTTGCCGAGTAGGGCGAGCACGCGAGCTACGGATAACTTCCCGATGCCGAAACCTTCCACGGACTGCCCGTTGCGA
>JBEHXA010000002.1:0-60475 GCA_048498935.1 Myxococcota bacterium
AACAGCATCCATGATTGCATTGATCTCCTCGTCAGACATTGTAGGATGTAATGACATGTAAAATGGTTTCCTGGCCCCGCGGCGGCAGCCGCTCCAGCTTGTTGCCCACAGTCTGCGCCAGTCGCTCGTGGGCGGGCCAGTAGACCTTGAAGGTCGTGCCCGCGCCGGGCTCGCTGTACAGGTGAACCATGCCGTCGTGCTGTTGCACGATGCCGTACACGGTCGAAAGTCCCAGGCCCGTGCCTTGGTGCGCGCCCTTGGTCGTAAAGAACGGCTCGAACGCACGTTCGCGCACTTCCGCGGTCATGCCCAGGCCCGTGTCGGTAACGCTCAAGAGCACATAGCGCCCCGGCTTGGCCCACGGGTGTGACTCGCAATACTGCGTGTTGATCAACACATTTTCGGTTTCGATGGTGAGCTTACCGCCGCGCTCCATCGCGTCTCGAGCGTTGACGCACAGATTGACGATGACCTGCTCCAACTGACTCGCGTCTGCGCTGACCGACGGCAAATGGTGGCCCGGGATCAAATCGATGCTGATGTTCTCCGGCAGCAGGCGCCGTAGCATCTTCATCAGGCCCCGAAGTCGTTCGTTCAGATCGACGGGCACGGGGCGCAGCGGTTGACGCCTGCTGAACGCGAGCAGCTGCTTGGTCAAATCCGCGGCGCGCTGAGCGGCTGCTTCTATCTCGGCCAGGTGCTCGGCAAGCTCTGGGGCTGCGGACGTGAACTCTTGCGCCAAACCGGCGTTGGCCAGGATCGCGAGTAGCAAATTGTTGAAGTCGTGGGCGACGCCGCCGGCGAGCTGGCCGACCGCCTCCATCTTTTGTGCGTGACGCAGCTGAGCTTCGGTCGCGCGGTGGTCGGTCACGTCACGCGCGACCGCGTAAACGTCTGCCGTGATGGGATCGACGATGGCACGCCACGAAAACACGCGATAGGCGCCGTCCTTGCGGCGGTAACGGTTCTCGAAGTTGGTGACCGGCGTGCCGCTGCGGACGACGGTGTAGTTTTCGATGGTAAGTGCGCGATCTTCCGGGTGCACGAGATCGATGAAGGGCGTACCAATCAGCTCGGCTACATCGCAGCCGAGCGTCTGGCCAAACGCAGGATTCGCGCGTTTGAAGAGCCCTTCGGGCGTCATGACGGCCAGCAAGTCGAGCGACAACGAGAAGAAACGATCGCGGTCGGCGTGTGCGCGCCGCTGCTCGGTGACGTCGCTCGAGAGCGCGAGCAAGCCGATGATCTGGTCGCCGCTACGGATCGGTGCGATGCGCACGTCCCAGAACAGAACGTTTTCGTCGTTTCGGAACAACATCTCGAGACGAGTGCCGATGCCGGTCGCCAGCACCTGCTCGTAGGTCTCGCGGGCCTTCTCGCGGGAGTCCGGCGGAGCCAGATCGAGAACGCTCGTTCCAACGACACCTTCGCGCGTGAGCCCCGGCGCGGTCCAGTTGAGGTAGCGCACCGTCAACGAACGATCGATGACGCCGAGCACGTCGATGGCGCTGCCAGTGATGCCGTCGAGGGCTGCTAGCCCCGCACCAGCCAGCCAGCGCGACAATGCGTCGCCGCCTTCCACTCGATGCTCTGACATTGCCACTAGCATGTACGCACTCACCAGGAAACGAAAGGCTGGCCTGCAAAGCCGATAGAAGCCGGGGTCCGGGCGAAGTCGGCGCCATGGCAGCTGTCGTTGCCGGCTCGGCGCGATGTAGGCAATAGTGCCGTGTGAGCACCTCCGAGCCGGCGATCGCGAACGCGAATGCTCACGTGACGTCAGCGGGTCACCGCCTCGCGCTCGGTCCCGCGCTCATCGTCGCCCTCACGGCCTGGTTTGCGCTGCCCGAACAGGCGGGCGGCTATCGCCTGGCCAAGTGGGGCACGTTGGGGTGGGCGCTTTCGCTCTTGAGCTTCGTCCTGCTCGTGCGTCTGTTTGCTGCGCGCGGGCGTGCGGTGCGATGGCCGCAGCCAGGGTGGGCGCTCGGATTGTTGATGCTGGCTAGCGTCGGGCTGCCGCCCCTTTCGCGAGCGCTCTCGCCCACGCACTGGCCCGGCGCGCTCGGACTGCTGTCCGGGCTGGCATTCTTTTTCGTCACGGCCCTAGCGCTGGGCACCGGCGCCGCGGCACGTCGCGCCAGTCTGGTAGTGCTCACCCTCGCGGGTGCGGTTTGCGCGCTCTTGGTGCTGTCGCAGGCGGCCGGGCTGCGCTGGTTCACCGAGGGGCTGCCCGCGACCCTCGAGTTTCGCTCACCGGGTAGTTTCGGAAATCCCAACTGGGCGGCTGCCTTTCTCGCGCCGCTCGCGCCCATGTCGCTCGCGTTGGCCGCCACCAGCGCGGCGTCGGGCCAGCGCAGGCTTCACCACGCCAACGCTGCATTGCTGGCGCTGGCCACGGCCGCGACCCTATCCAAGGGCGGCCTGCTCACCGTCGCCGCTGGTGCGGCGGTGTATCTGCTGCTGGACCCGCGCCGGCCGAGGGCTCAGCGGCGCGCGTTCTTGGGCGCGATGGTCGCGGTTGCGCTGGGCATGCTGCTACTCGCGTGGCACTTCGACTGGTGGGCGACCGCGCCCTGGCTGCGCGGTCGGCTGTTTCTCTGGCGCGTCGCGCTCGAGTTGGCGAGCGAGCATCCACTGACCGGCGTCGGCGCAGCTGGTTACGTGGCCGAGTACGGCCCAGCGGCGGCGACCCTGCTGCAGCACCACCCGGGGCTGTTCATGCCGCTGTCGAGCGTGGATTTCGCGCACAACGACGTGCTGCAGTTTGCCGCGGAGGGGGGCATTTTCAGCGCTGCAGCGTTCGTGCTGGTGGGGGTGCAAACGCTGCGGCGGGCTGCTCGGCGTGAGGGGGACGCACTAGGTCGCGCAGTCGGCGCGGCGCTCGCGGCCATCTATGTCAATGGCCTAGCCGACGCGCCTTTGCGCGAGCCCGCCACCTTCGCGTTGTTCTTCTTCTTGCTCGGCTGGCTCGCGTCCGCCACTCCAGCAACCGCAGCAGCTCCTCCTCCAATGCTCTCGCCCTGGACTCGACGCGGCGCTGCGATGCTGCTGGCGCTGGTAGGGCTGCTCGGTGCCTTACAAGGGTTACGCAACACGGCCGGCCATCTATTCTGGACGCGTGGTCGCGACGCCTTCAAAAATGACCGCTCGGCCGAGGCCGCCGCCGTTGCGCTCACCGACTTGTCACGCGCCCGCTTCTACCTGCCCGAACACGGTCGCCTTGCCTCGCACTACACCCTGGCCTTGGCCCGCACGGGGCAATGGCAAGCCGCGCTCGAAGCCGCCAAGGTGACGAACTCCCTGCACTTCGACTTCGACGACCAAATGCTCGAGCGCGACATCGAGGCCGACTTCCTCACGCCGGAGGACGCCATCGCATTGTGGCAGAACTTCGCGGCGCGCTACCCGCAGCTGCTGACGCCACAGCTGCGCTTGGGCGATTTGTACCTGGAGAAGGGCGATATCGCCGCCGCTACTCGTGCCTACCAGCGTGTGCTTGGCGCCCCGCAAGACACGCCACGCGCGGACCAAATGCGGGAGCAGGCGCGCCGCAAGCTAGGAGCGTTGGGATCCCGGCCGCGCTGAGTCGCGCCACGACTGACTGAGCAAGGCGGCTCAGTCCGCGTGCGGGCTGGTGGTCAGCGTGTAGTCGAGCTTGCCGGTGCCGCGCTTCGAACGAGCTTGGAAGGTGATCGTCTCTGCCTTGTTGAAGTCGAGCGGTGCAATGTAGTGGAAGGTGGCGTCCGCCGGCACCTTGTCGCTGCCTTCGGTGATGAGGCCGCCAGCGTTCGACTTGAACTTGGCTTGCACCGTGCCGCCCGTGGTGCGGGTGCTATTGCTGCTCTTGGCGCGCGGCTTGGTCAACAGGTCCACGTTGCTCAACGGATCCAGATTCATGGGGCCGGCGCTGGGCTCCACCGTGATGGCCACGCAGCGGCCAGCGTCGAGCATCTTCTGCAATTCCGGCAGCAAATGTTGGCGATAAAGAATCCCGGAGAACAGCCCGGCGTTCATCCAGCGTATCGCTTCGTCCTGCGTCGTGCCCTGGTAGCTGCCCTCGCCGTCACTAAAATGTCCATCGGCGAATTCGGTGACCGACACGTCAACGGATCCGTTGGTCACGTCGTAGCCCTTCGACGAATTGGCGGTGTTGGTCTTGACGCTCGACTTGAGCTGATTGCGACCCGAAAGCTGCGCGTCGTCGTCCACCTCTACGATCAGCTCGAAGCTGAACCGGGCGTGCTGGAACGCGTCGCCGGCCTCGCCCGTTACATCCAAGGATGAGTCGATGGTCATCAGGCCAGTCGCGTCTGGACACGGGATCCCGGAATGGGTTACGATGGTTGCTTTCATACCGGACGCCTTGAATTCCGCGGTCGCGTCGAGGGTGATCAAAGTGTCCGACAGGCCTGTTGTCGCTTTCACGTCCCCCGAGGGAGAACCGCCCGAATCGATGCCGCTTTTCCCATTGCTGTAGTTGTTGATGGCGGTCTGAACGAAAAAGGCGTTGAAGAGCGAGCCACCCAGCCAGCCCGCGCCGAATGCTTCGCCCACGCTGCCCCCACCGCTGGCCTGTGCGCGCACCCCGGGTACTTTCACGTTCGGGGCGGATTGCGTCTGCTGCGTGCCCGCCGGTGCCCACGAGCTGAGCAAGTCGGCTTCGGTCTTCATTTGCATGCCAACGCTACCCCAAGCGACGCGCGTGGCCGTTTCGTTGCCCAGCTCGTTGATGAGGCCTGACGGTCCCGCCAGCGCCATTTCGCCATCGAGGTCGGCCGCCGCAAGTGCGGCGCTCAGCTCTTCTTCCGACAGCGCTGCGGCCTGGACCGCCGCGTCGACCACCGCGTCCGAGTCGATCTCCACTTCTTCGGAGCTGCTGCTGCCCGCCAGGCCACTGCTGCCACCCCGGTTACCACTACCGGAGTGCTTGGCGCCGCTGCCGCCGCAGGCGCTGAGAAAGAACGTCAGGCCGAGCGAGGCCGAGAGCGTTACCAGCACCGTCCCGAGCTGCCGCCGGCGGGCGAATGTGTTTCCTGGAGCCTGTCTGAACGCTTGGTTCGCGCGGTGCATAGATGACCCTGACCCGATGTTCTAGTGCGGCGGGAAAGTGCGCCGGACCGTGATCCGACCACCATCGCACGATGCCCCGCAACCCCATTTCTCCCCATCGAATGGACGCGGTGCGGCGAGCGCCGCGAGACTTCTTTCAGCAAAGACTGTGACAGCCCTCCAAAGCGGATTGGCGTAACGGTTGCAACGAGAGCTGCATGGACGCTCGCACCTCGACGACGCGCGCACCCCAGGCTCACACGGGAGCGCACTACGACAATCCATCCACGAAACCGCTGCGTCGGCCGGGGCATGCCGACCGCGACGGGGTCCAGCGCGTGGTGTGGGCGCTGTTCTTCGTGCTGATTTTGGGCGCAATTGCGACTGGCCTCTTGCTCGCCGTGATCCGCCCGTCCCTATGAGCGGCGATGATGGCGCACCTCAGTTCCGCACGCTGGAAGCGCCTCCGGCCGGGAGCGAGCTCCGTGCACTGAGCTCCGCGAGGAGCTCCTGAGCTGAGCGTGCCGCGGGCAGCGGTGCTGTCTCCCCGAAGTATGGCCAGATGATCTCGCGCACCTCCGCGGGCAATACCGCGTCCAGGTACTCCAGGGCGGTGCCGCGGTAAGCTTCATCGTGGTGATGCAGAGCCAAGAATGCCATGCGCAGAGGCTCACGCTCGAGCAGAAGTGAGAGCATGGCGAACATGTGCTCGAGGCTGCGGTTGGCGCGGTCGCGCATGAGGCCGTCGAACAAGGCGCGCTTACTGTCCAGCTCAGGGTCATCGTCGAGCTGAACGGCCGAGCGCTCGACGATGCGTTCATCAATTTCGATCTCACGCCGAATGGCGTTCACGACGCTACGTCGAGAGATGACCACGTCTGGGTTGGCCTCCGTGACAGCGAGCAGCGCACGTCCGCACTCGTAACGCACCTCGAAGCGCTCGTCCGCAATGCCGAGCAGCAACCCGTCCGCAGCACGCTGGGTCGAACAAGTCCTCAGCGCCCTCGGGATTCTGCGCCGGACCATGAAATCCGTGTTCGGATCCAGGAGCGCGTCGAGCAGTTGCCCGGTCATCGATGCCGCTCGCGAACGCAGCGCCAGTAGGGCCTCCGCGTGGTGCGTGGGATGGGCCAGAAGGAGAATCGCGCACGCCGCGGCGGGGCTTCGTGGTTCGAGCTGACGCAGCGCGCGCTTCACTTTCGCGTCGTCTGCGGACAGCAGATCGTACGCAGACGAAAGTAAGGCTTCAGGTGCCGGCAACGCCTGCACGGGCGCGCCGAGGCCGTTCGCGGCTCGAGCGGGATCAGCGCGATGGAGGCCTAGCTGGTCAGCCTCTACTAAGGCGGAAAGCCCACCAGGTTGCAGCACTTCGACGCGTTCGATGAGCCTATCTCTGTGGAGGTGCGGCGTTGCGCGCGAGTTCGGCACGACCGCCTCGGATGCATTCGCGTCAGCCGAAAGGTTGAGCCTGGCGGCCGCCGCCCGCATGCCCTGGGCCAAAGCCTCGACATAGCCGACGTGTAGCTGGCGCGTGACTGGGAGCGTGGCGAGCCCCAGCAGGACAACCGCGCCCAGCAAAAGCGGCGCTTGCCCGTGCGAGAGCGAGTGCACCACGAGCAGCGTGAGACCGCTACCGACGACCGTGCCCAGACGATCAAACCCCACGTCGATGATAGCCTTCGTAGAACGCTTTTGGTGTTCGGGAAGTGGGGTGTACAATTGCTCGTACGCAGACCTAAACAAAGTGTTGCGCTGAATCGATTCCGCGCCGCGCAGCAGCGACGCACTCGCTAGTCCCGGTACAGCAAGACCAAGCGCACCACCCATGATGATGATGCCTGGCAGTACGGCGATGTTGACTGCCAGACCGAGCTTCTCGAGCGCAAGCTTGCCCAGAGTGATTTGTAGCACGAAGGAAAGCAGGCCCACGCTCAGCCAAAACAGCGAGAAGAAGGCCAGCAGGGGCTGTCCCTTGCCGAACGCAGCTGTCGCCTCGACGCTGAAGACGTAATCGAGAAGTGCAGAGATCGCGGCGCCGAGCGCGACCAAAAGCGCCAGCTGGCGTAAAAATGCCGTGTCTTTCACGGCCGTCAGCGCGGGCTGGGGGGACGCGGCGCCGGTAGGCTCGGCCACTTCGAGCGGGACCACTTGCGTCACGCCACGGCGCACGCTCGTAGCCAAGGTGCAGGCTACCGCAAGTGCATTCAACGTGGCGAGCAGCATGAGTATCGTGTTCGCCTGAACCAAGGAGGATACGCGCCACGCTGCCAGCCCACCGAGTACGCCGCCCAGCGTTCCTCCACCGGCGATGCGCGCGATGGCTCGCTTTGCCGTGTGGGGATCGAAGCGTTCGTTGATCAGCGACCAGAACGTCGAAATCATCACTGGGCCCAACAGGGCCGTCTGAAAGTACACGAACAGCGCCGCGACCCGTGGGGAGTCGAAGGCCAGCAGCCACTCCAGGCCGAAGCCGCCGGCGCTCGTCGCGAACAAGCTCAGCATGATGGCAGGCGGCGCATATCGCACGAGCAATCGCGACACTCCATATGCCACGAACAGGGAGAGCGCCGCGCTGCTGGCCATGACGAGCGGCAGCTGCGAAGCGCGAAAGTTGGATAAGAAGAGCGCGTCACGCGCCGCCTTGCCCGCTACTTGTTGGGCGATGAGCAACATGGAGGTGAACGCCGCCACCTGCACGCCGCGCGCCCTTGCCGCATCAGCTGAGCGCATGTCTTCTGAGCATCATCATGAGCTGCTGCTCTCGACACGTTGCACGGACCGTGCCCAATGCCCGTACCTCTACACCGGTGACTCGAACGAACTAGCGCAGCCCGTGAAGAGACCACGCCGTGTGAGAATTGCCACACCGAAGCTGAGTCGCTAACGGCCTGACTCGTTGCTCACATGCCACCAGGGCTAGCGAGCCACGCGCAGGATCCCCAGTACGCGGGGTCGGCTGCCGGCTTTGAAGTGGATCTCCATGGGCGGGCGCGCGTCGTTAGCGCTGCGTCGGATGCGCATCCGAAATACGGTGTAGGCGTCGTCCCCATGCGGGACGCGCACGCAGACGCGACCATTCCTGCCAAGAGCGCGCGAAAAGCGGACATTCGAGCCCCGCAGCCATTCGACGCTGCCCCCGTGGGCGAAGCCGTAGCGCACGCTCAGGTCGGTCATGCAAAGCGTATTCGCGCCAAGCTCGAAATCGTCGAGAGACGTGACGCTTTCGATGCAGGCTTTGCCGATGGCGTTACGCCGAGCGAGCAGAGTATCCACCAGGTAGGTCGCGGCGGCATCGTCGCTGAGCTTGGCTTCGCCGACGATAGCGTCGAGCAGTGGGCGATCGAAGCGCATGACCAGCTTCGCTGCCCAGTAAGCGTCGCTCGCGTCCATTTCGGCGAACGGCCAGTACGGGTACACCTCGCGCCACGCATGCGGATCGAACGGCTCTGCCGCAAATGACCCGACGGAAGGCCATCGTGTCGCGCGCACGTCCTCCCACGGACGCTTCCACAAGCCGAACGCAAAGATGGCCTTGGTTTGCATCTCCCAATCCAGGTAGTGCTCGTAACCATCCTCCGACCTGCCCGAATCGGCAGCGTGACCCGACAGCGCTTCGCCGAAGTCGACCAGGTAGTGCCGCAGGAAGCGGCGGCCGTTCTGCGTGACGTACGCGTCGACAGTGTTGTCTTCTCTGATGTCCGTGTAAGCGAGCCAGGCCGCCAGCACGCGCAAGCCGCGCAGCTCGCGGCGATGCTCGTGATCGACTCGGTCGTTGGCATCGTCACTTCGTCGACCGTTGGGCTTGAAACCGCCTTTGGCGATGCCGGGGACTAGCTCGCTCGCGACCGCGCGATAGACGCCGTCTTCGCGGCGGTGAGCGGTGAACAGGATGGCGTCCACGGCCTTGCTGTCCAATGGGTCTTCGTTCTTCTGCGCGTTGACGTATGTCGCGTTCGGCGCGACAGCCAGCTCCTCTTTGCGCAGCTCGAACACGTGGTCAGACGCTACATTGTAGCCGGCAGTCCACAGAATGCGATTGACGATCACGCTCGCTGACGTGCGAAGCTCCGGGTTCTGCTGCGTATCGAAGCGAACTTTGAAGCGCCTTCCGGTGCCATCCTGCAGCAGGAAGCTCGGGTGCCCTATGCCGAGCTTGCCGCCAATCAGAGTGAACGGGCGTCGCGGTGGGCCGCCCGCGTCTACCCCGCGGGCGGCGTCGCTCGGGTCGATGTCCCGAATGCCGATGCGATTCTGAAACCAAGTCGAATCGGGCACTTCTTCGACGGCGTTGATGTTGCCGGCTAGCTCTTCGTCGCGCAGCTGTAACAGTCGGTCGATGCGCTGCAGCGCGAACACGTTGGCGTAGTATTCTTTGGATTCGAATTCGCGCACTGCCGGTTCTGCAATGTTCTGATCATCGTCGACTCGCCAAACCGGAGCAGCATCGCGAAAGCGCGGCTGTGCGCTGGTGCACGCGCTGCCGACAGAGACGGCGACGAGCAAACGAAGTAGACGCTGACAGGTGTCGCTCACAGCTCGGTCTCTTCCTTGGAGAAGGCTCGCAATGGATCGCTCGTAGTTAGATGGAACTGAACGCCGTCGCCGTACGCTACGTCGAACGAGAACAAAGCCCGATCGCGAGAACGGACGTTGAAGCCCATGCCCCCGCCGAAGCGCCAAGGAGCGCTGAAGAGGCCGCTGTAGCTGGGGGAAACTCTACCGGCGTCGAAGAAGAGGGAGCCAGATACGTATTCGTGGATGGGGTAGCGGTACTCCAGGGTGCCAAGCACCGCTTTCTCGTCGCGAAAGCGATCCGTCGGGTAGCCGCGTAGCCGATGCGGCCCTCCGAGCCGTGGCAGCTCCGCGAACGGAATGTGCGCAGCGTCGCCGTCCACGGCCTCTGTTACCGCACGCAGCACCAGCACGCGCGTACGCTTGTACAGGTCGATGTAGGCGCTGAGCTCGCTGCCATGATGCCAAAACGAGTATGGCCCCCCTAGGCTGGGGGCGCGCCCCGCGAAGGCCGCTAAGTAGAGGCCGCTCGCCGTGGAGCCCGTCACGTCGCGCATGTCGACGATGAGGTTCAAATCGAGCTCGAGCACCGGTACGCGATCGGCGAAGCCGACCAGCTTAGTCAAATCGTAGACGCCTTCGATGGATGGCTCGCCGCCCCGGCGTCCCGCGCCGAAGTCGCGCACGCTATAGATGCCGGTGCCCCCGACCTGAACCAACTGGGATTGTCGACCGAAGGCGTAGCCCCCGCGAAACAAGGAAAGCAGACGCTGTTCCGAGTAGCGTGTCGCCACGGATCCCCCATAAGGGTCCAAGAGCGCGGAGCTGGGGCTCGAGCTGCCGCGATCGTCGCCTATGCCCTGAAAGAGCAGGCCGGGCTCGCCTTCGAAGCGCACCAAGCTTTCGAGCCATAGCCGCGTGCCACGGTAGTGCTCGGCGCGAAAGTGTAGCTGAGTAGCGAGGCTGTACATGCCGCCGAAAAGCGCCTCGATGCTGCCATACTCATCGTGGCCAGCTAGGTCTTCGTGAAAAGCTTTGAGCCCGAAGGATGGCCCGAAGAAGCTGTCGATCGCGAGCGTGGGCACGATGGCAGCGTTGCGCTCGTCGTTGTACAGAATATCGACGGTCTCTTCGACCAGGGCATGCTTATCGGCAAATTGGATCAGCTCTCGCACTGGAAAGAAAACCACCTTGAGCGCATAGCGCGGCACAGCGAGTAGTACCCGCGGGACGAACAGCGCCATGTCTTCGGGCTCAGTGCCGGGCGCGCGCTCGTAGCCGCGAGCCTCGTCTCCGCGGACGGGCTTCGACTGAGCAGCACGCTTTGGCTGTGCAGGTTTCGGCTGTGCAGGCTTTGGCTGCGCAGGCTTTGGCTGTGCGACCTTGTCTTGTAAGGGCTTCGGCGCGACCTGGGCCGATGCGATTCCAGCACACCACGTCAACGCTAGGATGCAGGAGCCGCAGCCGCCCAGCCAACGCATGCGCGAGCGCCGAACGGCTGCGGATCGCGCCCATTTTGCATTACCCGTCACGCTCTGCTTGGACGCATCGGGTCGTGTTCGGACAGTTGCCTTCCTCGAGGCGAGCTGGAATTCCAGCCACCATCAGATTGTCGCTCGGCCCCGGGTGAAGGCACGGCCGGCTACCGCCAGCGCGAACAACGCGCCGACGATGCTGCCAATCCAACCCGACGTGTTGAAGTCGAGCACACGAGTGTTGGTGATCAGCGCCGCAATGAAGCCTCCGATGAGGGATCCCACCACGCCAAGCAGCATGGTGCCGAGCCAGCCCATCTTTTGGGTTCCAGGCATGATCGCACGCGCTAGCAGACCCACCACCAGACCGAACAGGAGGAACATGAGAACACTCATGACGATCGCTACGGCAAGTCTCGGGCCAGGCACTGGTCCGCTCTACAAGCGAGAAAGGTGCGACCAGTGGGGCACAATTCATCACTTGTGCCTGCATGCCTCTGATCAATCGTCGCAATTCGCGGCCACTCTTTCTGCGACCGACCAATGGTACGCACCGGCAGCGACGCCGCGCGCCTCATGCTACACACGAGCGGAGTGAAGGCCACGCCATCTCATCAGTCTCGCACCGCGTTACTGTTGGTCGACGTGATCAACGCCTTCGACTTCGAGGGCTCAGAGCCGCTGGCTCGAGCAGCCAACGAGGTTGCGCCGCGGATTCTCGCGCTGACCGAACGTGCGCGAACAGCGCAAATCCCCGTCATTTACGTCAACGACAACTTTGGGCAATGGCGCTCCGACTTCCGGCGCACCGTGGAAGAGTGTTCCAAACCGGAAGTACCGGGCAACCAGGTGACGCGGCAGCTGGTACCGCAGGACACGGACTACTTCGTTCTCAAGCCCAGACACTCGGGCTTCTACTGCACGGCGCTGGAGTTGCTGCTCGAAAACCTCGGCTGCGATAGACTGATTTTGGTCGGGTTCGCGGCCAACATTTGCGTGCTCTTTACCGCGAATGACGCCCACATGCGTGGCTACGATGTGTGGGTACCCAACGATTGCGTCGCCTCCAATTCGGCGGAGCTGACGAACCAAGCACTCGACCAGATGCGCCTGGTCTCGTCCGCCCGCGTTGATGCTTCGACTGGCATCGAGCTCTAAGGCTCGAGCAATGCTCAGCACACGTACCGCACGCCCTGCGCCTGCACCCTGATGGTGAAGTTACGCAAGCCTTCAGGATGACGCCACAGTGAGCCGTCGCGATGCAGCGCACCTTCGCCAGCTTCCACGCGGATCTCACGCCCGCGTTCGAAAGGTAACGTGGCCAGCGCGGGCCCGCCGCCGTCGGCGACGCGCAGCAAGGCCTCGCGGTCCGTCTCGCGAACCATCACGACTTCCAGCCGACCGTCTGCTGGCTCGCTGTTTGGTGAAACGCACAGCCTGGGTCCCAGCAGCGGCACGTTCAGAATCTCGAGCATCAAGTATCGGCCGGACCAGTCGCGCCCGTCGACCTCCACGCTGTATTCACGTGGCTCGGCCTGAGCTAGCACCGCACGCAAGAGCTCGCGGTCGTGTTCGAGCTGGAGCGTGGTTTGGCGCTTCTTTCGGCGCTGTTTGGCCGCTAGCATCGCGCTGACGAAGACGCCCCAACCCACCGCTTCGCAGAAGCGCTGCCGCACATTGCCGTCGTCGAGCAGCGCGACGTCGAACGCCACGACTCGTCCGCTGGACAATCGACGGAGCGCGTTCTGCAACTCCAGCTCGATGCCAAGCGTGGCGGCCGTGTTGTTGGCGGTGCCTAGTGGCAAAATGGCGAGCGGAACAGAAAAGTCGGCGATCGCACAGGCCGCGCGGCCCACGGTGCCGTCACCACCTGCCACCAGCACGGCGTCACAAGCTGTTTCGAGCAGAATCGGCGGCAGTTTGCGCGGGTCGTCGACACTGCGAACCACCTGGTGGCCGGCGCGCCGGAGGAGCTTGATCAACTTGCGGTCGGTATGCTTTTCGCTACCGGAGGCTGGATTGTGAACCAGGACGACCTTCATGCGACGCCAAGCGGTGTGCAGGAAACGGACCCACCATGCGAATCATGCTCGTGAACGACGACGGCATCTATAGCCCCGGTATCTTGGCGCTGGCCCGTGTGGCCCGCGAGTTCGGTCAAGTCATGCTCGTGGCGCCGGACAGTGAACGTTCCTCCACCGGTCATGCCGTGACACACAGTCGCCCTCTGTCCTACCGCAAAACGTCCATTGCGGACTTCGAGGCGTTTCGCGTGGACGGCACGCCGGCTGATTGCGTAGCCGTCGGCTTCTCGATCTCGGAGGGGTTCGACGTCGTCCTCTCGGGCATCAATATTGGCTTCAATTTAGGCAACTCGATGTGGCACAGCGGGACGCTTGCCGGCGCGAAACAAGCCGCATTGATGGGCAGCCGAGGCATCGCGCTGAGCGCCCCCGCTTCGAGCGATGAACCCGCGTTCGAACGGCTCGTACCGGAGGTGCGTAGCACGCTCGAACTGCTGCTACCGCAACGGGACTTACCGCTCGTCAACGTGAATTTTCCCGTCAACCCTCAGGGTGCGCGGTGGACTCGGCAGTCGGTTCGGCACTACGACGGCAGGGTCGTTCCGGTCAAGGACCCAATGGGACGGCAGCTCTACTGGTTCACGGTCGTGCCGACCGAAGAAACGGAAGAAGGCACCGATCGCTGGGCCGTCGAGCGTCAGCTGGTTTCTATAACGCCGCTGCGTCTCGATTTGACCGACCTGAGTGCATTGCAGCGAGTCGAGCGTGCGGTTGGGTCCTCGGGCACGAGTGGGCAACCGTAGCGGGTCGCCTTGCCGCGGTGGCGCACTCCGTCACGCGGGGCGGAGTCGAGAATCTTCGAAGAGCCGTTAAGAAACCGAAGCGGTTCCACGCGCGCTGCGGCACGCTGTTTGCTCGAGTGCCGTCGCCTCGAGCATGAAGACACTACCTGGCTCGCCGCACCCCTTGGGCGCAACGTGGGATGGAGAAGGCGTCAACTTTGCACTGTTTTCGCAGCACGCGGAAGCGGTGGAGCTCTGCTTATTCGACGCAGACGGGACCGAAACGCGGGTGCCCGTCACGCAGCGCACCGCGTTCATCTGGCACGTCTACCTGCCGGAGGTGAGAGTCGGGCAGCGTTATGGCTATCGGGTTCATGGCCCCTATGACCCGGCACGAGGGCATCGCTTCAATCCCAACGTCGTGCTCGTCGACCCTTACGCCAAGAGTATGGACAGGGTCGAGGACTACGCTCAAGGCTGCTTCGCTTACGAGCTAGGCAGCGCCGAGGCGGATCTGGTGCCTTCTCAGCGCCCGGCGCTTGGGGCACCTCGTGGCGTCGTCATCGATCCGGCCTTCGATTGGGAGGGCGACACGCCGCCGCGTGTGCCTTTGAGACGTGCCGTGATCTACGAGGCTCACGTGAAGGGGCTCACCAAGTTGCATCCCGACGTGCCTGAGCACTTGCGTGGCACGTACTCGGGCATCGCGCACCCTGCCGTGATCGGCTACTTGAAATCTCTCGGTATCACGACGCTCGAGCTGCTGCCGGTTCACGCCTTCGTCGACGACCAGCACTTACTCGACAAGGGCTTACGCAACTATTGGGGCTACAACTCGCTCGGTTTTTTTGCGCCGGACGTTCGCTACCGATCCGAGGGCGGGCTCGGCAGCGAGGTGCGGGAGTTCAAGCAGATGGTCAAGGCGCTCCACCGCGCCGGCATCGAGGTGGTGCTCGACGTGGTTTACAACCACACGGCCGAGGGTAACCAGCTGGGCCCGACGTTCAGCTTCAAAGGTATCGACAACGCGACGTACTATCGCCTGGTTGGGGAAGACCCACGCTACTACTTCGACTACACCGGCACCGGCAACACGCTCAACGTTCGTAGCCCGCAGGTGTTGGCGCTCATCATGGACTCGCTCCGTTACTGGGCCGTCGAGATGCACGTGGACGGATTCCGGTTCGATCTGGCTTCAGCGCTCGCGCGCCAGCTGCACGACGTCGATCAGCTTTCGTCGTTTTTTACGCTCATCCACCAATCGCCGACGTTGCGCCAGCTCAAGCTGATCGCCGAGCCTTGGGACATTGGCGACGGCGGCTACCAGGTCGGTAAGTTTCCGGTGCGGTGGGCGGAGTGGAACGGCCGCTATCGTGACACCGTGCGCGCATTTTGGCGTGGTGACGCGGGGCTGCTCGGTGACCTGGGCTACCGATTGACGGGCAGCAGCGACCTGTACGAGTCGGGGGGCCGCGTGCCGTCCGCCAGCGTCAACTTCGTGACCGCGCATGACGGCTTCACGCTGGCGGATCTCGTCAGTTATGACCACAAGCACAACGAGGCCAACGGCGAAGGCAATCGCGACGGAAACGACGCCGAGCACTCACGTAACTACGGCGCCGAGGGCCCGACGCAAGATCCGGAAATTTCTGCGACACGCGCGCGCCAACAACGTAACCTTCTGGCGACGCTCCTGCTGGCGCAAGGTACGCCGATGCTAGTCGCGGGTGACGAGGCGGGGCGCACCCAACGCGGCAACAATAACGCTTACTGCCAGGATAGCGAACTCAGCTGGGTGAGCTGGGAGCGCACGCCGGAGCAGCTCGCGCTGGTAGAGGTGACCCGACGGCTGATCCGCTTGCGACAAGAGCACCCCGCTCTGCGGCGCTCCAAGTTCTTTCAAGGGCTGGACGTGGCAGGCGCGCGCTTGCGTGACTTGCTGTGGTTTCGGGCCGACGGCGAGGCGATGACGCAAGCGGATTGGCAAGACCCGGAGGGGCGCTGCCTGCAAATGTTCCTGGCTGGTCGCGGCATCGACGACGTCGACGACGATGGCCGCCCTTTGGTGGACGATAACCTACTCTTGATCCTCAACGCTTCGGACGTGCCGCGCGAGGTGGTGCTGCCTCGGCTCGAGCCGGTGCACGAACCTTGGCAGGCGGCTCTCGACACGAGCGAGGCCGACGGGCTTGGAAGGCGCGCGCTCGAAGACGGCAGGACGACGCTCGACGCTCGCTCGATGCTGCTGTTGACTGCGAGCTCGCGAGTGATCCGTGAGGGAGGTGTGCTGCATCGTCTGGGCTCGACCTACCGCGTTCAACTCAGCCGCCACTTCGACTTCGCTCGCGCCAAGGTCTTGGTTGACTACTTGAGCGAACTCGGCATCACGGACCTTTACGTGTCGCCGATCATGCGAGCCGTCGAGGGCAGCGAGCACGGCTACGACGTCGTGAACCACGATGAGGTGAGCCCGGAACTGGGTGGGGAAGCTGGGCTGCGCGAGCTCTCTGCCGCGCTCCGTGCTCGCGGCATGGGATTGCTGGTCGACTGGGTTCCCAACCACATGGGCGTCGCAATCGGCCAAAATCGCTTCTTCGACGACTTACTCGAGTGTGGCAAGAGCTCGCTCTACGCGGACTTCTTCGATGTCGATTGGCGGCCGGTTCGGGCCGACTTGAACGACCGGGTGCTCCTCCCGCTGCTCGGCGTGCAGTACGGCGAGGCGCTCGAGCAGGGGCAGCTGCAAATCGTCTGGGATTCTGCGAGCTTCAAGCTGGCGTTCTACGAGCGCCGGCTGCCACTCGGCCCGCGCTCGCTGCTGCCATTGCTGGAGCTAGCTTCGTCGAGGCTAACACTGCCTGAACAGGACACTTCCCGCCAGGAGCTAGAGAGCATCCTCACGGCCCTGCGGCACCTGCCCGACCACCACGAAACGCAGCTAGAGCTGAAGAAGGAGCGGGCGCGCGAGAAGGAAGTCGTCAAGCGTCGCTTGGCTCACCTGTGGCAAGAGGCGGCGCCGATCCGGGCAGCTCTCGAGCAGGCTCTCGGGCAGGTCAACGGCACGCCGGGGGTTCCCGAGAGCTTCGACACCCTCGACAAGATCCTCGACGCGCAGAGCTATCGACTGTGCTCGTGGCAGGTCGCGAGCGAGGAAATCAATTACCGGCGCTTCTTCGACGTCAACGAGCTCGCAGCGTTGCGCATGGAGCGGGACGAGGTCTTCGAAGAGACGCACGCCCGATTGTTTCAGCTGATTGACGATGGGGTCGTGAACGCCGTGCGTCTCGACCACACCGACGGACTCTACGAGCCTCGCGCCTACTTCGAGAGGTTGCAGGCCCGTTTCCGGCCGGCGGTGCCTGACTCCAGCAGCCCGGACGATCGCGCGCGCCCGTTACCCGTCCTAGTCGAGAAAATCTTGCAGCGGGCCGAAGCGCTGCCGCAGGACTGGTCGGTCGACGGCACCACTGGCTACGAGCTCGGCACCGCTGTGCGCGGGCTGTGGCTCGACCCGGCCGCCGAGGCCGCCCTCAGCCGCGTTTACCGGGAGAAGACCGGTGACGTGCGCTCCTTCGCGGAGCACGAATACGAATGCAAGCGCCACGTGGTGCGCTACGTACTCAGCAGCGAGATCAATCTGCTAGCGCAAGCTGCGCACCGCATTGCGATGGCCGATCGGCATTCACGCGATTTCACGCTGCTCGGCCTGACGCGCGCGTTGACGGAGGTCGTTTGCGCGTTTCCCGTTTATCGCACGTACCTGCACCCCGAGCTCGAGCCAACCGACGGCGGCGCGCGTGTGGTGCGAACCGCGGTCCGGCTGGCGCGACGCCGCAACAGCGCGGTCAGTCCCAGTATTTTCGGATTCCTGGAACGGTTGCTGTTGATGAAGTTGGACGGCAACGAAGAGCAGCGGCAGACCCGCAACGCATTCGCTATGCGCTTTCAGCAGCTGACCGGCACCGTGATGGCCAAAGCGGTGGAAGACACCGCCTTTTACCGCTACCCACTGCTGGTGTCGTTGAACGAGGTGGCGTCGTCGCCGAGCCGCTTCGGCCACTCGATTGCCGAGTTTCACCACGATAATGCCGAGCGCGCTCGGTCCTGGCCGCTCGGCATGGTGACCACCATGACCCACGACAGCAAGCGCGGCGAGGACGCCGCCGCCCGCGTCGCCGCGCTGAGCGAGCTGCCAGAGCTATGGGCGCAGCGGGTCAAACGCTGGGACGAAATGGTGGGCTTCGCGCGCTCGCCGGTGGAAGATCGCGACGCGCCCGATCCCTCCCTTGAATACTCGTTCTATCAGGCGCTGATCGGCGCGTGGCCCTTCGGAGGCAAAGCCGCTGCACTCGTCGGCGACCTCGAGCAGCGCATGTCGGGCTACTTGCTCAAGGCCGCCCGAGAAGCCAAGACTCACACCTCGTGGCTCACGCGCAATCAGGAGTACGAAGCAGCAGTCGAGCACTGGGTGCGTGAGCTCTTTCGAAGTCAGTTGTTCCTCGAAGACGTGGCGAGCTTTTGCGCCGAAATAGAAGGGCCGGCGCTGAGCAATGCGCTCGGTCAGGTGCTGCTCCGAACCTGCTCTCCAGGGGTGCCCGACTGCTATCAAGGCAGCGAGCTGTGGCAACAAAGCCTCGTCGACCCGGACAATCGTCGCCCGGTCGACTACGAGCTGAGGACTCGCTCCTTGCAGGACCTTCGGGCTCGACGCGCGCAGGATGCCCACAAGTTGATGGCCGAGCTGCTCGATACCTACGCTGACGGGAGGGTCAAACAGTACGTTCTGCATGCCGCCCTCCAGCTGCGCAAAGAGCTGCCGGAGGTGTTTGCGCGCGGAGACTACTTGCCAATCCCGGGCGGCGAGCACGTCGTGGCGTTTGCGCGGCGCTTCGAGGAAAGCGCGGTGGTCTGCATAGTCCCTCGCTTGACGCGCAAGTTGACGTCGGGGCGTCGTCGCTTGGCGCTCGGTGACGCCTGGGGTGACCTCACCCTCGGCAACCTGAGTCCAGGAAACTACCGCAACGTATTCACCAACGAAGTGCGCGCCTGGGACGAATCGCCCCTGCTGCGCGAGCTCTTGGCCGACTTCCCCATCGCGCTCCTCGTCAAGGAGCCGTCATGAGCCTTACGTCGCGCCCTCGCGCGCCGCTCGGTGCGAAGGTCGAGCGTGACGGGGTTCGGTTTCGCGCTTTCACCAGCGCCGCAGCTTGCGCCGTCAGGCTGGTCGATCATGAGCAGCGCGAGCTTTCGCGACACCCGCTCGAGCCGCTCGGTGACGGCTATTTCGAGGCGCTGCTGCCAGGCGTTCGCGCTGGCGCGCTCTATTTCTTCGTGGTGGGTGAGCGTTCGCTCCCAGATCCATACGCGCGCTCGCTGCCGTTCGGTGTGCATGGGCCCGCCGAGGTGGTGCAGATCAACCATGCCCTTCGATACTTGCCCCCGACGCGACCCTTGCGCGACCAAGTCATCTACGAGCTACACATCGGTACGTTCACCGAGCAGGGCACGTTCGCCGCCGCCCGTGGGCGCCTGCCAGAGTTGGTCGCGCTGGGGATTACTACGCTCGAGCTCATGCCAGTCGCCGCCTTCGCTGGCGAGCGTGGTTGGGGCTACGATGGTGTCGCGCTCTACGCGCCGCATCGGACTTACGGCAGCCTCGACGAGCTTCGAGAGCTCATCGATGCCGCGCACGGCCTGGGGCTGTCCGTGCTGCTCGACGTGGTCTACAACCACTTCGGCCCGGCGGGGAACTACCTGGCTGCCTACGCGCCGGCGTACTTCAGCGAAGACCTGGAGAACGCTTGGGGGCGCGCCCCGGACTTCACCCATCCGGCGTTACGACAGCTCGTTTTGGACAACGCGCGCTTCTGGCTCCACGAGGTGGGGTTCGATGGGCTACGGCTGGACGCTACCCACGCGATCGTCGATCCTGGTGCGCCCCACGTGCTCTCAGAGCTTGCCCAAATTGCTCACGAGCGGACGCCGCCGCAACTGCTCATCGCCGAGGACGAGCGCAATCAGGCCGACCTAGTGGGGCGACTCGGTCTCGACGCCGTATGGGCCGATGACTTTCATCATCAACTGCGCGTGTGTTTGACCGCGGAGAGCCATGGGTACCTGGGCGACTTCCGTCCCGCCACGCGCGACTTGGCGGAGGTCATCCGCCGCGGGTGGTTGTATACCGGTCAGCCGAGTCGGTCGAAAGGCGAGCCGCGCGGCTCGTGCGCCGACGCTCTGTCCGCATCGGCTTTCGTTTATTGCATCCAGAATCACGATCAGGTCGGCAATCGAGCCTTGGGTGACCGTCTGGCTCAGGTCGTTTCGCCTGCAACATACCGCGCGGCTTCGCTCCTGCTGCTGTTCCTTCCCATGGTCCCGCTCATTTTCATGGGCCAAGAGTGGGGTGCTCGTACGCCGTTTCTCTACTTCACCGACCATGAGCCGGAGCTCGGTGAGCTGATCCGAAACGGGCGCCAGCGGGAGTTTCCTGAATTCGCAGCGGCGGGGGAGGGGAGTATCCCCGATCCGCAGGCGCTCGTTACGTTTCAGGCCTCGAAGTTGCGCTGGCAAGAGCGGCACGAGCCAGAAGCGCAACGAACGCTCGAGCTGTACCGGGCGGCGCTCTCGCTGCGCAAAACCGATGCGGTGCTGTCCACCAGCACACGGACGGAGCTGTCCGCCACGGCGTGGGGCGACCTCTTGATAGTGCAGCGCCATCGCGGCAGCGCTCGGCGGGTGCTGCTCATGAATTTCGGCTCCCACGCCGTAGACCTGACCTCCATCCGGTCGGAGCTGCGTTTGCAGCATGCTCGAACGCTGCTCCAAAGCTCTGATAACGACACCCTCGGCCGATTCGATGCGCTGGTTCTGGCGAGCAGCAGCGGCGCTCCTCTGACATTGCCGAGCGATCGATGAGCGATCAGGAATGGTACAAGGATGCCGTCATCTACGAGTTGCGCGTGCGCTCGTTTTACGACGCGAACGCTGACGGCATCGGCGACCTGCAGGGGGTGACGCAAAAGCTCGACTACTTGCAAGACCTGGGAGTGTCGGCGTTGTGGCTGCTGCCGCTTTACCCTTCGCCGCTCAAGGACGATGGTTACGATATTTCCGACTATTTCGCGGTGCACCCCTCGGTCGGCACGCTCGACGACTTTCGAGAGCTGCTGCGCGAGGCGCATGCGCGCGGCCTCAAGGTCATCACCGAGCTGGTGCTCAATCACACGTCCGATCAGCACCCGTGGTTTCAGCGCGCGCGGTCAGCGCCGCCTGGCAGCGCGGAGCGCGACTTCTACGTATGGAGCCAGGATCCGAGCCAATGGGCCGAAGCGCGCGTCATCTTTCAGGACTACGAAACGTCGAATTGGGCTTGGGATCCGCTGGCCCAGAGCTACTACTGGCACCGCTTCTTTTCGCATCAGCCTGATTTGAACTTCGACAATCCGGCGGTGCAGTCCGCGATGCTTTCGGTGGTCGACTTTTGGTTCGAGCTGGGCGTCGACGGCTTACGCCTGGACGCAGTGCCGTACTTGTACGAGCGCGCCGGCACGGGTTGCGAAAATCTGCCCGAGACGCACACCTTTCTGCGCAAGCTGCGCGCCCACGTCGACGCCAAATTTCAGGGCCGGATGCTGCTCGCTGAAGCCAACCAGTGGCCGGAGGACGCCGTGGCGTACTTTGGCGCGGGCGACGAGTGCCATATGGCCTTTCATTTTCCGATCATGCCCCGGCTGTTCATGGCTTTGCGCATGGAGGACAGCTACGCCATCAGCGACATCCTCGAGCAAACTCCCAACATTCCGGATAGCTGCCAATGGGCCTTGTTCTTGCGGAATCACGACGAGCTCACGCTCGAAATGGTCACGGACGATGAGCGAGACTACATGGTCGAGCGCTACGCCGCCGATCGACAGACGCGCATCAATCTCGGGATTCGCCGGCGACTCGCGCCGCTGCTGGAGAATGATCGTCGCCGCATCGAGCTGATGCAACAGTTGCTCTTGTCGCTGCCGGGCACGCCCGTGCTTTACTACGGCGACGAAATCGGGATGGGCGACAATGCCTACCTCGGCGATCGCGACGGTGTGCGCACTCCCATGCAGTGGAGCGCCGATCGAAACGGCGGCTTTTCGCGCAGCAATCCGCAACGCCTGATCCTGCCGCTGATCATCGATCCTGAGTACAGCTACCAGACGGTCAATGTGGAGGTGCAAGACGCCAACCCGAGCTCGCTGCTCTGGTGGACCAAGCGTATGCTCGCGCTCCGCAAGCGCTACCCCGCCTTCGGTCGTGGCAGCTTGCGCCTGCTGGCACCGGAGAACCGCAAGGTGCTGGCTTTCCTGAGGCGCCATGGCGGCGATGCTTTGCTGGTGGTGGTCAACCTTTCGCGGCACCCACAATGGGTGGAGCTCGAGCTCGATGAATTCGTGGGCGTGACACCCGTCGAGCTCTTGGGTAACGGCGCCTTCCCACCAATCGAAGCTAGAACCTACCGCCTGACCCTAGGCGCGTACGACGCCTTCTGGCTGTCGCTGACGAGCGCGCTGGAGCGGCAGCGCGGGGCGTCGTTGCCACCGCCCGCACCGACGACCGCGTCCACCTACGTCGGCTCGTGGGAGGGCTTGCTGGCGCCCGGCTCAGCGCTCGAGCCGCTGCTCGCCGCCTTCATTCCGGCTCAGCGTTGGTTCCGCAGCAAGTCTCGCTCCGTCGCCCGAGCCCGCATCCTCGACGCCATTCCGCTCCCGTGCGCTCAGCGAGCTGGAGATTCGGCCAGCTCGCGGCACTTGGCTATCGTGCAGCTTTCGTTCGTCGAAGGCGAAGAAGAGACTTACGTCGTCCCGCTCGCGGTCGTCGAGAGTGTCTCGGCGCCAGAGGGGACGCTCTTGGCGCTGGCGACCGTGGACTCGGACCACCCCGAGCGCTTCATCTGCGATGCTTCGCTCGCGCCGGAAACGGCCGGCGCTCTGAACGATTTGGCCTTCGCCGGCGGCGTGCACGCAGGGCAGCGATTCAGGCTTCGTGCCGTGGCTCACCGCACGCTGCCAGACGTGGCGTTGGAACCGGTCAAGCCGTTGGGCACCGAACAAACGAATACCTCGTTCACGTTCGGTCAGCGGCTGGTGGGCAAGCTGGTTCGCCGCGTCGACGGCGCCCCCAGCCTGGAAGTCGAAGTGCTGCTCGCGCTCGAGCAGAGCTCACGCCGCGCGAAGGTGCCGGAGCTGGAAGCGCACATCGACATCGAAGGGCTGGGCACGGTATGGATGAGCGAGCGGTTCGTTCCCAATGAGGGAGACGCCTGGCGCCTCGCCGTGGATCACGCGCAACGTTTCTACGAAGCCGTGCTCAGCCAAGGGAGCATTCAACCGCCGGCGCTCACCCTCTCGGACGATGCGCAGGCCCCCGATGGGGGCCTGATCCCCGACTTCGTGCCGCTCGCAAAGCTGCTCGGCAAGCGCACGGCTGAGCTGCACTCCGCGCTCTTCGCCAGTACCCAGGCCGGAGCTGCGTGCCCCAAACCGTTTACGAGTCTCAGCAGTCGTGCGTTCTACCAGTCGGTGCGCAACCTGAGCGCTCGAGCCTTCGACGCGCTGAAGCGTGCGCGCCTGACCGAGAATTCTCGGCGTTTGGCGTTCGCGCTGCAGGAGCGTCGCTCGCACCTCCGGAAGGCGATCGATCGAGCGTTGAGCCGGCCGCTCTCCGGGCAGCGCATGCGCGTGCATGGCGACTATCACCTCGGTCAAGTCCTCTACACAGGCAACGACTTTTACGTTATCGATTTCGAAGGGGAACCGGCGCGCAAGCCTGGCGAACGCCGTCGGCTCCGATCGCCCCTATCCGACGTGGCCGGCATGCTGCGCTCGCTCGACTACGCTGCGTTCGGTGTGCTCTCGATGCCGCTGCCTGGTGCGCAGACTCGGCCGGAAGATCGCGAGCGGCTCGAGCCCTGGGCCCGTTGGTTTGCTGACTGTTGCTCTCGCGCGTTTTGTGAGCAGTACCTGCTCTCGAGCGAGGGGGAGCCATTCCTTCGCGGCGTTGGAGAAGACTTTCGCGCCTTGCTGGAGATACACCTGATCGAAAAGGCGCTTCACGAGCTGCTATACGAGCTGGACAATCGCCCCACGTGGGCGGAGCTACCGCTCCGTGGGCTGCTGCATCTCAGCGCTCGCGACTGAGCTCGTGAACACGTCGGACCGCTTCAGCACGGCAAGCGACCGCACGGTTCTACGGACCGACACCAGCGCCCAGGTTCGCGCTGATGCCGACCTGTAGCGTCGAGATGAATCGGTCGTACCAGATGTTGTAGTAGTCCTGACCTTGGTAGTAGGCGGCGTAGAAGCCGACATCGATCGATGGCGGGCGGATCGCGTATTTCACGGCGATGGGGATGCGCGCGAGCCACTTGCTGGCATTGGTTGGCTCTCGCATCTCGCCCAAGATCGCCCCGAAACCCAGGGAAAGGTCGGCGGCGTAGGGCCCTAGGTTGGACCAGATGGTCGTCTCCAAGTGCAGGCGCAGGTTGCCGTACGTCGAGCGCTGCTCCTTGTTTTCCAGCGAGCGCGGGTGCCACTCGAGCACGAACGAGTTCCAGCCCAAGACAGGGCTCGTTTGGCGGAATTGGGCGTACGCGCCGAACTCGAAGTAGTTCGTGCCGAAGCTGCCGGTGTCGTGATTGTGCGAGCCATCGGCGTTGTAAAACTCTCCCGATTGCCCATTCGAATGATGCAGCAAGGCAGCCGAAAAATACGCGCGCGGACCCGCTCTTGATTCGTCGAACCAGAAGAATGTCGTCAGGCGCGGCATGTAGCTCGGCGTAACCACCGGCGCGGACTTTTCGCCGAACATCCTGAGGATGATCTTCGGAGTCAGAAACAGCGCCACGTGCCACGATCGCGGCAGGACGGAGAAGTTAGGTACCAGGTCAGCTTCGAAGATGAGCGGCTCGAGCCCCGTGATCCCGATCGGATACGCGACATAGCTCCGCTCCAGGTTCGTGTGCAGGATGTCGCCGAGCGTTATTCCGGAGTCCTCGGCCGTCGGTTCTGCTGGCGTCGGCGCCGCCGGTACCGGGTCTGCGTGGCACGGTCGCGCGGGGATGAGCATCGCCACCAGCAAGACACACGCGGAGCCACGCATTCGAGCGCGTAAGCTACCACGCGATGGCGCGGTCAGTCGCAAGCTTCTAGCGCGGCGGCGTCTCAGCTGGCCGTGCTCGTGCCTCCGCTTCATGGTCGGCCTCGGCCAGCTCGCGCGCGACCGCGGATTGAGCGAATGCGGCAGAAGTTTGGGGCTTCACGAAGAGTAGCGTGACTTGAGGATGAGCGGCCCGGATGCGAGCCTCGAGCCGCACGACGCAGGCCTCGATCTCGACCGCGGGGAGGTGGTTCTCGAAAGCCGCGCTGAGCGCGACGACGACCTCTCTCGGCGCCAAGTGCAAGGTGATCATCCCGTGAAGCCGCGCTACCGCCGAATCGCCAGCTACCAGTTTCCTGATGGCGGCTTCCAACTGAGGATCGGCGGATTCTCCGATCAGCAGCGCCTTGCACTCGCGCGCCATGAGCAACGCCGTGAGCGCAAGCACCACGCCGATGCCGATGGACGCCACGCTGTCCAAGCGGGGGTTGTCGAGTAGTTGAGCGGCGAGCACGCCCACGAAAGCGATGCCGATGCCGAGCAGCGCCGCAGCGTCTTCCAACACCACAGCGAAGCTGCTTGGATCTTTGCTCTGTTTGATAGCCTGCAAGAAGGTCTGCTCGCCCCTGGTTCGGTTGAACTGACGCACGGCAACGACGAAGCTGTAGCCATCGAACAAGGCGGCGAAAGCGAGTACCAAGTAGCTGACCACTGGCTGGCGATTCGGCTCCGGATGCCGAAAGTGATCCACGCCCTCGTAGATGGACAGGCCGGCGCCCAGCGAGAACACCAACAAGGCAACGATGAAGCTCCAAAAGTACAGCTCGCGTCCATGCCCCAGCGGGTGCTCGCGGCTACGGCGGGCCGCCGCGCGCTTCATGCCGTAGAGCAAGAGCAACTCGTTACTCGTGTCGACGAGCGAATGGATACCTTCGCTCGTGAGGGCGGAGCTGCCGCTGAAAAAGGCGGCCGCGAGCTTCGTCACGGCTATGGCCAGGTTCGCGAAGAGCGCGGCGTAGATGGCAGGCTTGCTGCTGGGCTCGGCAGACATGGTTTGCTCAACCGACGCCAGGGGAGCCGTCTTTGATGGTCATCCGGCTTGCCCTTGCGAAGCTCGTGCCAGGGAAGAGCACCACATGCCACGATCGCGTCAGGGGAGACGTTAGGCGCGAGGACGGCGCCGGGTTAGCCTATTGGGGCTCCGCCGACCAAGGCGGAGTCTGGCGGCACCGACCTGGACCACAGCCAGGACTGGGGCCGCCGGTTGGGGAGGACGATGACGCTTCAAGCGAGCTCAAAGCCAAACATTCTCATCGTCGACGATACGGTCGAGAACCTACGGGTCTTGTCGGCAATGCTCGGCGAGCACGGCTACGAGGCGCGATCGGTCACGAGCGGTCGCTTGGCGCTGCAGGCGGTCGAGCGCGACCTGCCCGACTTGATCTTGCTCGACATCAACATGCCTCACATGAGCGGCTTCGAAGTCTGCGCCGAGCTGCAGGCTCGACCTGAGCTCAAGGATATTCCCGTCATCTTCTTGACGGCGCTCAGCGACGTCGCCGACAAAGTCAAAGCTTTCGGCGTCGGTGGCCGGGACTACATCACCAAGCCCTTTCAGCTCGAAGAAGTACATGCGCGCGTCAAGACGCACGTGGCGTTGCGACGGGCGCAGCTCGACCTATCCCTCAGCTTCGAGCGCCTGGCGTCGCTCGAGAAACTTCGCGACGACCTCGTGCACATGGTCGTTCACGACATGCGCTCGCCGCTCACGGTTTTGGCGGGCCATTTGCAGCTGCTCCGCGACAGCGCGCTCGCCCGCTTGAGCGAAGAGGAGATGGAAGACTTGAGCGCTGCCGAGCGGGCGACCGACGTCGTCAAGCATATGGCCAACGAGCTCCTCGACGTGAGCCGCTTGGAAGAGGGCAAGCTGCCGCTCCGTCGCGAAGAGCACAATCTGGCCGCGCTCGCCGTTGCCGTCGTAAAGAGCCTGGGACACCTTGCTCAGGAGCGCGTGATCGACCTAGACGTACAGGTCGCAGCAACCGTGCCGTACGACGCGGGCTTGGTGCATCGCGTCCTCGAAAACCTGCTCAGCAATGCCCTCAAGCACACCCCAAGCGGCGAAAAGCTGCGCGTATCGGTCGCTGCAGACGCGCAACGGGTACGGGTCGAGGTCGCAGATTCGGGCCCCGGTGTCCCCACCGAAGCCAGACAAAGAATCTTCGAAAAGTTCACGACACTCGAGCGCGCGACGCCGACGACACAGCACTCCGCGGGCCTGGGGCTCGCGTTTTGCAAGCTGGCCGTCGAGGCTCACGGCGGGGCAATCGGCGTCGAGCCAGGCTTGCCTCGGGGCAGCATCTTCTGGTTCGAGCTACCCCTCCAAAAGCCGCAATAGCGCTTCGATCTCGAAGTTCTCCGCTAGCTTCAGGATCCGAGCCGCCGTCTGCTGGTGCTCGACGTCGACATTCGCGAGAATCTGCTGCACACGATTGAGGTAGCCGGACTCGACGGCGTCGCGCAGCGCCGCCACGGTGTCAGGGCCCAGGGCCGCGACTGTTGCACGCGTTGGGGCTGCCTCCGGAGGCGGCGTCGGCTCGCTGGGCTTGCGCACCAAATGTAGCCCGAGGTGCCGCTCCAGGGCGCGCCAGATTGTCGCTTCCTTGAACGGCTTGGTGATGAAGTCATTGGCGCCCGTGGCAAGCACGCTCTGTCGCTCTTCGCGAAAGACGGACGCGCTGAGCATGATGATCGGTACGGACTTGCCCGCCGGCGTGGCGCGTATCTGGGCGGTCGCTTCCACGCCGTTTACACCCGGCATCTTCACGTCCATGAACACCAAGTCGGGCTTCGTTAGTGCGAACACCTCGCTGGCGCGCGAGCCATCTTCGGCCTCGACGACTTCGATGCGGGCTAGCGCCAAGAGGTCGCGCAAGAGCTCGCGGTTGTTCGGCTCGTCGTCGACCACCAAAACCTTGATCGGGCGCTGCCCCGGCGCCAAGGTCACGATCTCGTGGTCGAGCTCGCTGTTGTCATCGGCGTCCGACTCGGAACCGAGCGTGAGGGGGAGCTCGAGCACGAACGTCGTTCCACGGCCCAGCTCGCTCTCCACGGTCAACTCGCCGCCGAGCAAACGCGCAAAGTCCCGACTGATCGAGGCGCCCAGCCCCGTCCCGGCATGAGTGTTGCTGCGCCCGCTGTCCGTTTGAGCGAAAGGCTCGAACACCAACTTCAGCTCGGCATCGCTGATGCCCACTCCGGTGTCCTCGACCTCGAAGCGTACGCGCGGCCTCGCCGGATCGGTCATCGCAACGACGCTCGAGCGCAGCGTCACGCTACCCTCATGAGTGAACTTTGCCGCATTGCTCAGCAGGTTGAGCAGAATCTGCCGCAGCTTGGTGCGATCGGACTGCGCGTACCTCGGCAGACCTTCGAGCCCGACGAGGGTGAGGTGCAAGCCCTTCTGCTCGAGAGTTCCGCGAACCATGTCGGCGACGGCTGAAACGGCCGCGTGCAGATCGAAAATACTCGAGTTGAGCGAGACCTTCTTGGCTTCGATCTTCGACATCTCGAGTACGTTGTTGATCAGCTCGAGCAGATGGAAGCCACTGGCCATCATCTTGCTCAGACGGTCACGATCACGAGGCGAGAGATCCGAATCGCGCTGCATCAACTGACCGAAGCCCAGAATCGCGTTCATTGGCGTGCGAATCTCGTGCGACATGTGCGCCAAGAAAGCGCCCTTGGCGCGATTGGCCGCGTCGGCCTGCTCCTTGGCTTCATGCAGGGCCAACGTGCGTTGCTCTACCTTCTGTTCGAGGGTCTCGTTCAGCTCGCGCAGGTTGCCTTCGGCCCGCCTACGTTCGGAAATGTCCCGGATCACGCCGAACATATTGCCGTCCGGCAGCTGCGTACCGAGGACCTCGGTCGGGAAGACCGAGCCGTCCTTGCGGCGGAACTTCAGCTCACGGGAGAAAACGTCGCCGGCGTTGATGACACCGATCGCTTCTTCGACCTGTGGGCGCTCCTCCGTCACCACGATGTCGGAGGCGTGCATGCCTATCAGCTCCTGCCGCGTGTAACCGAGCATGCTACACATGCTGGCGTTGGCATCCAGGTAGTAGCTTTGACTGTCGCCAATCAGGATGCCGTCGGGCATATGCTCGAACAGGGTGCGGTAGCGCGCTTCACTGGCGGCTAGGGCTGCTTGAGCGCGCACCCGTTCGCTCACGTCGATGCCGACACCCACCACGCCGATCCGGCCCGAGATCTCGGCCCTGACGCCGGTGAAGTGATAGCTCGTAGAGCTGCCATCCTTGGCAACGAAGCCGGCCTCGACGCTCGATTCACCTCGCTCGAAAACCTCACCGATCCTTTCGGCCAACAGCGCATGCTCGTGAGCCGCAAAGAAGTCCCGCGGCTGCATGGCCGCGATCTCTTCGCCGCTGTAGCCGCTGACGCGCTCGAAATTGCGGTTCCAACGTAGGAACTGCAAATCGCTGTCGTACACGTAGAAGACGCCGGGCAGGCTGTTCAGAACGGCGTCAGAAAAGTCACGTTCCGCGCGCAGGCTCGCTTCAGCCGCGCGACGCGCTTCCTCGCGCGTCAGGTTCTCGAGCGCGAACGCCAGGTCTTGCACAACTTGGGTGAGGAGCGCGACTTCCTTGTCTTGGAAGCAGTCGCGCTCTCGGGCAAACACGGTGAGCACCCCCTGCGCTTCGCCCCCCTGCCGAATCGGCAAGGCAGCCACGGCCTGGAAGTCGCGGCGTATCGCTTCATCGCGCCAAAGCAAGGTCGCCGGATCGCTGAGCACGTCGTTGCAAAAGTAGGGGCGCCCCTCGTCGAGGGCTCGCGCTATCGGTCCGCGCTGCTCGGGATGTTCCTGCACTCGCGCCTGAATCGCGACCAACGTTCCCGAGTCGTCTCCCCAAACGGCGACTGGCGCGAGCAGACGCTTCTCCGCATCGTACCAGCCAATGCAGCTCAAGCCGAAGCCTGCCCGCTCGACCAAAGCCTGGCAGATTTTTTCGAGTATTGCACCCCGAGTGGTTGCGCCTGCGATGACCTGATGGATTTCGCGGAGCGCCTCGAATAGCCGCAACAGCCGCGCCAACTCGCGCTCGCGTTGCTTCTGCTGGGTGATGTCGCGAACGATCTTCGAGCAACCCCGGACGCGGCCGTCCTTGCCCCGAAGAGGCGAGGCAGTAAAAGCCACGTCGAGCAAACGACCGTCTTTGGTTTGCCGCTGCGTCTCCTGACTCACGATGGCGTCGCCTTGACGCAAGCGCGCCAGAATGGCGTTGCCTTCGGCGTGCAGCGCGAGTGGCACGATGCACTTGATTGAGCGGCCTATGATCTCGACCGCCGTGAAACCGAACATGCCCTCGGCCGCCTTGTTCCAACTGGTAACCACGCCATTCAGGTCCGTCGTGGCGATGGCATCGCCAGAAGACTCGACGAGCACGACGAGTCGCTCCGCGTCGGCGACGCTCAGGTCCGTGAAGCTAAGCCGAGATTCTCTGCCTTCCTCCCATTCCGTCATTGGGCGACCCTCGCGAACGACCGCTCATGGTTTCACGAGCCGAGCCTTGGTGTCGAGCAAACTCGAGCTCAGCTCGCCCTTCAGAGTGAGGCGACCGAAGGCAACCTTTGAATTTCCAATGGACCTTGATAGCTTGGAGAGTAGCGACCTCGGTACGCATTAGCAGGGGTCGAAGAGGGAGTCGGATGAACGCTGAAGCTGCCACACACGCCAGGGCGACCGTGCTGATCGTCGACGACACGCCAGACAATCTGGCGCTCATGAACGGTGTGCTTAGCCCGTTTTATGACACGAAAGTCGCCAACAACGGCGAGCGCGCGCTGAAGGTGGCGCAGTCAGCCATGCCACCGGATCTCGTCCTGCTCGACATCATGATGCCGGGCATCGATGGGTACGAGGTCTGCAAGCGCCTCAAGGCCGATGCCCGCACACGTGACGTGCCGATCATCTTCCTCACCGCGAAGGCCGAGGTCGGAGACGAGCAGCACGGATTCGATGTCGGGGCCGTCGACTACATCTCCAAGCCCATCTCTGCGGCGATCGTGCTTGCTCGAGTCCGCACTCAGCTCACGCTAAAAGCGGCAGCCGATTTTCTGAAGGACAAGAACGCCTACTTGGAGGCAGAAGTTGCCAAGCGCACCCACGAAGTGCAAGTCGTGCAAGACGTCTCGATCATGGCCATGGCATCGCTCGCCGAGACGCGCGACAACGAGACCGGCAACCACATCCGGCGCACGCAGAACTACGTGCGCTCGCTGGCGACTCGGCTCAGCGCCCATCCCAGTTTCGCGGCAGAGCTTACCCCCAGCGCGATCGAGCTACTCTACAAGTCGGCTCCTCTGCACGACATCGGAAAGGTGGGTATTCCGGACGCGATTTTGCTCAAGCCCGGTAAACTCACCGTCGAGGAATTCGAGATCATGAAGACGCACACCACCTTGGGGCGGGATGCGATCGTGGCTGCCGAAAGGCTACTGGATGCGCCCAGTAGCTTTCTCCGCATGGCGCGGGAAATTGCTACTTACCACCAAGAGAAGTGGGACGGCTCTGGCTACCCAGAGGGACTGGCGGGCGACGCCATTCCGGTGTCGGCGCGGCTGATGGCGGTGGCCGACGTGTACGACGCGCTCATCTCTCGGCGCGTATACAAGCCGCCGTTCCCGCGCGAGAAGGCGGTCGCCATCATTCTCGAGGGCCGCGGCAAGCACTTCGACCCGGACATGGTCGATGCTTTCATCGAGCTCGAAGCGGAGTTTCACGCCATCGCCCAGCGCTTCGCCGACAGCGAGGCCGATGTGCACGCCAAGGCGAGGATCGCCCCCGGGTAATCCTGAGCAGCAACCTCAAGCGAAAGCGGGCGCAAAGATGCTGGCTTTTCGGAAGCCACGGTCGGGCTTGGCGAACAGAAAACCCTGAAGCAGATCCGCGCCGACTCGATGCAAGGCATCGCGCTCGCCGACCGTTTCTACACCTTCGCAGACGACGCGGATCCCCAGGTCCTGCGTGCACACGGAAATCATCGACTTTACCAAGCTCGCCTTCGCGGACGAGCCGTCGATGTCGCGAATCAGCGACATGTCGAGCTTCACGAGATCCGGGTCGAGCTGACTAAAACTCGAGAGACCCGCGTAGCCGGCCCCGAGATCATCGATGGCGATCTTGAACCCTAGGTCGCGAAGGGCGCGCATCCGCCCCTTCAAGTCGTCGATGCGATGAAGGGATGCGCGTTCGGTAATCTCGAGGACGACTCGGTTGGCAAGCGACGCAAGCGCCGAGCTCGGGGAGTAGAGCTTGTCGTTCGTGAGGTCGAGCGCGTGGAGATTCGCGAACAGCAGTGAGTTCGGCGGTGCTGAGCTGGCTCCTTCGGCGACAGTGTCTCGGATACGTTGCCCGAGCTCCTGTACTCGCCCGAGCCGCTCGGCAGCGTCGAAGAGCATCCCAGGCGTGGGCAAGTCGGGATCTGACGACCGCACCAACGCCTCGTAGCCAAAGACCGTTTGCGCCGGCCAGGTGACGATGGGTTGATAAGCGATCCAGAGCTTCTCGAGCGCGCGCGTGAACCGCTCGTCGAGGTCATCCAGGTCTTGGAGCAACCACCCGCCGGACTCGCAGATTTCGAGCGCTTTCCGTTTGAGCAAGAGGATGCGGTGCTGTGTCGCGGCATCTCGGACGACGTCGACCAGTCGCTGGTTCTCGACCGGTTTCGGCAGGTAACGAAAGCCCCCCAGCTCCATGGACTCGAGCGCGGACTCGAGCGTGGGCTTGCCAGTTACGATTATCATCGGAACGTCCAAGTCCATTTGTCGGACGAAGCGGAGGAGCTGCATGCCGTCCATTTGCGGCATCATGAGGTCGGTCACAATCGCATCGAATCGTCGACCCCTCCGCAGCCGGTCGAGTCCTTCGCTAGCCGAGCCAACGGACTCAACCGTGAATCCCGCCCGCGCCAGCACTCGCTCCATCACCTTGCGTACGGCATCATCATCGTCAACGAGCAGAATCTGAGTTGGACGTTCCGCCATGGTGACCTTCCCTGGGCGCCTGCACAGCAAGAGTAAGCCCGCCCCTGCTAGACGCCAATTCTAGGTGATGCGCGCTGACGTGCAATGGATAGGCCAACCGTCTGACGCAGAACTATGGGCATTTGTGCAGCCTCGTGCGTGGCGGAAGATCACCCGCGAGGCATATTGCTAAGGCATCGGCATACTAGCGCCCTTGCTTATGCGCACAGTTGCGTCCATTGGCTCACACTCGGGTGCAATAAACAGAAACAATCCGCGCTTGTATCAACTTCACACTACTATTCACGAGATCGCCAGAGCCTGCCTTGTGCGCGAGTGGATTCAATCTTGCTCCGTTTCATCCACCACCAGTTCCAGCTCTTGACAGGCTCGCAAGTAGGCGGCGGCGGACCACGCTTGGAAGCGCTTGCCCATGGGGCGACCCGTCCCTGCATGGGCCCACTCGTTGAACTCCCACTCACTCCGAACACCGCGACGATTGAGCTCGGCGAGCTTGACCAGTTCTCGACAAGCAAGGGGCCGCATCCCGAGGCGATGGATGAAGCGCACCCACATCCCGCCGATGTGCGGCCAAATCCCGCCGTTGTGGTAGTGGTTGGGTAGGTTCAGAAAGTTGACGACGAAGTAGGGACGCCACTCCGGGTCACCGGTCGCCACAGGGGGGTAGAGGTTGCGCGTCGGGAAAGGTTCGCTCACACCGGCGCCCCACATGAACTCGAACGCGGTTCGGGCGCGCGCGACGTCGAGCACGTTGAACAGGAAGGCGAGGATGTTTCCCCACACATCGCAGCGCCAGGAGAAGCCGAACGGCGAAATTTGTGCAAGCAAGTAGCGCGCGTCACCGAGCGAGAACTGTTGCTCGGTGAAACTCGGCGCAACGGTCGTTGGTTCGAGGCGTGTCCGAGGCCAAAAGCTGTCTAGGATCTCGCCGCGGATACGCTGCCCTGCGCGCAGGTACTGAGCCGCTCTTGGGCGATCCCCGAGCATTTCGAGCATGCGACCGAAGCAGACGTTGGCTCGGTACCACAACGTTTCGTCATAGAGCACGTTGTAGCTGTGACCAAACAGATCCGTCCAATCGCCAGCTTCTGGGATCTCGAGCAGACCGTCGTCGTTGCTGTCGTGAGCCGCCAGCCAGTCCATGGCTTTGGCAAGCGTTGCTGAGAATTCCCTCAACAACGCGGTGTCACCAGTGAACTGGACATAGTTGTAGACCGCGATGATCACCCACAGCCCACTGTCGATCGACGCAATGCGGCCTACGCCCGAGTAGTCGGCCTTCATCGTGTCGATTTGCACGTTGGACGGGATCTGCCCCACAGGGCTGACGCGCTCGAGCAGCGTGAACAGCGTCGCCCGCTGCGCTTCACGGATCGCTGAATCGTTCAGGAACAGCGATTGTATGACCGTGATGGCCCCATCGCGGGCCCAGATAGCCCGATAGTTGGCGTCTGTTCCCGTCACGTCGTTGTCTTCCAGCGATGCAGCGGAGAACCCGCAGTGGGTGATGTTCTTATGAAGCGTCTTGATCGCGCGACGGTAGCCCTCGCGTACCAGTTCGGTGTCGCTGTCCGAAATTGTCGCTAAGTCTGCCTTTCGAAACAAGTCAGGCGCGACGGTTCGCGAGACGCTGAGGAGCGTCGGTCGTGCGGGTAGTGTTTCGAGGACCCCGTAGTGTCGCAGCCCGTCCATCACTCCTTCGGCGAGGATACCGTTGGCCGAGTAGGTATCCGTGCCGAGGGCAGCCTCGATCAACTCCGGCTGCGCGTTCTCAACCAAGATGCCCCGCACCCCCTGGATCCTGAACATGCTGCTGTCATTGCCACTGTCGCCTGCGACGGCGATCGCGCGCGGATGCACTCCGAGGTGTTGAGCCAACCAAATGAGCGCTTTCCCCTTGCTGGCGTGTCTTGGCAACACGTCGAGATAGCGCTGGCTCGAATAGACGAGGACGGCATCGACGCCAACTTCCTGCAGCCTCCGTTCGATCGCTGCGAGAGTTTCGGGGGTCGCCGCCTGCAGGAACCAGCTCGACTTGTAGGGATGCAAGAACTCTGGAGGCTGCCGCTGGACCGCTGGAAATTCGCGTTCCAAAGTCCGCTCCACGAGCTCCAAGCTCCAACCTTGCGCGAACCGCGCCTGGAAGCCCGGTAGCTCCTGTCCGGTCGCAACGTCGAAGGCTTGCGTTCCCACGCCGCCGAGCACGTAGTCGGCCCGCGGCAGGGCCGCTTCGTTCATCAAAGCGACCACATTGGCGACCAGCCGTCCGGTGTTGTAGCAGAGGATGGGCCGGCGGCTTTGCGGGATGCTCTCCCAAGCCGCCTTGAATCGCGCTACCGATTCGGCCGAGCCCAGGATTGTTCCGTCGAGATCGGTGCTCAGAAGGCGAATGTCGACCATTGACAGGGTTCCTCGGGAGACGCGTCGTAGCCAACTGTCGCCATCACTTCTTGCTCCGTTCCTGGCGGAGTGCGTCGGCGACGCGCTGTGCGGCGGCACCTCTTACCCGATCCATGGCGTTCGACGTCATGAGTTGCACGATCGTCAGGCGGTGTTCGCAGTAGGCATTGCCTAGCCTTTCGATCAGCGGCTCAAGCTCGGCGTGAGGCGCGTAGTGATGGATGGGACGCGCCCCCGCACTTCGCTGACGCAAGACTAGACGCTCCGACATCGCGGCAAGCGCACCGTCGACTATCTCTTCCGGAAGGTCTAACGCTGTCGAAACGTCGCTAGATCTCCAAGAGCGGCGCGGCGAGCGAGCGAGGAGCAGCAGCGCTGCCAGCTGCTCGAAGCTCGAAACATAGTCGCGCAGAAATGTACGCAGTTCTTCGACTTCACCGTAGGTCAGGGGACACGTTGGAACGTTCATGTCGTCGGGCACCATGTAGACAACGCGGCTCTCACTGGCTCGGCGTAAGTGTGCCGGTACTGCTCTATGCTACGGAGTGTTCATCCGGTCCGAACCAATCCGTTGTGGGCTCGAGCTCAGAAATTGATACCCTTTGCGTCTGGCGGTCCTCGAATACGCCGACGACTTGCTGCGCGACCCCGGTCCACGTAAAAAGGCTACGCGCGGTCTGCGCACCGTTTCGCGATAGCCGTTCTGCAAGCTTGCGGTGCCGCAGTGCCTTGGTGATGGTGACGCCAAGGTCCGCTGCGTCGAACGTGTCTGCGAACAGCCCATCGATGCCGAAGCGAAGCAGACGGAACAGCCCGCCGTGCGTCGTCACGATGGTGGGGGTGCCGCAAGCCATCGCTTCCACTGCGGTCATTCCGAACGGCTCGTAACGACTGCTGAGGACGAACGCGTCTGCCGCGCGATAGAGGTCCGGTAGCTCGGGCTCAGGCACGAAACCGCTGAATTGGACCCGCTCGCTGAGCCCGAGCTCGCTCACCAGGGCCTGGCTTTCCTGAAGGACGAGGAGCTCGCGCTCGCTTGGTCTTTCGCCGCCAACGGCCAAGTGCAATCGCGCCTCGGGCTCGCGCGCCAAGACCTCACGAAAAGCTTGAATCAGCAGGTCATAGCCCTTGTTGCGCGCGAGGCGGCCCACCGAGAGCACTACTTTTCCCGAAAAGCCCAGCTTTTTCCGGAGCAGCTCCCGTGATGCGTCGCCAACGGGAAAAAAGCGCGTGTCGTCGTAGCCTGGCGGGATGACGCGCAGCTTTTCTGCCGGCACGTCGTAGTCCATCTGTAGCATGTCGGTTTGCGCGGGCGTCGTGGCTATCAAGAAGTCGCACTCGCGATACAGTTGACGCTCCTGCTGGACGCGTGTCCCGAAGTTGTAGGTTTTTTCGAAGCGTGCCCCGTCGTTGGGAAAGTCCGTGAGCATTTGCCGCTCCTTCCACAAGCCTAGGGAATGCGGAGTGTGCAGGTGAGGGATCCCGAACGCATCTGCCAGGCGCTGGCCAGCAAGGCCTCCATCCCAGTAGTGGCTGTTGACGAAGCTGTAGGAAAGGTCGTGCTGGCGCATGAAGCGCAGCGCGTGTTCACACCACTCGTCGAGGCAGCGAAAGAGGTACTCCTTGGGTACGAACGCGGACCCGCCGCACGGCGCGCGCACGACGCGAACGCCTTCCGCCACCACGTCGATCGCGGGCTGCTCCTCGAAGCGTCGGGTCCAGATGTCGACCGAGTAACCCAATTGGGCCAGCTTTTTCCCTAGCTCCAGCACGTACACCACTTGTCCGCCCGTATCTGCGGCGCCAAGTGGAGGCTCGGCCGCCACGTAGCCGTGGGTAGAGACCAAGGCGATTCGAGGCTGTACCGACGTCCTGGGCGAGGGACTTGGGGGGCGGTGGAGCAGGTTCATATCCTCAGGAGTGCGAGCTGGAGCGAGCGCCCACTTCAACCAGGAGCTCGGTCGGTACGTCGGTCTGTGGGGCCGCGAGCTGGTCGGCCGTCATGGTCAACCGCGCCAGTTCAGCGCGCCCAGTGGTCGGAATGCGTCCGACGAACAAGCGCAGCGTTCCAAGGCGACGAGCTAGACTGGCCAGTGCTTGGCGACAGTCGCGGGTCAGCGATACGCGAGGACTCGCGGCGGTCTGCCGGGTCCCTCGCTCGACTCGAATCAACATGTCGCACGAGCAACCCCGACTGGTGATCGCAAGGACGAGGTCATGGGCGGGAAAGCGCAGGGCGAGTGGCATAGGAGCGATCGCGACCTCTGCCCGATCGCCGAGCTGGTCCTCGAGCCAGCTGGCGAGGTGCCAATCGTTCCTCGCCGCGCCGATTGCTATCAGGAAACACACGTGACGCCTCCGGTCAGGGAGAGAGCAATTGGCGTGCCCAGAATTTTTCCCGTCGATGAGGCGGGCCCCGCGCGACGCCTCATGTATCCACTTGGCATCGTGTGCCAAAAGTAGTCACGACGGCGCAGCTGCTGGCGATGCTCTGCAGCAGCCCAAGATCGAAGGGCTTTTCTAGGTGCCCGGCTGGCTCGCAGGCGATGAAGGTCGGTTTCAACGAGTCCTGCGCTGTCCCGAACTCGAGCATGATCAAGGTATCGGGCGCGGGCAGGCCGGCCTCTCGACGCTGGTGGCCCAGCCATGCGATTCCGACGCGACAGGGGACCGCTAGCTCTGCTCCCAGAGCCAGAAAGACTCTCGGCGCTGTCAACGCGGCGTTGGTCGCGAGTGCCACGTCGAGCTGTTGGGAGCTCGCGGCTTCGATGACCAGGTAGCCGGCGGCCTCGAGCGCCGTTCGAAGCAGCGCGCGAAAGGCAATGTCAGCGTCACATACAACCGCCAGAGGGACGGACATGCACGCCAGCGTGCATGTCCGATGCCAAAGTTGCAGCGACACCTCAGTCAGTCGACCGAACCGCCGGCTCCGTACTCACCGAGCTTGCGGTAGAGCGTGCGTCGACTCACGCCGAGCGTTTGGGCGGCCAGCGACTTGTTCCCGCCTGCCGCTTGCATCACTTTGAGGATGTAGCGCTTTTCGACCTCTTCGAGAGAGACCAGCTCTTCGAGATCGTCCCCGGCAACCAGCACGTGCCTTGGTTCGTAGCTTCGAATGCGTTCGGGGAGGTCCTCAGCGCGAATGTGATCGAACTGAGTGAGAGCGACGCCTCGCTCGATGGCGTTACGAAGCTCGCGAATATTTCCGGGCCACGGATAGGTGAGCAATCGCTCGGCAGCCGACTCGGAAATGCCTGTTACTTCCGGTCGTGACTGGGTCGCGAGCTGCGCCAAGAAATGCTGTGCCAGCAGCAATACGTCACCGCCCCGAGAGCGCAGCGGCGGCACATGGAGATGGACCACGTTGAGACGGTAGTAGAGGTCCTCGCGAAAAGTACCTTCCTGGACAGCCTGTTCCAGGTCCCGATTTGTAGCCGCGACGAGCCGAGCGTCGAATGGCACTTCGCCGTCGCCGCCGACTGGTCGGACTCGGCGCTCTTCGAGCGCGCGCAGGAGCTTAGCCTGCACGGAAACCGGAATCTCGCCGATTTCGTCGAGGAAAAGCGTGCCCTTGTCGGCTTCGATAAAGACGCCTGCTCGACTCGCCCGCGCGTCCGTAAACGCGCCTTTGACGTGTCCGAATAGCTCGCTCTCGAGCAGAGCCTCGGGCAGCGCGGAGCAATTGATGGCAACGAAAGGCCCACCGTGTCGTCGTCCTTGTTGATGCAGAGCGCGCGCCGCTACCTCTTTCCCGGTGCCGGTCTCACCCGTGATAAGGACCGTGGCTTCGGTCTTCGAAATGCGCTCCAGCATCGAGCGCAGCTCAGCCACCGCTGTGCTCTTACCCAAGATGGCGTCCCCCCAGCCGGCCTGCCCGACCGCTGCGCGTAGGCGTTTGACCTCGCTCTTGAGGGTTTGGTGCTGAAAAGCGCGTTCGACATCGATGGCTAAACCTTCTATGTCGAACGGCTTGGTCACGAAGTCGTAGGCTCCGGCCCGCATGGCTTCGACCGCCGCCTCCATGCTGCCAAATGCCGTAATGAGTATGATCGGCACATCGGGCCAGCTGTCCGCGAACCTCCGGCATAGCTCGATCCCGGAGCCGCCGGCCATGTTCAGATCGGTGATGACTACCTGCGGCTCGAATGCTCGAGCGGTATCGGCGGCGCGACCAGCGCTCGCGGCAGTTTCGACCTCGTGCCCATGTCCGCGTAAGCCAAGCGCGACCATCCGGCGAGTCGCCTCATCATCATCGACTACGAGCACTCTCGCCGGCATCGGGGATCCTCCTTGGTATGCAGATTCTAAAGGTCGTGCCCTCGGCTCGGGTCGAGGAAACCTCGATGAAGCCTCCGTGCTCGCTGACGATATCGCGAGCCACACTGAGCCCCAGGCCGGTTCCTTCGCCTGGCGGCTTGGTGGTGTAGAAAGGCTCGAATATCTTTTGTTGATCGCTCGCTTCGATCGGTTCGCCCTGATTGTGCACCTTGAAAACGACGAGCGCGGATGAGCGAGCCGACGCGGGGTCCGCGCCTCGCTCGCCGGGAGTTTCTGCGACGTCTACACCCAGCTCGACCTTTGCGCCCGTCGGGCTCGCATGAATCGCGTTCATAACGAGGTTGGTTAGCGCTTGCTGAAGCTGACCGGGGTCGACGAAAATCTCCACGTCTTCCGGCGGGCTACCTGCGACGAGCTCGACCGACCGCTGCTCGGCGAGACCGCGTAGCATCGCTTTCGTCTGCAGCAACACATCGGATGCGGGCACGGACAATCGCTTCGGGGGGCTGCGCCGGGCATAGTCGAGGATTCGCCTCACGATGCCGGTGATGCGCTCACATTGACCCCGGATCGTTGCGGCGCTCTCTCGGGTGCCATCCTGGTCCAGGCGGCCTGCTTCGATCAGCTTGCCGTGACCCGCGATGACATTCAGCGGTGTCCCCACTTCGTGTGCCAAGACCGACGCCAGCTGACCCAGCGTCGATAAACGCTCAGCGTGGCGCAGCTGCTCGAGCGCGCGGATCCGGGCCTCCGCCGCTTCGTGAGCACGATTACGAGCGGCTTCCAGGTCTGCGCTCATGTCGCGCATTGCGCGTGCCAGCTCACCCAGCTCGTCTCGGCGGCGGATCGACTGCAGCACGTTGAACTCGCCGGCGCCGATGCGACGCGCCGCTGAAATTAGCTCTGCGACTGGCCGGCCCACGACGCGAGCACCGATCAGTGCCATGGCCAGCCCACCAACGACGAGCATGGCAAGACTCGACGCCAGCGCGCTCCACACGCCCCGCCACGCATACTCGGCGCGCGACGCCAGCGGTTGAGAAAGCTCGATGGCTCCTCGCGGATGTTCTTGCACCGGTGCAGCGACGTAGGTAACGAGCAGGTCGGCTGGCTCGGTCTCGCGAGTTCTCGCCTTGACGATTTGGAGCGCCTTGCCCGGCTCTTGAAGCTGGCTCGGTCCCGGTCTCACCAATGGTCGAAGCTTGCTGGGTGCATCTTCGGCCAGAGAGACGTAGCGGATGCGGATGCCCTCACGCGACTCATCCACACGACGCGCCAGCCGAATGGCTTCGTCGACGCTCCTGTTTCGTGCCAGCGCGGCACCGGCGGTCACGCCCACCATGCGCTGGTCTCGTCGAGCATCCTGGTCAAACAGCTCTATCTCGTGCTGGACCCGCCATCCGGTAAACCCCGCGACGACGACGAACACGCCAGCGAACAAGGCCAGGGCTAGTTTTGGAACGAGCTTCACGTGGTTGGGGCGCCGTGCAAAACACGGGCGACGCTCGATCACTAGCGCAATCTGGCGCCGACGCCGTGCGCTTAGGTGACTACTTTCGTCACAGTCAGCAGGGCCGCGTGCCAGAACGATGCACGAGGCTGGCTTGACTAATACTACTCGTGTAGTAGTTAGGGGGCGTGACTGCGTCGCATGAGCTTGGACCGCTGGAGGTACGGATTTTGGAGCAGCTGGGGCAGGGGCCGCTTCGGAGTGTGGGTGAGGTTCAGCAGGGTTTGAAAGAGGCGGGGCAGGAGCTGGCGTATACGACCGTGATGACGGTGCTGGGGCGGCTGCATCAGAAGGGCGTGCTTTTGAGGCGTCGTGAGGGCAAGCGCTACCTCTATGGCGTTTCGAGCAAGTCGGCGCGGGCAAGCGGCATGCTTTCGCGTCTCCATCAGCGTCTGTTCGGTGTTGCACGTCTCGCGCCTGTGACTGCGCTGCTCAACCAGGCGGACGTATCGACGGAAGAGTTGCAGGAGCTGCGGCGGCTAATCGACGCCAAGCTGAAGGAGCGCAAGCGCTGATGCTGCCTGCCTTCACCTTCAATTTCTTGATCAACGGCATGCTCTCCTTCGGAGGGGCGTGGCTGCTGGTTTGGATCGTGCTCCGGGTGTTCCGCATCGGGCCCGATCGGGTGGCGCTCGCGCTGCTCTCCGCGCCGTGGCTCAAGCTGTTCTGGGATGCGGGGCGCGGCATCCCAGCAGGGTCGTTCTTCTGGCAGCGGGTGCTCGGGGTTCGGCAAGATCTCGGCACGTTTCAGGCTGGTTTGGGGGTGACGCAGGAGGGGCTGCACGTGCAGCTGCGGCTCGGTGCGCTCCACGCCGGCCAGCAATATCCACAGAGCGCGGCGGAGTTGCTCGATAGCGCGCTGACTCGGCTCTGGCAGCCGCTGCCCGTGTACCTGACGGCAGGTGTGCTGCTGGTGAGCGCTGCGCTTGCTGCGAGGCGCCTCGGCTCATGGTGCTGGCATTGGTCGAAGCGGCGTAGCAGCGCGTCTTTGCTCTGCGTGCGTTCCCACAGGGGCCGCCAGGTTCGCATCGTCATCGATCCGGCTCACGTGGGGCCGCCGTATGCGGCCGGTGTGCTCGCGCCGTACGTGGTATTTTCAGCGCAGTACCACGCGCAGCTTTCGCCGGCTGAGCGCGAGGCTTGCTTGCTGCACGAGCTCGCTCACGTCGCTCATCTCGACACGCTGTTTTCGCCGCTGCTGGCCCTGCTCGGTGACGTGCTTTGGTTCTTGCCGGGTGCCCGCGCGGTGGTAAATCGCATTCGGGCCGTGATGGAGCTGCGCGCGGATGCTGCGGCGGTCGAAGGCGGCGCCGATGCCCATGCTCTGGCCTCCGTGTTGGTCGTCAGCGGCGAGCAAATGCGCGCTGCCGTGCCCGGCGTCGGCCTCGTGCGCCAGAGCTTGCTCGCGCGCAGGGTGCGGCGCCTGCTTCACGTCGTCGCCGAACCGGCACCGCGGTGGGGCTTTCAGCGCCCCTGGCTGCGTGCGGTGCTGCTCTGCTTCGTGCTCTTGAGTGTGCTTCAGTCGGTCTTTTTCGGGAATCAACCGCCGAGCTGATCCCTTTTTTGTTCAGCAAGTACTACGTGCGTAGGAGAAACCATGTTCGCTCGATTCGTTCAACGTGTGGGTGTCCCTGTTTCCGTGATGATCGCAGCGTTGCCGCTCGCGTGCGGTGGCGTCGCGCCTGCGCAGCGCATTCGCTACGCTGATCCTTCGTCAGCCGCACGGACGCTCGACTGGTCGAAGCCGATCGAGCTCGAGTTCCAACCGGGCGACCGCCTGCCCATTCAAGTCACCTTCAGCGATCAAGCATTCGAGCTCGTGCCGGCAGCGCCCCCGCTCGAGCTGGTCGCCACTCGTCATTGCATCGTGCGCATCGAGGACGGCCACATCACCAAGAGCCTCGACGGCGACTTCTCGAAGCAGCCTGTCTCGCCCGGCACCTTCCGCTTCGGCATCGCCATCACTCGCGAAGGAAAGCACTTGGAGCTCGCCGTCAGCACCCCTCGTCACCCTGAACCCGCGACCACGCCCGCCGCTGCGCCGCCCACCCCCGCCAGGCCCGCTCCTGCTCCGGCCGCCCCCGCGCCGGCCTCCCCCGCGCCGGCCGCCCCCGCACCGACCGCGCCGGCACCGGCTGCACCATGAATCAAGCGTCGCCGCGATGGCGGAGCTGCGTGGCCGCCAGCTGATGCATCGCGCAGTAGGTCAGCGGGTGCTGATCAATGCGCGCGCGCTGCAGCCCTTTTTCACGCGCCGTAATGACTACGTGTACGTATCCAATAAGGAGCCCCGAAAGGCATGTTGTTGGACACGTACACGTAGTCATTGTGGCAGCGCGAAGCCCCCGCCAGGCAAGACCGAGCGCGTCGTCCAGCACCTTTGCGGCCGGGTTTTTGCATCCAGTTCTTCATCGTGTACGAGGACGATTACAGCCCCTCCGAACACGACTTGCTCGGCATCTTGACGGATAACTCCGGCGCGCCGATTTCATCGGGTTTCATCGTGGATTTCTCGGGCGCGTACGACTTTCACCCGAAGGACCTCACCACGATGGTGACGTGGCAACCCAACGTGAACGGCAACATCGAATCCCTTGCGAGCGGCAATGGTAAGATCCTCGCCACCTGGTCTCGCGACACGTATCACGGCGCCATCGCGTTCGCTGATCCCACGACCCTCACGCTCGGCGTGATGACCGAGCTGGGCGACGACACTACCCTCGATCAGGCACCTGTCGGCACCTACAACGCGACCACGCTGAACTTCGGCGTGACCTGGCGCCGACATACCTGCCGGGCTGCACTTCGATGCCCGCCATCCAAGCACTCGAGTTCAAGCCCCCGGCGGGCCACACCTTCGCCGTCAGCAGCTCGTCCTTCCCGCCGCAGCCGTAACCGACGCGCAGTCAACCCGCCCACCTCGCTGGCATCACGTCGAGGCTTGGGCGGGTGACGAATCGAGAGCTTGGCGCACCATGCGGAGTAGCTGCCCTGGATCGTAGGGCTTTTCGAGGAGGAGGGTTCCGCCTTTGAGCAGCTCGTCGATGTTGAGGTCTGCGGCGTAGCCGCTCGAGAGGATGTAGCGCGCGCTCGGCAGCGTGGCTCTTAGGGCCTTCAGCGTTTCGCGGCAGCTCATTTCAGGCATGATCACGTCGAGCAACACCAAGTCGAAGCTGGCGCCAGCTGCTGCTCGACAAGCTTCCATGCCGTTCTCGACGGCGACTACCGTATAGCCGGCTGATTCGAGCACGCGGAGGGTCGCTCCTCGCACCGCAGGGTCGTCCTCGCCGAGCAGAATGCGTTCGTATCCGCGGGGCGCGGCGCCTACCAGCTTGGGAGTCGTATCGGCAGCGACTCGCACGTACATCGGCAGGTAAACCTTGAACACGGTGCCGACGCCGGGCTCGCTGTAGCAATGCAGCAAGCCGCGGTGTTGCCGCACGACGCCGTAGGCGACCGCCAGCCCGAGCCCGGTGCCGCCGCTCTCTTTCTTGGTCGTAAAGAAAGGCTCGAAAACCCGATTGACCACTTCACGTGACATGCCGATGCCGGTATCGGTGACGGTCACCAAAACGTAGCGTCCGGAGGCGGCCCAGGGATGGCTCGCGACGAAATCTGCATTGAGGAGAACCTGCTCTGTCTCAATCGTGATCTTGCCGCCTTCCGGCATCGCTTCGCGCGCGTTGATGCACAGGTTCATGAACACTTGGTCGAGCTGCGATGAGTCGCCCTCGACGAGCGGCAAGCGAACGCCTTCGATCAGCTCGAGGCTGATGGTTTGCGACAAGACGCGTTGCAGGAGCGTGACGAGTTGCTTGAGTCGATCGTTGAGATCGAGCGGCCGCAGCTCGAGGGGCTGCGAGCGGCTCATGGCCAACAGCTGTCGGGTGAGGTCACGCGCCCGCTCGGCCGCCGCTACGACCGAATCGAGCTCCTCTAAAGCCTTCTCGCTCGGGCCGACCGCGAGCCTGGCCAACGCGGTTCCGGCCAGAATGACCGTGAGTAGGTTGTTGAAGTCGTGAGCGACTCCACCCGCCAACAGCCCGAGGCTCTCGAGCTTTTGATGCTCGAGCACGCGCCGCTCGAGCTCGAGCCGCTGCTGGGTGGCGCGTCGATTGGCCTCTGCCAGGCGGATGCGGCTGACCGCGACGGACAACTGCCCCGCCATGCCGACCAGGTACTCAACCTGCTCGGAAGTCGGCGGCCGACAGCCCTCGTCGCCGAACGTGCCCAAGCCGAACACGCCGAACGGCTTGTCGACGAGCCGGAGCGGGATGTTGACGATGGTTCGATTGCCGAGCGCCTCGACGATGGCCTTGTTGGTCCGGGGATCGCTGCGGGCGTCCTCGACCACGACTGGTTCGTCGGTGTTGACGAGCTGCTCCAGCAGCGCATCGCCCTCGACCTTCAGCACCGGCGCGACTTCCCACACGGTTTCGCGCTGGCTACCGGCGTAGTCGATCAGGCGCGCCTCTTTCATCTCGTCGGTGTCGGAGATGAACAACCAGACCTGCGCATAGCCGGTCGACGCAATGGCTTCGGCTCGAGTCGTCTCGAGCAGCTCCCGAAAGGTGCTGGCGCGCTGTAGCTCCCGCGCGAATGCAAGCAGGCGGCTTGCGGCAATCTGCGGCATACCCCCTCGAGGCTATCTCAGCCCGCGATGGATTTCGAGCCGGCGGCCCGTGAGCGGGCCTTAAGGCTTCCAATCGACGCGATGCTCGTCGACGTAGGCATCCACTGCGGCGCCGATCGTGGCATAGAAGACACCGAAGCGATCGAACAGCTCGAAGCGCCTGAGCTTGTCTTTCACGGGGTCTTTCATCTCGGCGAAGCGCAATTCGACGTTGGCTTCGCGGAGTGACTGCTCTAGCTCGGCGAGCATGTCCGCCGACGTCACGTCGATGCTGGTGACGGGCTCGGCGGTGACGACGATCCGCCGCACAGTCGTGGGCGAAGCTGCGACCGCGCGCTGCACGCAGGTTTGGAACATCTCGGCGTTCGCGAAGAACAGCGGCGCGTCCCATCGAAACAGCACCAGGCCCGGCACGAGCCGCGCCTCGGGGTAACGCGCGATGTCGTGATAACCACGAATGCCCTGGACGCGGCCCAGCACCGCGAAGTGGGGCCGCCAGCCATCCCAAAGGAATTCGATCACCGAGATGACGATGGCGATCCCGATGCCTGGAATCACTCCGAAGGTCGCGACACCCGCAAAACACCCGAGGGAAAGCCAAAACTCCCAGCGTTGAATACGAAAGATCCGACCGAGATCGCGTACTTCGAACAAACCGATTGCAGCAGCGATCACGACCGCCGCCAGGGCACTGTTGGGCAGTGACTGAAGGAGGTTGGGCGCCAAGATCAGTAGCAGCGCGACCGCTATCGCTCCGACCACGCCGGTCAATTGAGTCTTTGCACCCGCAGCCTCGGCAACCGGAGTTCGAGACGAGCTGCTGCTGACCGGGAACCCCTGAAACAGGCCAGCTGCGAGGTTCGCGAGGCCGAGGCCGACCATTTCCTGATTCGGATCGACGCGCGTGTGCAGCTTGGCCGCGTAGGTACGCGACAAGACGCTGGTGTCCGCGAACGCCACCATCGCAACCGCGCAGCCGCCGATGGCAATCTGGGATAGCTCTGCCAGGTCGAGCTTCGGCAAAGCGAAGGAGGGCAGACCCTTCGGTAACGGTCCGAGCACCTTGACCCCCGCGTTCCTGTCGAGGGCCAAAAGGCCTACAACGATAGTTGCCCCGACGACCGCGAGCAGAAGGCCCGGAATACGCTTGAACGGTTTGAGCGCCAGAATCGCGATCAGCGTTCCGGCGCCGACGGCGAACGACGTGGTGTTCGTTTGTCCGTTCAGCACAGCGCGCACGATGTTCAGCACGTCGCGCAGCGGGCCCGCACTGTCGATCGAAAAACCCAGCAGCTTCGGCATTTGGCTGATCAGCACCGTGAACGCGATGCCGTTCATGTAGCCGTAGCGTATCGGCTTCGACAGGAGCTCAGTCACGAAGCCGAGCCGCGCAATTCCGATAGCCAGGCAGGCCAGTCCGGAGACGATGGCCATCGCGCTCGCGACGTAGACCGCTTTCACCGCATCCCCGGCCGCCGTGGGCAACACGACTGCGAGAATCAGCGAAGCTAGGGAAGAGTCGGGCCCGAGCACGAGGATGCGACTCGGACCGAACACCGCGTAGGCAAGGAGCGGAGCGATGGTCGCGTACAAGCCGTAGATACCGGGAACTCCCGACGCCACCGCATACGCGATACCGACCGGCACCAGCATCGTGGTCAGGACCAAGCCGGCGACGACGTCGTGCAGCAGCCATGCACTCTCGTACGCTCGCAGCGTGCGCACGCCAGGCAGCCAGCGCTGCCAGCCAGTCGCGGGACCTTTAGGCACAGGTGGCGGGCTCATGCGTGGGGGCCTTGCGTATCACGAGCGCCGGTTGCTCCGCCACCCCGGCAACGTTCCGGCCTCGCAAGGTGCAGCCAGAAGTGCTTGCCTAAACCGCTGCTCCTCCGGTGTCGTATGGTCGAAGAGGCCGACCATGCGCACACTCATCGAAAGGTTCGTTCCTAGCGAAGCCGCCAAGACGCTGGCCGAGGTGGACGGTCAAATCCATCTCTCCGTTCAAGAGCTGGAAGAGGTACTGAGCGCGGTCGCCAAGCGGGAGCCGTATGAGTCTCTGGCGGCACGAATCGGCGCCTGGCGTCACGAGCCCACGAAAAAGCGACTGACTTTATTCGCAGAGCAAGCCGCGCGCTCGCGACCCGCATGGACAAGGGACAACTGGCCGTAAATATCGAAGATGCAGGCATGCGCCTGCCCGCGGAGGGGCTGGGCGAGTTTTGGTCCACGTTCGTGCACGTGATTCGCAACGCGGTCGACCACGGCCTCGAGTCACCTCGAGAGCGACGCGCCGCCGGCAAACCCGAAGTCGGCGTTTTGACTCTTTCCACGCGGGGCGAAGAGTCGATGCTCGCAGTTCGCGTTGCCGATGACGGCCGCGGCATCGACTGGAGCTCCGTGAGCGCAGTGGCAAGGGCCCAAGGGCTCCCGGCTGCGACGCGCCAAGACTTGGAACAAGCCATCTTTTCGGATGGCCTCTCGACGAAGGGCGGAGCGAGCGAGCTTTCCGGTCGAGGCGTCGGGCTCGCGGCCGTCCGCGCCGTCGTCTCCCCAATGGGCGGATCCATACGAGTAGAAAGCACCGCCGGGCAGGGCACGGCGTTCACGTTCCTGCTCCCCCTGCTCAAGCTGCAACCGATCTAGCGGTGGCCCTGAGAAGCTCGGTGCTTGTCAGCTTGCGTGCTCGCGTGCGTAGGCGCCCGGCGTGATGCCGACGATGCGGCGGAAATGGCGGTTCAATTGGCTCTGATCGTAGAGGCCGACGCGGGGCGCGACTTCGCGCGGCTTTACTCCGGCCGCTAGGAGCTCCTTGGCGCGCAGGATGCGGAGCTGCGTGAGGTAGGCGTGAGGTGGTAGGCCGACTTGTGCTCGGAAGGCGCGGCACAGGTGAAACTTATCGATGCCGGCGTGGTCGGCGAGCGCGTCGAGAGTTACCTCGGCGTCGAGGCGGTCGCGCAGGTGCTCGAGCGCGCGCCGTACTGCGCGCGTCTGCTCGCATTTCGCGCCTTGGATGGCCGTGAACGCCAAGGTCGCCTCGATGACTGCGACCTCGAGCGCTAGCCGATTAGCACCGCTCTTTACGGCGTCGTGCAAGCGGTGGAACGCTGCACCGCGCGCATCTCCCGACTCGAGATGTGAATGGATGTGGACGTTGTCGTTGACTTCCTCCACCGCGTGCGGCGAAAACACCACGATCTGATAGGTCGCTGCGCCGTCTCGCGCCAGGTCACGCACTACATCGCCGGGCGCTTGGATGCGGAGTGAGCCAGGCGCGCTCGACCACACTTTGCCGCGGGTCAAAAAGGAGGACCGGCCTGCCTCGACGCGGGTGATCGTGTACGACTCCTTCATCCCGACGTAGAGCTCGTCGCTCGACCAGCGCAGGGCGCGGAGGCCCGGTACGGAGACCGGGAGAAGGTGCTTACGGGTCGCCAACCTGGGCAGTTTACGACGCCGACCGGTCTTTCGCTTGTGCAATCTTGGCGCTATCTCGCCACGCTTTCGCGCCAAGATTCGCCAAGGCAGCCCAGCTTTTGCTCGCTATCTCAGGAACATGCACGAAAACAAGGTTGCGCTAGTCACGGGCGCCAACAAGGGTATCGGTTACGCCATCGCGAGCGATCTCGCCGCGCGCGGCTTCACCGTGTTGGTCGGCGCACGAGACGCCGCCCGGGGCGAAGCCGCTGCACGACGCATCGCCGGCGACGCTCGCGCGATCGAGCTCGATGTCACGCGCGCCGACTCGATCGCTGCTGCCGCCAATCGCATCCAGCGCGAGCTCGGGCGCCTCGATGTGCTCGTCAACAATGCCGGCATCGCGACGTTCGGCGCACCGAGCACGACACCTGTCGAAGACGTGCGCGCGGTGTTCGAAACCAATGTCTTCGGGGTGATCGCCGTCACTCAGGTCATGCTGCCGCTCCTGCGCGCGGCGCCTGCGGGCCGTATCGTCAACGTCTCTACCCGCCTCGGCTCGCTCAGCGCCATCACCGACCCTGCTTTCCCGATGCGCGGTATCGGCGGCGTCGCCTACGGCCCCTCCAAGAGCGCGCTCAACGCCATCACGGTGGCATTCGCCCAGGAGCTCGCCGACACGAACATCAAGGTCAACGCCGCGTGCCCCGGCCACACCGCGACCGACCTCAACGGCCACAGCGGAGCGCGCACCGTTGACGAAGCAGCCAAACACCCCGTGCGGCTCGCGTTGCTCGGTCCCGACGGACCCACCGGCACCTTCTCGAACGACGCCGGCTCGATCCCTTGGTGATCCTCAATGGCGCGTCAGCGTCAGCTGCGACGGCGGCTCTGCCTGGACTGCTCCAAAAATCCGCCTCTGTTGCGGAGCCGCGAACTGACGCGGCCAAAGTGGGCTGGTCTCTGTAGCGGCGCGCGCAAAACCGGACATTAATCGTGTGCGGTCATGGCGAGATTGAAGCTCGATCGACGGACGGTGCTTCGAGGCGCGCTCGGGGGCGTGGCGATTGGGTTTGCGCTGCCCCCGCTGGAGGCGATGTTCAACGGCAACGGCACGGCGCTTGCCGACGGAGCCGCAATTCCGACGCGCCTAGGGATCTTTTTTTGGGGTGACGGAGTCAAACCGGATCGCTGGGTTCCGACCACGACTGGAGCGGGGTGGGCACCGAGCCCCGCGCTGGCGCCGCTCGCGGCGGCCGGCGTCAGCGACTACGTCAATGTCGTTTCCGGCATGGTCGCGAAGGCGAGCACCGAGCGCGGGCACCACTCGGGCACGGTGAGCATCTTGTCCGGTGGACCGCTCGTCGTGCAGCCCGCGGGCGGCGCGCCCTACCGTTCTACGTTCAGCCTTCCCAGCATCGACCAGGTAGCCGCCAAGATTGTCGGTACCACCTCGCGCTTCAAGTCGCTCGAGGTGGGCATTTCCAAGCGCGTCGATAGCGTGGAAGGCACGACGTTGCAGTACCTGTCGCACTCCGGAGCCGACAGCCCCAATCCACCGGAATACGATCCTGCGGCGCTCTTCAACCGCATCTTCGGCATGGGCTTCACGGCGCCCGGCACCGCGCCCCCGCCCGTTACCGACATGACGCGCGCTTACCGCAAGAGCGTGCTCGACTCCGTGCTCGGTGACTTGGCGAGCCTGCGGAGCCGCGTGAGCGCTGCGGACAAGGTGCGGCTCGACAAGCATGCAGACAACGTGCGCACACTCGAAAACCGACTCGTCGCCGGTAACTCGATGAGCGCCGCTGCTGGCTGCATGGCGCCCACCAATCCTGGCAGCTTCATGGACCAAAACGGTCAGGAGCAAATCGCGGCCAAAACGGCTGCCATGAGCGATTTGGTGGCCATGGCCTTAGCGTGCGACCAAACGCGCGTCTTTTCGATGATGTTCACCGGGAGCGTGGCCGGAACCATCTTTTCTGAAGCGGACGTCAACTCGGGGCACCACCAGCTCACCCACGACGAGCCGGGTGATCAACCCATGGTGCAGGCCAGCACCGTGTACACGATGAAGCAGTTCGCGGTGCTGCTGAGCGCACTCAAGGCGATACCGGAAGGCGCCGGCAACCTACTCGATAGCTGCGCCATCTTGGCGTCGACCGATACGTCCGATGGGCGCCTCCACAATTTGACCGACTACCCGATCCTGGTGGCCGGGAAGGGCGGCGGCTTCTTCAAGTATCCGGGTATCCACTATCGCTCGCCTTCAGGTGACGAGAACACGTCCGTGGTGCTGCTGAGCTTGCTGCGCGCGGCCGGCACGAATCTGAATCAGGTTGGCGCCGAAAACGGCCTGGTCACGATGAGCTGCGGCGCGATCGAAGCCTAAGCTAAGAGCCAATCCTAGACTGGCTCTTAGGGCAGCGCGCCCTGGACGATCCAGGCACGGATCGTATCGAGCTCCGCGGTTGTGAGCACGTGCGGGGACGGTGCTTGCGGCATGTGATCGCCGCAGCCATTGGCGCTGCTTTGATGCTGGTCGATCGCGATCTTGATCCAGATCAAGCTGTGGTCCGGATCGTTCGGGACCACGCGCTTTTTCGCGCCGTTGATGTACTTGCAGGTGCCAGCCAGCGCGCTGGTGATGGTCGAATTGGTGACCAGGTTCTCGTAGGTCCAGTTGAAACCGGCCTTGGCCTGGGTGGTGTGGCAGGGCTCGCACTTGGTCGCGATGATGGGCGCGATGTCGTTCGCGAATGTGGGATTCGCTACTGCCATCCCGGTCCCGCCCATATTGGCCATACCGGCCGTCGGAGCGTCACCGCCCGAGCCGGCAGTCGCGCCGCCTACGCCGCTGCCGCCCATGCCGCCTTGACCGGCCGGCAAGGTTTGCGACGGTGCCGCCGCGGTGCTGAACGCAGGGCTCGTCACGACCGCCCGAATGAGTGCCGTGAACTGAAATTGGCTGTCCTCGAACGTCTTGACGATCTGATCGACCGCCGGCTGTTCGTTACCCTCCACGCCTTCCACATGACCGAGGGCGTAGCGGTACAGGTTGCGCGCCGCGCAGGGACCGACAGCGGTATCTTGCCGCAGCAGCGCCGCGAGCTCACGCGGACCCGCAAAGGCTTTGCCTTCGAGCTCGCCGCTGGCGTCGATGGTTTGGCCGGCTTCGGTCATGCGCTGCACACCCATGGCGTCGAAGTTTTCGAACGCCAAACCCATGGGGTCCATCACGGCGTGACATGTTTTGCAGGGCTCCACCTGGCGGTGGATCTCGAGCTTTTGCCGCATGGTTTGGTTGGCCGCAGCGGCGTCGCTCGGTAGCGGTGGCACGTTCGGAGGAGGCGGCGGCAGCGTTTGGCAACGCAGCATTTCTTGAATGAACTTGCCGCGGCGGGTGGGCGACGTGCCGGTCGCGTGTGAGTTCAAGGCCAAGAACGAAGCCTGGCCAAGGTAGCCGGCGCGCAGACCGGCCTCCGGCAGCGTGACCTTCACGAAGCCCGTGCCGGCTTGCGGTGGGAGCCCGTAGAGCTGCGCCAGCTCTGCGTTGACCCACGTTTCGCGCGAATCGAAAATGCTGCGGTAGTCGCTCTGGCCGAGCGCAATGCTGGCCATGAAGGTCGCCGTCTCTTCACGCATCGCGGGGCCAATCGTCGCGGTATTTTGCGGATATTGGCTGGGCAGCTGCGTCAAGCTGTCGACTTCGTTCAGGCGGAAGTATTCGGTGAAGAAGTTTTTGACCGCATCAGTGGCCCGCGCTGATGTGAGGAGGCGCGTGACCTGCGCTGCGAAGCCGTCCGTCGTGGTGAGCTGCTTCGCATCGGCTGCGTCGAGCAGCGCGTCGTCGGGCGTCGTGTTCCAGAGAAAGAACGACAGGCGCGTTGCCAGCTCGTAGTCGTTGAATTGGGCGAGCGCTGGATTCGAGGGATCGGGGGTGCCGATTTCTTCGCGGTACAAGAAGTGCGGAGACTGCAGCAGCGCAGCTATGCCGTATTCGAGACCCGCGAAATAGTCGCTCAATCCGGTTTGAATCGGTGCGACCAGGCTGGTCAGCGCGCTCACTTCAGCGGCCGTGAGCGGCCGACGCCAGGCACGACGACCGAGCTTGGTGAAGAACTGCGACGTGCAGGCATCATCCGTGACGCCCGCTGGGGTGCAACCGAGCAGCGTGGCGCGACCTGCCGCATCGGACAGCGCCTTGTGCGCTACTTCGAGTGCTGCCGTTTCGAACTCTTCGGTGATGGCAGCCGAGACTGCCAAGCGTGCGGCGGCGATGGAGGCAAAGCCGCTGAGCGCGCTGTCGGCTTCGAGCTCGGTCGTCGGCAGAGCCGCCAAGCCGAATAGATCTGCCAGGCTGTTTCGGTATTGAGGCAGCGTGAGGCGCCGCAGGCCCGCCTGGGCGGGGACGAAGACTGCTGGATCGAGGACCTGGTTGGTGCCGCCGGTGGAGGTGCCGCCGACGTTGGCGCCGCCCGTGGCGTTGGCGCCGCCCCCGGAGCCGCCCGGCGAGCCCTTAGTGCCGCTGGCACCGGCACCGCACCCGGCCGCAACTGACGCAGAGATGACGACCAGACTGACTAGCCCCAGGGTCGACGTTCGAAGTCGCGTTCGCCGGTTCATGGTCGCATCTCTGCCACGCAGCCGAATCCGCCAAGGGTTGAGTGTCCGCAACCGGCGCATCGCGTGGATGAGATACGCCCGCCGGCTCACCGCCGGGCCACCATTTTAGCTGATGGCTGCTACTGCGCGGGGCAGCCAACGCGCTTGGTGTCGAGAACCAGGTCGTCCATCCACACCTCGATCGCGACGTTCGATGCCTGATACTGGAGCCAGCCAATCGTGACGTTGGCGAAAGCGGGCGCCTGCCAAATGTTGTTGGGCGGTTGGGGTGTGACGCACTGAGTGCCAGTCGTGATGACGTCAGCATCGCTGACGAGGGAGCCGTTGAGCCACAAGTGCATCTGGTTGCCGGCACCGTCGAACTCCCATTCGAAGCAGGTCCATGCCTTCTCGGGCAATGACATCTTCGACGGCTTGGAGCAGTCGATGAGCGCCTGCATGTCGGTGGGCGTCGTGCGAATGGTGTACCCGGCGAGGATGGTGCCGAACATGCCGCCCCAGCCGTACTTCGACCACTGCGTCGAGTTCGGCATGAAGCCTGCCGACTGCACGTTGTTCCAATGCACGCCGCCAGTCGGTGCTTGGGTCAGCCACATCATCAGGCGCCCGTAATAGACGTTGCCCGCGATCGGAAAGAGCGGCGCGTCGGCTCGGGCGATCGCTCCTTGCGGTGTTTGCCCCGATGACGTGATGTGGAGCGCATTCTTGCCAGCGTGGGGCTTGGTTGCGTCGACCGCGACCGTGGCCATAGAAGCCGTCACGGTCCACGCGGCAGCTACATCTGCCGGCCCGGCATAGCCCTCGAAATCGTCGCACACGATCGCGCCCGTTGGGCACGCGCCGCTGCCACCCGTCGCATCAGCCGACCCAGCCGAGCCACCCGCGCTGGCTGAACCAGCTGATCCGCCGCTGCTGCCAGCTGCCCCGCCGGCGTTGCCAGCCGAGCCACCTTGCGGAATGCCTCCGTTACCGCCACCTCCGAGCGTCTCCCCGCCGTTCGCGCTTCCCGCTACAGCAGGCATGCCGCCAGTTCCCGCGCCGCCACTCGAGTCGGAGCCACCGCCCCCGCCCGCGGCAGTCGCACTCCCACCATTGCTCGGAGCACCAGGGCCGCTCGCAGCATTGCTACAGCTCGCGGCACCGAGGGCCATCAGCGCACAAAACGCCAACCGCATCGGGCGCATCGTAAAGCCGATGCCCGCCCGAAGCCAGGCGAGTCGGCGCGCTTCAGTGTTCGCAAAATTCTTCTCCCCTGCTGGCGCAGAAAGGTGTTGCCCGTGCTCGCTTGTCCTGGGGCCAGGCCGTCTTCCACAACGCGCTCAGGAGCAGATTGTCCGGCTGTGCTCAGGACAAATGCCCGAGCTTGTCCGGATTGCGCACGATGAAGACGGCGCTGATTTTGCCGTCGGAGATTTCGAACGCGATGGTCTCGGTGCCTTGAGGGGTGTGCATCAAGAAACCGGGTAGGCCGTTGATTGAGGCGCGCTGGGGGCGGATACCGTCGAGGCCGCCTTTGGCGTGGATGCCGCGATAGAAGCGCGCGATTCTGTCGCTGCCGAACAGCGGGTTCAACGCCGCGCGGCGCTTACCGCCACCGTCGGAGTAGAGCACCGCGTCGTCGGCGAGCACGCGTCCGAGCGCCGCGAGATCACCCGTGGTCACCGCAGTCACGAAGGCGTCGGCGAGGCGTCGCGCTTCCTGATCGTTCGCGTCGAAGCGAGGCTGATTGCTGCGCACGTGCTCGCGAGCGCGCGCAGCGAGCTGGCGACAAGCGGCTTCGCTGCGCTGTAGCGTCTCGGCCACGGCTGGATACTCGACGTCGAACACGTCGTGGAGCAAAAACGCCGCTCGCTCCAAAGGAGAAAGGCGCTCCAGCGAGAGCAACAGTGCCATCGACAGATCATCGGCGAGGCTTGTCGTCGGCTCTGCCATTACCGGTTCCGGAAGCCAGGTGCCAACGTACTGCTCTCGCCGCCTGCTCGCCGAGCTCAGCCGGTCCAAGCACAACCGAGACACGATGCGCGTGAGGTACGCGCGCGGCTCGAGGATCGCGGAGGCGTCGACCTCGCGCCAGCGCAGGAAGGCGTCCTGCACGATGTCCTCGGCCTCCGCCACGGATCCGAGCATGATCGACGACGTGTGCGTCGCCGCGAAGTAGACGTCGAGCGGCACGTCCTTGCGGTATCGGTGCAGGCCGGTAGCGCGCCCGAACTTGAGAAAGGCCTCGACATCGGTGTCGAGCACTTCGTGCATGTACGCCGCGTCGTAGCCGTTCTGGCGTTCGAAGGCGTTTAGTTTCCGTCGGATCAACCACTTGAGCATTGGAACCTTCATGCTCATCAAGACGGGGCAGAGCCGCGCCCTGTGACACGTTCGCGGAAAAATTCTTAAAGGTTGGAAAGTGTTATGGAATACTGTGCTTCGCCGCTTCGACGAAGCGCGCTCGACGACTCGTTCCACCACCTCGTCCTGGTTCACGACGTTTGAAGCCACTGGATGATGATTTCGCGCACCATGGGGAGCGGCAAGGCGCCATGAGCGAGGAGCTTGTCGTGGAACTGCTTGATGTCGAAGCGCGGTCCTAATGCCTTCTCGGCTTCGCGGCGCAAGGCACGGAGCTCGTGCTCGCCGAAGCCGTAGCTCAGCATCTCGCCCGGGCATACGGCGATGCGATCGACATACGCCTCCGCTTCCTCCGCCGAGAAGGCCACTTGTTTGCTCAGGGTCCAGGTGACGGCCTGTTCGCGCGACCAACTCATGGCGTGGATGCCGGGGTCGACTACGAGGCCCGTCGGCAAGTGCGCGACCGCCCCAATCCGATCGAGATCTGAGCTGTACAGGCCCATTTCCTCCGCGAGGCCCTCGCCGTACCGCGCCCAACCTTCCAGAAAGGCGCCGAGCCCTCTCGGGTCGACCGCCTGGGGCTGCGCAGACTTACCGAGCTCGAGCCCGAGCTGCAGATGATGTCCCGGGATCCCCTCGTGAAAGGCCGTGACTTCGACGTCTGCTCGTTGGAGTGACGCGAAGTTCGTCACGTCGATCCGAAAGCGCGCGGGGTGAGAGCCGTCTGCCGCGGCCGGCTCGTAACGAGCGGCTGGGTGGCCCTGCGCCTCGAAGTCTTGGTAAGGAACGAGCGTCAGCGGCGCGCGTGGAATGCGCAGAAACCAGCGTGGTGCTGCTTGCTCGGCACGCTCCAGAGCTTGGCTCACGAAGGTCAGAGCCGCTTCGGTGCTAGTGAAACGGTTGCGCGCGTCGGCGTCGAGTGCTGCTCGCGCGGCGCGCAAGTCGCTGACCTCGTCGCCAAAGAGGGAGCGGGCGAGCTGAAGCACCTTGGCCTCGCGCTCGGCTACCAGCTTTTCGCCGAGCGCGTACACCGCGCGCGGGGTAAGCTGATACGTGGTGCTGGCTCGGATCTGAGCGTGGTAGCAGGCTGCGCCGTCGGGAATGCCCGTGATGCCGAGGCTGCTGCGGGCCTTCGGGGCATACTCGTCGCGCAGAAAGTCCCGGTAGTGTTGGGTTGCGGGGAGCAGCTCGCTTTGCGCAAGCTTGGACCATTGCTTTTGGAACGTCGCATCGGCGTCGCGTCGCAGCGGGCTCCAGAAAGGGGAGTTGTTCTTGTCGAGGGTCAGCAGGGCGTTGAGCTGAGTGAGCGCGCGCTCGATGTTGCTTCGTGGCGCTGTGTAGCCCAGCCGCAGACCCTCGCGCAGGTTGCCAGTTTCGGTCGCGAGAAAGCGCGGTAGTTGGTGCCAGCGCGCCAAGGCCTCCGTACGCGCAACGACCGTACCGAGTGGCTGCTGGTCGAGAATGGTGAGCAGCGTGGACTGCCAACCGAACTCATGCGCGGGCCATAGCTCGTTTCGACACACCCGCGTCGCCGCCGAGCTCTGCAGCGTGTTCTGCAGGTGGCCATGCAGCACCCATTCGGAGCTGCCCACGGCGAACCGCATCGGCGCCAATGCCCGGAGCCAAGCGTCCTCGCGCGCTTGCCAGGCGCTCACCGCCTTCAGTGAGTTGTCGGGTAACGTGTCGTGGTGTGCGAGGCTCCCGCCCAAGTACTCGACGAGGTCTGGAAAAGCTTGGGCGTAGGCGGCGGCATGCTCGGTCGCGACTTGCCTCAACTGCGTAGATGAGTCGTCGCTCGCTGAGCTCCTCGCCGTGGCGCTCGCGGCAGGTCTGCACGCAGCTACGGCGAAGACGGCCGTGGCCAGCGCGAGCCGCCCCCAGCGCTCGAGGGTTAGACCCATCCCATCGTCCTGACCCTTCATCGCATCGGTTCTGGCGCGCCGATCGCTCTCGCGCAAGTGGTGAAACGCCACGGTCGATGCCTCGAGTGGCACGCAAGATGCTTCCGACCCTACGCGGATACGAATCGGATCTATTGAGGAGCATGGAATGAAATTCCTATGTCTTGCGTACGGGGACGAAGCTGGCTGGAACGCGCTGAGCAAAGAGGAACAGCGAGAGGTGCTCGCTGAGGACGCGGTGATACGAGAGCGCGGCAACCTCATGGCGGCAGTGCAGAGCTCCGTCACTTCGGTGCGGAATTGGCATGAGAAGCTCGAGGTTCAGCAGAGCTCCGCAGTGAAACGCGAGCTTCCGCTCGCCGGGTTCTCGGTGATCGAGGCTGCCGACGTGGAGGAAGTCATCCGGCTCGTTTCGAACACACCGTGCGCGCGCGCACGCGGCGTGATCGAGATTCGCCCCTTCATGGACGCCGCCGGCTGAGAGCGACCTTATTTCATCTCTGCCGCGAAGCAGTCACTTGCCATCAATGATAATGCGCGCGAGACGGCTGCGATTTTCGACGCCGAGCTTGTCGTAGATGGCCTGCAGCTGCTTGGCAACGGTGCTGGGAGCAACGCCGCGCTCGGCGGCGATGCGCGCGTTGCTCCAACCGCGGGCGACGCGCTCGGCGATGGCGCGTTCGGCGCTGGTGAGCTTGTCGGCGAGATCTCCATTCAACCGCACATCGACTTCGACAACGGCAAGCGACTCGTCGCCAACGGACAGGTCGAAGCGCGTCGCGCGCTGGGGGTCGAAAAGGGCCGTCAGCTCGACGCGCGACTTGACGCGCAACTTCTTGAGGATTTGGCTGACGGCGTTCGAGGCGGTCTTCTCGGGTAGGCCCAGCGCGTAGCTCAGCTCTTTGTTGGTCGCGCCGAGCGCGAGGTAGCGCAGCACGCTTTGCTCGGTCGGCGTCAGGGCGCGCGGATCGCGCAAGCCGGTGCGATTCGGGTACGCCGCGAGGTAGCGGCGACCGCCGGATTCCCAGTGATCGACGAGCGACCACCGCCCCGCCACGAGTGCCTGCCAGAGCTCGAGGGCTCGCTCGGGCGAGGTGCGCACGTCGGCGCGACGGGCCTGCTCCATCGAGCGGACTGCTTCGACGAGCGCGCGCCGGGCTTCGTCATCATCCGCAACGGCAGGGCTGGCGTCTTCGACCTTTCCCGAAGGCGACAGCAGGGCGTCACGGCCGGCGCCGGACGCAGCTAGCAGGCGCCGCAGCCTGAGACCAGCGACGACGTGCAGGCCAACACGCTGCCAAACGCCGCGCACGCGCGGCGAGGGTGCGACCACCTCGCGCGACGGTGCGGACAGGGTCACGCTTCCGCCGCGAGCGTCTTGCGCGAACATGCAAAAGCCGTCGGCGATGTTGGCGCTCGCCATCAGGCCGCGAAAGTGGGTGACGACGGGAGACGCTGCGCCCAGCACCTGCTCGAGTCCGCCACATGTGACCAGCCGTCTCTTCAGCAGCTCGAAGATCGCGTTGGGCGCCTCGGCGTTCAGCGTGGCGATGCGAGAGAGAAACTCGGCATTCAGCTCGCGCTGGACGAAGACCGGGCTCTGCGCAAAATCCGGCGCCGTATCGTTACCGGTGAAGCCGTAGACGCCACTGCCGGTATCCAAGTCGCCCGCGGCCTGCTCGATAACTCCCTCGAGCCAGGCGCTCTCCGAGCCGTTGAGCCGGTAGGCCGCCTCGACCACGCCGATCGCGGCGGCCGCCCGAATTCCGTTCATACGAGCCATACGAGGATCAGGTATAGCGCCGCGCGTTGTCCACCGGGCGCTCAATCCGGGGGGTGAAACGAGTATGGCGACGCCCGGCCCGATTCCCGAAGATACTGCTGTTTTCGCATGAAGAAGATCCTCGCCTTGGGAGCCGGCCTTGTCTTTGTAGCGGCAGCCAGCTGTAGCGGCACTGGCTCGAAGTCGAAAGATGCGGACGCGGGAGCTGGTGGAGAGGCCGCAGGGCAACCCTCCGCTACGGGTGGCGAGGAAGCGAGCGGAGCGGGTGCGCCACCGACGTCCGGCGGGGTTCGGTCGAGCGGAGGCGACGGAGCGGACCAAGGCGGTGAAGCGGGCCAAGGCGGCGGAGCCGCAGGTGCGCCGGAAACCTTCTCTATCGAGGGCACTGTCTTCGCACCAGAAGGCGGCGATGTCGAGGCCACGGTCGTCATTGGCTGCGCGTGGGTCGACGGTGCCTGCGACGACCAATGGAGCCAGGCCGTTCAGGTAAGCAAGACCGGGTCGAGTAGTCCCTATGCCCTAGAGAACCTCGAGGGCGGTTTGACCTACCT
>JBEHXA010000003.1:0-46129 GCA_048498935.1 Myxococcota bacterium
CTTCGCTCAGGACGTGCGCAGCGCCAATTCGCTGCGCGCCAGCGCCTGAGCGAAGGCCTCGAGCACCTCGCAGGTGGTGTCGAAGCCGATGCAGCCGTCGGTGATGCTCTGGCCGTAGACCAGGCTCGCCACGTCGCGTAGCTCTTGTCGACCAGCGCGCAGATGACTCTCGAGCATGACGCCGAGGATGGCGTCGTTGCCGGTGCGGAGCTGCGCGCCGACATCGGAGAGCACCATCGGCTGGCGCTCCGGATCCTTCGAGCTGTTGTCGTGGCTGGCGTCGATCAGCACGCGCGCCTGCACCTTGGCCTGCTTGAGCGCAGCCGTCGCTTTGGCGACCTCGGCCACGCCGCGGTTCGTGTCGGCGCCTCCTCCGCGCAGCACCATGTGGCCATGCGGGTTACCGGCCGTGCGCACCACGCCGACGCGCCCGGCGCCGTCCACGCCGAGAAAGCTGTGCGAGCGCGAAGCGGCGATCATGGCGTTGATGGCGACGCCGAGCGAGCCGTCGGTGCCGTTTTTGAAGCCGACCGGCATCGACAGGCCCGAGGCCATTTCTCGGTGTGTTTGGCTCTCGGTGGTGCGCGCGCCGATCGCGGTCCAGCTCACCAGATCGGCGATGTACTGCGGGATGATCGGATCCAGCATTTCGGTGGCAGCCGGTAAACCGAGCTCCGCGATCGCGTGTAGCAGCGTGCGCGCGGTGTGGATGCCGGTCGGGATGTCGTAGCTGCCGTCGAGGTGCGGGTCGTTGATCAGCCCCTTCCAGCCGACGGTCGTGCGCGGCTTTTCGAAGTAGACACGCATCACCACCAAGAGCGCGTCCGAAACGCGCTCACGCAAAACGAGCAGCCGCTCGGCGTACTCGAGCGCCGCCTTCGTGTCGTGGATCGAGCAGGGACCCACGATCACGAGCTTGCGGGCATCACGGCCTTCGAGCACCGCCTGGATTTCCTGACGAGCGCGAAACACCACGTCGGCGGCGCGGTCACTGAGCGGAAGCTCTCGGATCACGTCGTTCGGGCTGCGGAGGGCTGTGGTGTCCACGATTCTGAGGTCCTTGGTTACGTGCATGGGAGGCTGGTGGTGGCTGGGGAAGGTGGCTGAGGGACAAATGCGAAAAACCCCGAGTCGCTTGCGGCGACCGGGGTGCTTTTTTGGGCCTTTTTGTCGTTACTTCGAACTAAAGGCTCGACCCTGTCGCCGCGCTTTGCGCGGGCCAGTAGCCAAACCAAAAGTAACGGCGAGACGACATGTGCCAGGGAAGGTACACGACGGTCGGGGCTCGCGCAAGCTGCGGCGCTGAAAGTGCGGGCGCGGCGACGGTTTAGCGACGTTAAGGCCGTCTCGGTCAATTGATGGTGACGAATTCAGGCGACCCAACAAACCGGCCGGCAGCAGTGGTTGTGTGCGCGATTGAAGGAGCATTCCATGACGACGTCGGCAAGAAAGCCCGTGCTCGGGGCGCTCGGTTGCGGTGCGTTTGCGATCGCTCTGGTTGCGTCCGGCCATGCCAGCGCAGCGACCTTGAGCGCCGGCATGAATCAAAGCTGCGCGGTCCGGAATGACGGCAGCGTCGTGTGTTGGGGTTACAACTCGGTCGGTCAGGCCAGGCCGCCCACGGGGATCTTTACCGATGTCAGCTCTCGCAGCGGACACAGCTGTGCCGTGCTGGCCGCCGGCAATTTGAGCTGTTGGGGCAGCAACGCGAACGGCGAATCGACCCCGCTGTTGGGCTCCTTCACGCGCATCGGCGCGGGCGACGGTTTCAACTGCGCGATCCGCAATAACGGCTCGCTGACATGCTGGGGCAACAACTCGGCGGGGCAGACGGCGGCGCCGAGCGGCACGTTCACGGCGGTGAGCGCGGGGGGGCCGTTCGCTTGCGCGATCAAGAGCGACGCGAGCGTGGCGTGCTGGGGCGAAAATCGCTTCGGCCAGACGAGCGCGCCGAGCGGTACCTTCAACGGCATCGCGACGGGCTACCGGCACGCCTGCGGTGTGCGACCAGGCGGCGCGCTGGTGTGCTGGGGCGACAACGCTCTGGGCCAGAGCTCTGTGCCGGCTGGCACCTACAACAGCGTGAGTGCCGGTGACGCGCACAGCTGCGCAATCCGGAGTGACGGCAGCCTGGCGTGCTGGGGCTCGAACGCGCTCGGGCAACTGGCCGTGCCGAGCGGTACGTTCACCGAGGTCGTCGCAGGGCAAGCGCACAACTGCGCGCGTCGCAGCGACGGCGGCATCTCGTGTTGGGGTGACGACAGTCAGGGTCAAGCGACTCCGCCCGCTGCGAAGTTCAAGAAACTCGCCGCTGGGGCCTCGCACCGCTGCGCGATTCTGGCTGACGACACTTTGCAGTGCTGGGGCACCAATCAGCACGGCGAAGCGGTGGAGCCGAGCGGCACGTTTCTCGAAGTCACTGCGGGCACGAGTTTTACCTGCGCGATCCGCACCGACCACACCTTGGCTTGTTGGGGTGACGGCAGCTCGGGTCAAGTCACCGCACCGGCTGGCAGCTACACCACGATCAGCGCCGGCGAGTCTCACGTGTGCGCGGTGCGGAGCGATAGTTTAGTCGTGTGCTGGGGCTCGAACACGTACGGTCAAGCGACGCCCGTAGTCGGCGGATACACCCAGGTCGAGTCCGGCTCTAACCACAGCTGCGGCCTGCGCGTGAACGGCACGGTGGCGTGCTGGGGCAATAGCGTGTTCGGCGAAGCGACTCCGCCCGCCGGTACGTACACGGCGCTCAGCCTGGGTGGATTTCATAGTTGCGCATTGCGACCCGATGGTTCGGCGAAGTGTTGGGGGTACGACGGGTTTGGGCTCCTAGCGCCCCCGGCCGGCCCGTTCCATCACCTGAGCTCCGGGTTTTATCAATCGTGCGGGCTCAAGGTCGACGGCACCACCAAGTGCTGGGGTCAGCCAATCTTCGACCAAACCTTCCCGGCGGCTGGCACCTTTCGCGAGATCGAGTCTGGCCCGTACTATGTTTGCGCGCTCGACACGCTCGGTGGTGAAGCCTGTTGGGGTGAGTACGCGCGCCAAGCGTTCGTGAATGCAACGGTGCCCTCGGTGCCGGTGCCTCGTTGGGCCGGGGTCGCCGGTAGCGTGCTGCTCTTGGGGGTTGGTCTCGTGCTCGGTCGGCGCAGGCTGGCTACCGTGAAGCCTGTTTGATGTGGGTGCAGGCTGCTCCTCAGCGCTTGGCGCCTTGGTTCGTGCTGGCGCTCGTGTGTCATGCGCCGCTCGGGTGGGGCGCCCTCGAGCGCGGTTGGTCGGCGCTCGAAGTGGCAGCGCGTGACGTCAGCGGGTCTCGCTTCGACGTGGTGCCGGTTGAAATCGAGCCTGCGGCGCCTGCCGCTGAGCCATCCGCAGTAGCGGAGCAGGGCGCCGAGGCGACTGCGAACGCTGACGGCGTTGCTCCGCGCAAGCACCGCCGTCGCGCGCGTCGCCAAGCCCATCCCGCTGTTCTGGCGGCCGCGCCCGCTGCGCCCACTCCACCGCGGCCTGTCGCCGGTGCCACATCGACTTCGGAACGCGACGCAATCGCGGATCCTCTGGCGCGCCTTGCCGGGAGCGAAGCGCTGCAGCGTTCGCAGGGCATGCGGATCTTGCTTCACATCGATCGCTTGCGCGCGGCTCCTTTCGCTGGCGAGCTGGGCGCATTGCTCGCAAAGCTAGCGCCCTATCGCAGCTTGTTCGCTGCGGGCGCGCTCGACCTCGTGCGCGATTTCGATCGGTTGCTGCTAATGGGCGATCAACTCGAGCGCCCCGAAGAATTTCGCACCATCTTCGACTACAACACCGCGCGCTACCAGATCAGGCAAGCCATCACCGAGCCGGAAGCGTTCACGCTCCCGGCGCCGCGCACGCTGGTGCAGAGCCCGCGCGGTCAGGAGCTCGAGCTCGGTAGCCTCAAAAAGGGCTTTTATCTGCCCCGCCCGGTCGCGCAAGAGCTCGCGACGCTGCACGTGGCTCGACCCGCTCGCACCTTGCGCGCGCTCGGCTGGTCTTTGCCAGAGTCGCTGCGTTGGCTTCGTGCTGAGGTCACGGCGAACAGCGATGGCTCTGTGCGGGTCGTGCTCGTAGCGCGCGATACCACTCCGTGGGCTGCGAGCCAGAGTGCTCGGGCGCTCACGGAAGTGCTCGAGGCACAGCTCACCGGTGGCCAAGTGTCGGCTGAGCGCGACGTGCTGCGCGCCGAGCTGACCCTCGATGCGGCTCAGCTAACGGCGCTCTGGGGCGCCTTCAGTCGCGTCCTAAACTGAGCGGGCCACCGCGTCGGTGGACGCCTCGTGCTTCAGCCGTAGGAGACCGAGCCCCAACAGCAGCCCGGCCAAGCACGCGAGCAGCCCGCTTGCGCTCGCCGGAACCGCGACCTTCAAGTCGAGCAGCGGGCTCTTCACGACGAACCCGTCTTGCGAGTTTCGGACCACGTTTTGGCTCGGAAGGGGGGTGAGGTTCGGAAAGTTCGGCGAGATCGTGCCGCCGACCATGTGGATGGCGTTCCCAGCGCGGAGCGCGACGCCCAATGCCTTGTCTTCGCCGGACCCGCCCAGATACGTCGCGTACGACTTGCCGCCGCTCGCCGAATAGGCGGCAAAGAAGCCGTCGAACGTGCCGCCGCCGTACACGTCTTGCCCCAGCATCGGCGCCGCGAGCGGAAAGTTGGCGGAGGCCGTGTAACCCACCACGTAGGTGTAGCTGGCGTCCGAAGCCACGCCGCGCGCCCACTCTTCGCCGCTACCACCCAAATAGGTCGAGTGGATGACACCGCCGCCGGAGCCGTTGAAGCGCGTGACGAAGGCATCGCGTCCGCCGCCCGACGCAGCTTGCCCGGGGGCAAGCGTCGGAAAGTTGGTCGACGTCGTCATCCCCGCGACGACGGGCGCGCTGTCCGAGACACTGACGGCGCTTGCTTCGTCGACTCCGAGCCCGCCGAGAAAGGTCGAGAACGCGAGGCCGGAGCCGCTCGGGTTGAGCTTGGTGACGAAGGCGTCGCGTGCTCCACCGCCATACGTGGCTTGAAACGGCGTCAGGGTCGGAAAATTTCCGGAACCGGTCGAGCCGACGATGATTGCCTGATCTCCGGCGAGCGCGATCGCGTTGCCGAACTCGTCACCGGTGCCACCCAGGTAGGTCGAAAAAACGAGGCTCGAGCCCGACGGAGAGAGCTCAGTGACGAAGGCGTCCTGCCCCTTTGCGACTGCCTGATATGCGAGAACAGTCGGGAAATTGGTCGAAAAGGTGGTGCCGCCCAAGTAGGCCGCGCCGTTCGCGCCGACCGTGACTCCGCTCACCCAGTCGTCCGCGCTGCCGCCGAGGTAACTCGAGTAGACGATCGTACCGCTACTGCTGAGCTTGGTCACGAATCCGTCTGCTCCACCACCAGGCGTGTTCTGAAGCGCACTGCCGGTGGGAAAATTGCTCGAGTACGTAACGCCGGTGACGTACGCATTGCCGGCGCTGTCGGCCGCGACTGCGTAGGCTTGATCGGCGCCGTCCCCGCCGATGTACGTCGCGTACACGTAGCCGGTGCCGGCCGGGTTGATCTTGCTGATCACTGCGTCCGAGCCGCCGCCCGCAAACGAGGGCTGCATCGGGCTCTGCGTCGGAAACAGCACACCCGTCGTGTAACCCACGACGTAGGTGTTGCCGGCCGAATCGACCGCGACGGCGTTGAGCTGGTCGAACGGCTGCCCGCCGAGGTAGCTCGAAAATGACAGCACCGGATCGATGAGCAAGGGGCGAGTCACGTCGTAGGCGCCGAGCACGAAGCCGACGCGGTTGTCGCCGCGCAGCTCGTAGTGTGCGCTCACGGGCACGCGCTGCCCATTCGCATCGGTCTGCGACACCACCGGCGCTCGCTTCACGACTTTCTGGCCCGACACGAACTGAAGCACCACCCCGCCGTCTGCATCGAGGCTCAACGCTCGAGCCCCGTCGACCTCGAGCTCGACGCCCTTCGGGTCCACTCCTGCCGCGAGCTCCAGGTCGTACTCGAGCTCATTCCCTGCCGTACCGTAAAACACCAGGTCGACACCGGGCAGCACGCCCTCGTACGCGACGCGAGCGAAAGCCTCGACCGATGCGCGCCACTTGGAGCGATCGCTGCCGACCAGGTAGTTGCTATGGCCGGGGAGGGGTGATAGCCCCACCGGTTCGACCGCGCGCCCACCCGCTACGCGCAGCGTGACGACTTGCTGCTGTGCGCCGAGTAGGGCCAGCGTGGCTCCGGCGTCGGTGAGGTACAGGCCGTAGCCGGGCCCGCGCGCCAGGAACCTCACGTCGGCGCCAAACTGTCCGCGATTGGGCTCGAAGCGCAGAGGTAGGTGAGTCTGCCCCTGTTTCGGCGGCGCGGCTGGCGTCGGCGCTTCGCGCGACGCCCAGGCCTGAGCCTGCCGCACGAGGCTGACGCTCGACGCTGCGATCAGACCCAAACCCAGCAAGCGCAGCGCTCGCACGACCCGAGGGCTCGAAAGGACACGCATCGGTGGTGCCGGGAGCCCAAGCACGAATCGTTCCGTCCGGACCGACGCTCATTGTTGCGGCTCGGCCACGTCTGATACCGGATTTCGGACGACTGCCTTCGGATTTCGGAAACCCGCAAAGCCGCCCAGACGGCTGAGCAAGGCCCACCACAGCAGCAGCGGCAGGGCGAACATCATGCCCGGTGGAGCAACCAGCGCGCGGTAGATCACCTGCAGCACCGCGTGCGTCCCGCGGCTCAGCTGGAAGACATCGATCGGACCCGTGCCGCCCAGAAACGAGAGCATCGGGACGCAGTTGAGCAAAATCAGCGCGAGCTCCAAGAGCGGCAGCCCCATGCCGAGCAGCAGCAAGTTTTTGCGCCAAGTGCCGAGCGGTACCGCCGCGGCCAGCGCGATGAAGCTGACCATCGGCAAGAACATCAAGCCCCGCAAATCAGTCGGTACCAGCGCGGCGTGGCGCGGTGGCGGTGGTTGCACGACGAGCGTCGCTTGCCACGGCTCGCGCTTCAGCTCTTCGTCGGTAGCCCTGACCGATAGGCGCGCGCCGCTCTCGTAATCGTGGTCGGCGATCGCGTCGAAGATCGCGGCGTGCGCGCGTGTGTAGTGCGGGCCCAGCCCAGGAGGCAACGCGAGGCCGGCGAACACGCAGCAGAACGCGAACAGAAACTCCAGCAGCTTCCGGCGCGCGCTCGTCCGTTCTTCAACCTTGGGCTGGGGCAGGCTCGCCTCCCTTGCCTTGCATGTAGCGGACGCAGCTCAAGAACAGCAGTGCAGCGAAGGCCACCATGATCAGCGGCCAAACCTCTTCGTGCGCGCCCTTGAAGTAGCTCGGGGCGTGAACGCCCACGTAGTACAGGCAACAGATCCGCAGCACGTTGGCGCCCACCAGCGCGATCAGCCCGAATACGAACGGGCGTACGCGCAGGCGGAGTGGGGCCGGGAACGCCAGCACCGCGCTCGCGAACAGGATGTTGACATCGGCTGCGTCGCAGTTGCGCGCGATCTCCAGCGGAAAGCGGCCATGGATCAGGGTGCCGCTCACCGCGATATCGCGCTCGAAGATGCCGAGGATGAAGCCGGCGAGCCTGGCGTAGCCCGCAAGGTAGCCGCTCAGCCAGTCGCCCTGAGCGCCGAAGAGCTCGAACGGGAACGCATAGATCGTGAACAGCGTGCCGGCGATCACGAGGTAGGTGACGGCAAAGCGCACTCCCAAGTTGGTGGGCTCTGGGGTCGAAACGCTAGCGCTCATCACAGCTTCCTGACGAGCACGTTGTCGAACAGCACCTCGAAGCTGGCCGCACGCACCGATTTGGTGACCCCCAACCGCACGAGCAAGCTGCGCGTCGCTGCCGGCGTGGTGGGAGCGCCGCTCACAGCGAGCCAAACGCCGGTCTGCGAGTGTGCTAGCTCGAAGGCGTCGAGCCGTGCGCCGCTACAGTCGTCGCTCTCGAAGGACCACACGGCGAGCGTCGCCAACCCGTCGCCCTGATCGGGCTCGATGAAAACATTGCCGGCCACTTCGAGCTGCGTGCCGCCTTCGACTTCGAGGCACTGCGCGGCGGCGGCTCCGATCACGCCGTCTTCGTCGCTCGGTTCGGAGACGAACGACACAGCTGCCGAGCCCGACGGTGTGTCGAGCGCACGGTTGAGCTCCGACCATGTGATTTGCGGCGACACACCGACCAACCAGGCTTCCACGTTGCTCTTGAAATCGGCGTTTTGGAGGAGCGTTTCGTGGCAGTCGCCGACGCCGTTGCCGTCCAAATCGACGCAGCCGTCGACCAGCTCGGGTCCGCTTCCGGCAATGCTGACGCTACCGCCCACGTCGCTACCTCCGCTGGTTCCCCCGGTGGGTTCTGGCGGCATCCCACCGCTGCTGCCCCCGCCGCTGATTCCGGCGCTACCCGAGCTCCCGGCTCGATGTCCGCCCGTACCCCCGCCCCCTCGTCCGCTACCGCCACCATTCGGCGTGGCGCCGACTCCGCCGCTGCCCCCGTCTTCCGCGACTTCGAGCTTGCGGTTGTCGATCGGGCAACCCAAAAGCGCGAGCGCGCTCAGACAAGGCAAAACTGTTAGAGCCCGACGAGCGAGAGACATGATGACACGCACGTTCGAATGACGATTCGCCGTCGCGCAGACGTCAGCACGACAGGCGTGCCCATCGTGTGCACTAACGGTGACGTTTGGGTGCGCATTCAGTCAAATGATTGCGCCAGCTCGCTCCACAGGTCGCGCCCTTGCGCCCGTCCCCCACAGTCCATGCAAACGTAACACCAGGGCCTAATGCCAGCTGTTATAAGCGGTGTCGTGAAGAACACGGCCACCGTCTCCGCTTGTGAGGAGCTCGGCGACGCTTTCGATGCCGAGGAAGTCGGGACGGGGCCCGCTTCGACCAGGGCGACGGCACGCGCGGTGGCTCGCCGGTCCACGCCGGCTCCGAAGCCCGCGCAACCGCAGCTGCGCAAGGTGGCGGCGGTATCGCTTGCCATGCGCCGCGTGTTCGAGCTGTTGGATCCGCTGGCCCGCGCTGATTTGACGATCACGCTGATCGGCGAAACCGGCACCGGCAAGGACGTGCTGGCGCGGACGATTCATCAGAAGAGCCCGCGCGCCGGGGGGCCGTTCGTGGTGTTCGACTGCGGTGCGGTAGCGGCGAACCTCGCTGAAAGCGAGCTGCTCGGGCACGAGCGCGGCGCTTTCACGGGTGCCCACGCCATCCACGCGGGCGCGTTCGAGCGCGCTGACGGCGGCACCTTGTTCTTGGACGAGGTGGGGGAATTGCCGCTGGATCTGCAGACGCGCCTCCTGCGCGTGCTGGGTAACAGCAAGGTGCGCCGGGTCGGCGGCAGCAGCGATCGGCCGGTAGACGTGCGCATCGTGGCCGCCACCAACCGCGACCTGCAGACGGAAGTTGCGGCCGGTCGGTTCCGCCAGGACTTGTACTTTCGCATCGCCGCTGCCGTCGTCGACGTGCCGCCGCTTCGCCAGCGCCAAGAAGACATCCCGCTGCTGGTCACCCGCCTGCTCGAAGATCTGGGTCGCCCGGACGTGGCAGTGACGGACGAGGCCTTCGAGGTGCTGGTCAGCCGCAGCTGGCCCGGCAACGTGCGCGAGCTGAAGAACACCCTGGCCTGTGCGATGGCGTTCTTGGACGCGCCGGTCCTCGAGCCGCGCCACCTCAGCTTTCCGAGTCTGCCGGCCGCGCGCTGTGAGCTCGAGCACCTGCCGCTCGGCGGCTTGAAGCTCGAGCGCATCGAGCGCCAAGCCATCGAGCAAACGCTCCGCCAAACTCAGGGCAACAAGGCGCGCGCCGCCGAGATCCTCGGCATCGCGCCTTCCACGCTGTACGACAAGCTCAAGAAGTATCAGCGCACCAGCGCTGTCTGAGCTGCGATGTTCGCATGCTAGCCCGCGCTGGTTGCGTTGGCTGAGTCTCCGAAATTCGAATACTCGTGCGCGCGATGTGCGGTGTCTAAAGCGTGACATCGAGTTTACGGCGAGGTGCGCAAATGGTCGCAAGACAGCGGCAAAACAAGCTGCATTTGCAGTGAATCTCGCTGCGTTGATTCGCGCGTTCTTGGTGTAGGGTGCGCGGCGTCGAGTCCCGGACGATGAATGACTTGCTCTTGAAGAGGCGCATCGCGAGCTCGCGATTGCTCGCCGCGCTCTGCTTGATTTCGTCGGTAGTCACGCCGCGCGTCGTGTTTGCAGAGGCCGCTGCCGAAGCGGAAGAAGATGCGGACGCAGACGCCGGTGCAGACGCGCGCAGTAAGGAAGCGTCGGGCAAATCACCGAAGGAGCAAGCGCCGGCGGAGCCGGACGACGAGAGCGCCGCGGAGCTTGCCGACGCCGAAGCGGAGCTCGCGGCCGAAGAGGCGGCCGCGCAAGCGACGCTGCAAAAGCCGCCTGCCAAAGGCAAAGGTGGCATCGTCGGCAGAGTCACCGATACCAAGTTCTCGGAGGCGGTGGTCGAAGCGCAGGTGCAGGTGCTCGGCCGCAAAGAGAAGGCGCTCGCCGACGTGGAAGGGCGCTTCCGGCTCGACTTGCCGCCGGGCAAGTACAACATCCGCGTGAGCTACGAGCTACATCGCCCGACGCGCATCGACAGCATCGTGATTCAGGAAGGCAAGCTGACACCGGTGTCGGTGCAGCTGGTGCCCGACGAGAGCGCGGTCGAAGAGGTCGTGATCGAAGAGAGCGTCGATACGGCTTCGCAAGAAGGCCTGGTGATGACGCGCAAGAACGCGGCGGTTGCCGGTGACGGCGTCGGTCGCGCCGAAATCGCGCGCACACCGGACAAGAACGCGGCGGAGGCTGCGCAGCGCGTGGTCGGCGCGACCGTGATCGGCGGCCGTTACGTTTTCGTGCGCGGCCTGGGCGAGCGCTACACCAACGCGCTCCTCAACGACGCACCGCTGCCGAGCCCCGAGCCCGACCGCAACACGGTGCCGCTCGATCTGTTCCCGTCGCTCGTGCTCGACAGCCTCACGATCGTGAAGCAATTCACGCCCGACGTGCCCGCCGATTTCGCGGGCGGCTCGGTCCGCATCAAGACTCGCGACTTCCCCAAAGAGGCGCTGTTTCAAGTCTCGCTCACCGGCGGCTTCGACACGCACACCACCTTCCGCTACCGCCCCGGCTACTACGGCAGCGTGAGCCAATGGGCAGGCTACGACGGCGGCAAACGCGCCTTCCCACCCGGCATCCCCAATCGCCGCCTCTCCACCAGCGACACGCAAATCCAGGAGAAGGTCGGCTACGGCTATCGCTTCAACACGCCGATGTCGTCACTGTACAAGCAGTCGCCGTTCAACCACGGCCTCAGCGTCGTGGCGGGTAACGGCTATAAGGTCGGTAAGGACGCGAAGTTCGGCTACACGGCGGCCTTCACCTATTCGCGCACCTACGAGATCCGCGACGTGGTGGCGCGAACGTACAATGTCGGCGGCCTTCAAGACGGCACGTCGGCAGTGCTGGTCAAAGACGACTTCAAGGGGCAACAAGGCCTCGATACGGTGCGGTGGGGTGCGTTCGGCTCGGCCTCACTCGAGCTTTCCAAGAACCACACGCTGAGCCTCGTCGGCTTGCACAGCCAATCTTCCGACGACTTGACCGCAGAGATGTTGGGCCAGTTCAACAACGGCGGCCTCACCCATACCAGTCACTTCGAGTACGTCAGCCGCACGCTCGACTTCATCCAGCTCCGAGGCGAGCATCGCTTTCCCAAGCACAAGTCGCTGCAGATTAATTGGCACACTTCGATCGCCAAGGCGGGTCGCAAACAGCCCGACACCCGCGACTTGCGCTACCTCCAAACCGAGCTCAACGGTCAGGCGGGCTGGCAATTCTTGCCGGACGGCAGCGGTCTGCACAGCTGGCTCGAGCAGAGCGACACCACCTACGTGGGGGGCCTCGATATCCAGCAAGAGCTTTTCAAGGCGCCTGAACAAGACTTCAAGATCAAGTTCGGTGGGCTCGTCACGTCGCGTGACCGCGCGTTCAACGCGCGGCGCTTTCAGCTCGAGCCGGCGCGCGTGACGGGCGATTTGTACAAGCAAGCTTCGTTTTGCGGCGGCGAAACCTGGAGCCAGCAGTGCCCCAACCAGCTGTTTCGAAACGAGCTGATTCGTCCCGACGGCTTGCTGCTCGACGAATGGACCCTGGACTTCGACGAGTACCGCACCGGCCTCGATGTGTACGCCGGGTACGGCATGATCGACACGATGTTCTTGCCGAAGTTGCGCGCCGTCACCGGCGTGCGCGCGGAGGTGACGTCGCAGCACTTCGTGGGCTACGACCCCTTCGACAAGGAGGGGACGCAGAAGACGTCCCAGATCTATCATACAGATTGGCTCCCGGCGCTCTCGCTCGTCTACGCAGCGACCCCGAAGGTGAATACTCGGTTTGGCTTGACGCAAACGTTGGCGCGCCCGCAGCTGCGCGAGCTATCGCCCACACTCTTCACGAGCTATGCCGGTGACGTGTCGGTGCAGGGTAACTCCAACCTGGAGATGACTCGCATCACCAACGTCGATCTGCGCGTCGAAGGCTTTCCAACCCTGCGCGAGGTGCTGGCATTCAGCGTATTCTACAAGCACTTCGACGACCCGATCGAAGACGTCGTCACCAGCAACTCGATCTTGAGCTTCAGCAACGCCGAGAGCGCGAACCTCATCGGTATCGAACTCGAAAGTCGCAAGACGCTGGACATGATCTCCAAGCAGCTCAAAGACTTCACGCTCATCGCGAACCTCACGCTGGTCTATTCGCGCGTCGAGCTGGGGGAAAAGAAGGCCGCCGCGACGACGGACCATCGCCCGCTCTCGTACCAGTCGCCGTACGTGGTCAACCTCGCGCTCGACTACGATAACGATCGCTCCAAAACGAATTTTCGTGTGCTCTACAACGTTTCGGGTGCGCGCATCGTGGCCGTGGGCGCCGACGGAGTGCCCGATACCTACCAGCAGCCGCGACACCTCTTGGATGCGAGCATCGCCCAGAAATTCGGCAAGCATATCGAGCTCAAGTTCTTGGCGACGAACATTCTCGGCTCGCCGTTCGTGCTCGCGCTCAAAGACACCCAAGCGTTCAAGTCCACGCCACTCCCGGGTGGCGGCACTCGCTACGAATCGCTGGGCAACAATCCTGTCGTCCGTAGCTGGGACCCCGGCACCACGCTGTCGCTCAACGCGACGTACAACTACTAGTCGTACAACGTTGCGAGTCCACCAGCCGTCTGCTCCGCAGCTAGGTAGCTTTGGGGCTGGGGCGCAAACCTGAGGGTGGGCCGCGCTGAATTTACTTCAGCGGGGCGGGAGCGGAGCTCTCGGAGACAAGGTAATGAGAACCCATCGCCGAAGGCGATGGCTCAGTTGTCGGACCAATCGACCCAGAGACCCTGCATCCAGTTGCTCTCGGAAGAGGCGTCCTCGAAGGCTCCCTGGTAGTCGGCATCGGGGTCGTCGAAACCCTCGGGTTTCACTCCCGGAATTCTGTCGACTGCAACCGCGACCGGTTTGGGTTGCCAGCAGTCACAGAACCCTGGGTTGTCGACGCTATTGCCGACCTGACCGGTAAACCATTCGGCTGACACGTCGCTCTTCGGACTGAGCGACTGCACGCCATTGGTGTTATCGAACACCGTCGTATAGGTGACCGTGGGGGCCGCGCTGCCTTGCACGAGGATCCCGCCGCCGGCAAACCCGGTCACGAGGGCATTCATGAGGGCCGGTTCGGCGTTGGCGCGGAAGGCCAACCCGTTGCGGCTCGTGTTCTGGTCGGTCGGTCCGCCGCCGCAGATCGTAACGTTGGAGAACCTGGCGCGGGTGTAGAGATGCTCCGGGTTGTCGATGCCGGGACCGGAGTCCACCTCGAAGCCTCGGGAGTCGCCTTCACCGGAGCTTTGGAATTGCCGACCGAACAGGAACTGCAAGTGCCCGGAGAAGCCCTTGTCCGAATCGAACATGTCGTCTTCGCAGTTGAGTGCGATCAGGTGATGGGCGTTGACGGTGCCGCCGAACCACTCGAAGCAGTCATCGTTCGAATTGGAGACCATCACGTGGTGGATGGAGGTGCCGCTACCGACGCCGGCCAAAGTGAGCCCGTTGGTCTCGGCGCCCATGTCGACTTGCTTGCTGGCGTACTCGATCCGCACGTACTCGAGCTTGCCGCTGCTCTCTCCGTTGAACTCGTTCGTGTACCAGCCGTAACACTCCGTTTGCTCTAGCCCCTCGGTGACAGCGCGCCGATCGGCGGCACAATCGTTGTGCTGCGCGTTGCCCAGAATCATGACTCCGCCCCAATCGCCCGGGGTTCGCTGACCCTTGGGGCGTGAGCTGGTGAAGATGATGGGCGCCATCGGCTCGCCGGCGGCGACCAGCTTGCCGGCCTGCACCGGTTTGCCGCTCGAAAACGTGCAAGCCTGATCACCCAAGTTGTCCGCTGACATCACCACGAGCACGTCACTGGCTTCGCTGCCGAGGATCTTGACGCAAGGCTCGATGGTGAGCGTTTTCCCGGCCATCACGCGCACTTCGCCGTCGAGGTTGTAGAAGTGATTGCGCTGCAAGGTGCGGTCAGCCGTGATGTCGCCCGTGAGCGAACCGCCGTCCTCCAAGTTGTCGAGATCGCATGCGGGGCTAGCGGGCGGTAGCTCCTCGCCGCTCCATGGTTGGCTGCACGGGTCGCCGCTCGGCATGTTGCCGCTGCCGCCTTTGCTGTTGCCACCGCCGGATTTGCCGCCCGTGTTGTTGCTGCTTTTGCCGGCGGCGCCGTTCGACGACGCGCCGGTTGCACCCGTTGCACCCGTCGCGCCTTCACCCGTCGTGGCACCCGTGGAACCGGCACCGGTGCCGAGGCTTCCGGTTCCACCCCTGCCCAGCAAGTAGTCAGGGATAGTCGGATAGATGGGATCCGGATCCGCGCACGCGATGATGAGCACGAGGGACGTCAAACAAGCGGACGAAGCGCGAAGCCGCATGGCGGACGGGAAGGTGCTCCAGAAAGCCAGCAGCTGATCGACGTTTCGGTGACTTCTTGATGATGGTTTCTGAAACCTTCATGCAGCCTTCGACTACGACAGCAGAGCACTCGAAATGTAACCTGCTCGGGTAAACAGCCGTGCTACGTCCCCGCTCCCAGTAGGTAGGAGTGCCGCGATGCATTTGAATGTGCGCCCGCGTTGGCTGATGTTGGTGCTGAGCGCCTTGCTCTTGCTCGGTAGCTGTTTTGCGGATCAGGGGCCCGTTGGTGTGAAGAAGCCGCCGGGGCACGGAGGTGGCGGCAACGGCGGCACGGGTATCAACGGCGAAGGCGGGGAGATTTCGGTGGACCCGTTGGGCGGCGCTCCGTCCACCGGCGGTGACATGAACGCGTGCCCAACCCGGCCGGCAAAGAAGCAAGCGAAGTGCCGTACCGTGGCTTCGGCTGAGCCATTGCACCTGCGCTTGGTGAGCGATGTCCCTCAAGATACGGCGATTTTCGTCGATGACTTGTTTTCGCAGTTCAAGAGCAACTGCGGCGGTTGCCATGTCGACGGCAACTTGGGTGACACGCCACTCCAGGTCACGCTCGCAAACTTTCCGGTGACGGTAACTCAGCGCGTTGTAGACGCGATGCACTCCGAAGTCGAAGAGTGCAACGACGCGGCTGGTTGCTATAATTTCATGCCGCCGCGCTCCAACAGCGGCAAACCCTGGTCCGAGCGCGGTGAAGAGGACTCGATTCGCCAGTTCGCGACCGAGCTCGAAGAGTGGCTGAAGCAGGGCAGCCCGCCCGACTATTTCATTCTGCCTGCAGGAAAGGGCGGCAAAAGCCCGTATCCGGTGGACGAGGCGTTGGCCTCCGCCATGACCAACCTCGGCAGCTGCATCCCGGACGAGGGCATGGTCGCTACCGAGCCGAGCGACGCTTGCGACATCGATGCGCGTTTCGAAGCCATGCACGCGGATCCCAGTGGAGCGGCGCTGGTCGACCGCATCGGGCTGCCGCCCACCCTCGATCAAACCGACCTGTTCACGCTCGATTCGGCCGAGCTCGCTCGCTACGGTGTCGTCTCGTACGCACCCACCTACCCGCTGTGGACGGACGACGCGGGCAAGCAGCGCTACATTCGCGTGCCGCGCGGCAAGTCTGTGACCTACGATCGGGAAAAGAAGGTCTTCGATATCCCGAAAAATACGCGCTTTTATAAGACGTTCTTACGCGAAATCACGACGCTCGACGGCACCAAGCGCTTTCGCAAGGTCGAGACGCGCATGATCGTTTCGCGCGGTGGCGCCGAAGAGTCTTTGTTCGGTACCTACGAATGGAATGACGAGGAGACGCAAGCCACGCTCGTTACTTCGCCTTTGCGCAATGGTGAGCCGTTCACCGACGTGCTCAAGACCTTGATCATCGACGAGCCCAAGGCCGCCGAGGCCAAGGCCAAGAAGGACGCGGGCGAGATTCGCAACTACACCTTCGAGCTCGATCAGGTCCATGCGGTACGTCGCTACGCCATTCCTGGCAAGGAGCGCTGCATCCAGTGCCACATGGGCAACAAGGACTTCATTCTCGGGTTCTCGCCGCTCCAGGTGAATCAAAGGCCGTGCGATGCAGAGACCGTCGCGGCTGACGGGCACTGCGAGGGTGGCATTCTCCACGCCACGGGCGAGGATGAGGTCTCACAGCTTCAACGGCTCGTCGAGTACGGCGTCATCACTGGCTTCGATCCCGAGAAGGACCTGCATCTGCTCGAGGACCCGCAGGGCACCGAGGACGCGCCACGTCCTGCGCGCACCGAGCAAGAGCTGGTGGCCCAATCCTACATGCTGGGTAACTGCGCGCATTGTCACAACCCGATCGGCTATCCTACGCACGAGAACCCGGAGCTCAAGGAGCTACTCGACTTTTTACCGAGCGACGTGGGCGGCATCTACGGCTTTCCGCTGGATCGCGTGAGCCCGCGCATCAAGCGCGGTCAGACCGGCGACGTCCAGCTGCCGTACATCACGCCGTCGCTGCGCGACATCATCCCGCCGGGTGGCTGCGCTCCGCCGGACTGCCAGAAGAAAGTCATCACGAGCGCGACCAAGGTCGACGCGGGCGGAAATCCCCTACCCGAGTTCATCGACGCGCCCTGGCGTAGCTTGATTTATCGCAACGTCGATAGCCCGTTCACGTACAGCGAAGATTACGCGATCTATCCGCACATGCCGCTCAACTCGCCGGGCTTCGACTGCCGGGCGCCACGCATCATGGGCTCGTGGATGACCAGCATTCCGGCCAAGCGCAAGCACCCGGAGGTGGCCGAGGAGCCGTCGCCCGGCATCGACGTCATCGACAATGACCCGCAGACGTACGTCGAGGTGAAACCTGGCGAACAGGGCTATCAGGCTGCGGTCAGTGCCAGCCAGCGACGCTTGCAGACGTACCAGGACGGCACGCGCTACAAGACCTACTGCCCCGACACTTCGGACATTATCGACATCGACGTGCTGCGCGGCAAGCGCCTGGTTCCGGAAGATGGTTCCTTCCGCGTCAACGGTAAGATCGTGCTGCCTCAAGAAGGGGTGCCGGATCACGCTCACTACGCGGCGACCGACTTGACCGAGTCACCAGGTGCCTGGTCGCCGCGCCGCTACGACTGGCAGAAAGTCTTGACCGATGGCATCGGTGAATACATGGGGTCGGCGACTGATTCCGCCGCCAAGGTGGCTTGGCAGAACGAGAGCAAGGTCATCGAGCTCCTCAAGACCACCGGGATCACCCCCGCGATGCGCGCGTTTGCGCAAAAAAAGCTGCCGATTGCGCTGTGGCGTGAGCAGCCCGAATGCGCGCAAAAGCTCGCGACCCAGCCAACCTTGGCTGACTACACCCCGGGCGGCCCTCGCGCTCAAGCGCACATGGACTGGATGGACCTGCCGGCGAACTTGAACAAGGCCGGCGCCCACGTATTCGAGACCGTCCCTGGTGCGGCAGTCTTCAATATGATTTGCGTGAATTGCCACGGGCCCAACGCGGACTCGAAGGGGCGCCAGGCGACCACGCTCCAGGACATGACCGGTGGCGTCGCGCGCGTCGCCAACTTTCGCACCGGCTTGTTCGGTCCGCCTGGTGAGGACGGTGCGAACCTCAAGCGCGTGTTTGGCTCCGAGGAGTGGGCGGCGCGCTACCTGCCCTGGATGGCGCTGGGTGGTACCAAGATCAAGATCCCCACGTCTATCTTGAACCTCGTTGCCAACACCGAGGTGGCGGGCGAACGCCGTGTGGGCTTCAGTGCCAACGGTGCCTCGGCCAACATGCTCCAGGTGGGGCAGCGGCTGTGCCGGGTGGTCGCGCTGATGGGGACAGCGAGACCCATCATCTTCGACAGCATGAGGGACCGCTACTTCGGCGGCTTGATTGACAAGAACGGTGATGCGCAGCTCTGGGAAGAGCTATGCGCCATCGACAACCCCGCGCCCGTGCGCGCGATCAGCATATTGCACGGCGATACGAATACATCCCTGCGTTTGACCTTCGACCAGCTGTACTTTCCCACGAACTACCCAGCCGGCACGAAGGTCGGTGACCACGACGGACACGTGGCGGACAGCCTGACCTTGGACAACCGCTTTCCGTGGTGCGTCGTCGAGCCCACGGATCCCGATGCCAAGGCATGGCTCACCGAGCAGGAGGGTTTCCGGAAAGCCGCGCTGGGGAGCGCATTCTCGGCGATGCCGATCTGCCCGACGGCGTTCTTGGTCGAAACGAACAGGTTCCAGCGTGGTGGAACCGACGATTTGACCGATGTCGATGAGTGGTCGAGGCGCGGCGCGATCAACACCGGCCACGTCGTTTACCTCTACCTCGCAGAGCTGATCGGCAAGGATTTGCCGACGCCCCCCCGCTACAACGAGTGCACGCTCCTCCCCGCGCCCTGAGTCGAGCGATGAGTCAGAATCCGATCGCTGAGCCTGCCGACGCCGAAGCTGCCGAGCTCGACAGTGCCGAGCCCGAGCTGCGACGGCCCTCGCCCTCGCTCGCAGCGAGAGCGACACGGGCCTTGTGGTTCGGTCTTCTGCCCGTGCTCATGGCGGGGGTTGCGTTTCGCTACCTGGTTCCCAGTTACAACGGCGATCAAGGAGGCGCGCTCGGGCTCCTGGCCGAGCTCGGTGTTCGCTACCCGACGCTCGTAGCCGTGGGGCTCTACCTGCTTTTCGCAGGCTTGGTGCGCTACTGGGCGGCGCACCTGCCCGGTGCTGCGCAGTGGTTGCCACGTCAAGGTACACAAGCGCTCGCGCGTAAGGAGCTGGTGCTGTGGGTTGGCTTGCTGTCGCTCGCAGTCGTCGGCGCGCTCGGGCTTCGGACTTGGTGCAGGCCTTACCGAGTGCTCAGCGCCTCGATGTTGCCGACACTCGAGCCTGGGGCGCACCTTTTGACGAACAACGCCGCGTACGCGTTGCCGTACTTGGGTGGCAAGCCGCGCACACCGCAGCGCGGCGACGTGGTGGTGTTCAAGAAGGAGCTTGGCCCCGGTTATCCCGACGAGCTCGTCAAGCGTGTGATTGGGCTTCCAGGCGATCAGGTCGAAGTCAAAGACGGCTTCGCGTTCATCAACGGCTGGAAGGTCCCGACTTGCGATGCAGGCCTGTACGTGTACGCCTCGCTGCGCGGCCTCTTGGAAGCGCAGCTTGCCGTCGAGTTCTTGGGTGATCGCGCTTACTTGACGCTGCACACCAAGGGCGATCCGGGGCCAGACGTTGCCTACAACGTGCAACCGGGCGAGGTGTTCGTGCTCGGCGACAACCGCAACAACAGCAGCGATTCGCGCGCCTGGAACGCGGGGCGCGGTGGGGGGTTGCCCTTTACGGATATCCGTGGCCGCGCGGACCGACTGCTGGTTGGCGTCAAACGCAGCGGCGATGCGGACCTTCACGCACTCTTTCGGCCGCTGGGCGTCGAGCTCGAGCTCGAGGGGCTGGATGCTAGCGCGACCCGCACGCGTATCGATTCTTGTCTGCGCGAGCGCCCGAATCAGACGGAGCCGCCTCAGGTCTCAGCCGAGGCAGCCCAAGCGAGGGCACCATGAACCGCATGCTGATCGTGCCGCTCGTGCTAGCCGCGTTGCTCGGCATGTTGTTGTTTCGACCTCAGTCGCGCACGCAGGCGTATCAGCGGCCGCCGCTGCCTCAGCCGGTTGTGCTCGATGAGGTCGGAGAACTGCCACCGGGTGCGACTATTTCGCAGCAGGCGGCAGGGCGCGCCGGAGATGGGCTGAAAGCTTGGCGTTAGCGGCGCACTCCGGGCCCATGTTCCTCGCATGGGCCGTGTGCGTCGTTGCTTGTGGCGGGCATTCGAACAGACCAAGCGTCGAGGATCAGCAGCGTGCCGGTGCTGCCGGCGCCCCCGATCGGAGTGGCTCGAACGAAGCGGGAAACACCGCTCGAGAGCCGGACGGCGGCGCTGCTGGCGAAGCTGGCTCGAGCGGCACGATGTCAACGGCCGGTGGAACTTCGTCCGGCGGGCCTTCAACCGCTGGAGAGCATTCGAACGGCGGCGCGAGCGCAGGCGGCGCAACGCTTGGCCGCGGCGGCACGAGTGCCGCACCCCTCATCCCTTCCGGTTCGCGCACGTGCGTCAACGCGGGCGACTGCTTGGGCCTGGCGTGCGTGCCTGCAGCGGGGCTGCCGACGTTGGCGTGCGCCGCTACCTGCCCGAAGGGTGACGAGTGCTTGCCTGAGGAAGCATGCATCTCCGGACCGAAGCTCACACCGATTTGTCTGCAACGCTGCACTTCGCCGACAGAGTGCGATTCCCTATTCGACTGTTTCGACCCCACCGGCGCGGGTGAATTCGTTTGCTTCCCACCCGCGTGGACGCTCGGATGGACTAGCGGTTGAGCGGGATTTGTCACCTAACCGTCGCGGTATGCTAGGCGGGCAAACCGCTGAATCTATCGGCTCGATTTCAGAAACCGAAGAGTGGTCTCTGATAATCGAAGACTCGCTCTGAGGCGGGTAGTTCGCACCGTACTGTCACCTCCCGCCAAGCCGCGGAATCACTGCGCGAATGCGCGATCGGCCTCGAGGTCGAGCACAGCGGAGGGTTGGCCCGATACTTGTAGAGGTGGGTGCCGAACCGACCCCCAACCGGGTGGCGGTGCGTGGCAATCGAACGGAGGACTACGACGATGAGAAGCACAATAGCGGCGGCGACATTCGTGGCGCTCGGAGCGGGCACCCTGGGTGTTGGTGCTCTGGACAACATCGCCCACATGGTTGGATCGGATACGCTCAAGGCGATCACGATCGACGTGATCGCAGCCTGCGGCGCCAACTGCGCCGGGTTGCATTACGACGGTACCGGCTCGGGCAACGGTTCTACCGCCCTGGTCAACGGCACGCAGTCGGTCGCGCCGATGTCGCGCGCCCTGAACAACGGCGTGTGCGGCAACGCCGGTCGTACGACCGCCGAAGGCGCCGTGGTCGCTCTCGACGGCGTGAACGTCGTCGGTAACGAGGCTCGCGTCTGCAACGGCACCATCGCCGCTGACTTCTCGGCCACGGCCGGCCTCGAGCCGGGCGCTGACTGGCGCAACGTGCTCCGCACGATCTACGCCGGCATGCCGACGGGCCAGGACGACATCCTGATCCGCGACTGCAATAGCCAGACCCGCCGCGACCTCGTCGCGAACTGGGACAACATCTTCAAGGGTGACTGCACGGGCAAGGACTGCAACGTCGATTCCCACCCGCACGCTGACGGCGCCACGCCCGCGACGCGCTACGACCGCTTCAACAACGTGAAGGAGCCCGGTCTCCGTCACGCCTTCCGCCGCGACGAAGAGTCGGGCACCACGGACGTGTTCCTGGGCCTGCTCCTCCTCCCGACGGTGAACTTTGCGCAGACGATGCCGACCATCAGCGGCACTGCGAACCCGAACGCCGTCACCGCGTTCAAGACGCTCGCCAACAGCCCCTTCTGTAACGTGCGTCGCCCCACGGACACGTACCCGCCGGTCACCGTCCCCTCGTGGACGAACCCCGACGGTACGGCGAAGTCGGTGGCTGATGCGACCGCCGCCATCCTCTCGGGCGCCGCCAAGGCGATTCCTGAGGTGGTGTCGAACCTCGGCGCTATCCCGACCCCGGGTGGCACGAACCCCCACGCTCCGTTCACGGGCTGGGACCACGATAACAACTCCAGCACCCCCGCGGTCTGGGCTGTGTTGCCCGTCGACGTGTACTACCCCGAAATGCAAGACCAGGATCCGGTTCGCCGCAAGTGCGCCGGTACCAACGCTGCGTCGTCGCCCACGCTGGGCGCCGAGCAGGTCTGCAGCGCGGACGCTCACTTGGGCGTCGTGCTCGCCGTGAACCCCCCGCCCGCCGCGGTTGCGGATGCTTATCCGGTCGCCGCTTGCACGGGTTTCGCTCAGAAGCCGAAAGCCATCGTGCGCGGCAACCAGACGCCGGTGCTCTGCCCCGACGGCAGCACGGCCCTCGGCGCTCCCGCCGAGTGCCTCATGCCGATCGTTCAGGCCACGGGCAGCTGCCAGTGCATGAACCGCGGTGGCGCGTGGGGTGATAACCCCGCTGCCAACCAGGTGCCGATCTACACGCCCCTCGGCGGCCCCCCCGGCAGCATCATCGACGGTCGCGCGTACAACCTGCAGCTGCGTGACGCGGACTGCTCGTCGCACACCATCAACCGTCCGAACCCCCAGAACCCGACGGGCGCCCTGATCCCGGCCCAGATGGTGGGTTCGTTCTACCGCATCCACAGCAGCAAGACGCTGCTCCCGCCGCCCACTGCCACGAGCTTCAACTGCCAGAAGACCGACGCCACGCGCCAAATCGGCTGCTTGGTGCAGGCCAACCCGTGCAGCATCGGCTACGCCGGTGGCGAAGCGACCGACGACAACCCCGATGCCACGCCGAGCAACGGCGTTGCTGACTCGACCGTCGGTATCTGCGTGAACGGCGTGTGCCCGGCGACGAGCACCATCCGTCACTTGGTCGACGGCGGCACCCCGGTGTACCCGTTCGCTCGTAAGCTCTACGTCAACACGCTCAAGGGCTTCCACGCTCCGGTCGACGAGGGTGGCGCTCCGGACGGCGAGATCGAATTCGTGAAGGCGTTCGTGGCCGGCGTCCAGCCGGGCGGCAGCTCGATCCCCGAGGACTTCGGCTTCGTGTCGATTGTCGGCGGACCGTTCTGCGAGGACTTCAACGAAATCGGCCTCTGCCCGACGCAATCTGGTTGCACCACGGCCGGCACGCGCACGACCTGCACGACCGCCAACACGGCTGCTTGCAACGACGTTGCGGTCGCCGGTATCCCGACCTCCGCAGCTCGCTGCGGCGACGGCATCCAGCAGGTGGGCGAGGCTTGCGACGACGGCAACCTCATCACCGACACGGCCCCCACGGCGACGGACCCGACCGACGACAAGTGCTCCAACAACTGCACCGTCACCCCCTGAACCAGCGCTCCTGAGCGCTCGCTACGGCGAGCTCTCGGGTCGCTCTTAGCCAAGCGGCGCGCCCCTCAAAAGGCGCGCCGTTTGCCATTTTGTAGGCGCGTCACGGCGTGAAGTTCGTGCGACTCGCTTGATACGGAAACGACACGGGTTCGTCGCGGAAGACCGCTACGAACCCGGACCCCACCATGCGTCAGGCTCGAGTAATTGTGTGCGCGCTGGGCGTAGCGGCCGTGGGGCTGCTATCCGCGAGGCCGGCATGCGCCGTGCGGCACCAGCTCGATAGCCGCGACGCGCAACGCCTCGAGCAGGTGTCGCCGGAGGCGGCCCGGCTTTTTGCCGAGGGTGAAGCGCTGTTGTCGCGCGGTCAGCTTCAGCCCGCGGAAGAGGCGTTCGCCAAAGTGCGCACAGCGGTGCCCGATAGCGCGCTCGCCGCCAGGCGTCATTGCGAGGTGCTCACCGAGCTTGGGCAGCGGGAGCAGGCGAGGGGCGCGTGCGAGGTTGCGCGCCGCAACAGCCACACCGTGATGGATGCGCGTGCGGCGGTGGGTGCGCTCATGACTGGGAGCAAGCCACCGACGGTGGAGGAGCTGGCGGGCGCCATTCGGCTGGCGCAGTTGGCCAAGCGGGTGCCCGAGCAGCCTTTTGGTGACGCCGCGATGTGCGAGATTGCCTACAGAATTGGAGACCCCGGCATGCTGAAGAAATGCGTCGAGGACCTGCAGCGCGTAGCGCCGAACCACTACGAAACGCGGCGCTGGGCGGCTGCTCTGCATGCAACTCCGAGCTGGCCCTATTGGCTCGGGTGGGGCGCGCTGGCGTTTCCCAACACCAGTACGGCGCTGCATGCGCTGCTGCGCCGGGGTAGGGGTTCAGCGCGTCTCGCTACGGCAGGCTCCGCGCTCGTGGCGGTTGCGGTGGGCACCCTGACGAGCCCAGCTCATGCGCAAGAGTCTGCTGCGACCGAGCCCGCACCGGCGACCAGCGTCGAGCGCATTCCGGTCGACAAGGCCCCAGCGGATCGCAAAGACATGCATTGGCAGCTGAGCGAAAAATTCGTCATTAACCCCGACGATCCGCTTAGCTCGGTGCCGAGCGAGGCGGACAAGAACGCAGCGCCGATGCAGTTCGGCTACTACATTCAAGATCTCTCTTCTGAGGCCGCTTACGCTGAACGCAAAGGCGACTACGCCAAGGCGGCGAAGCTGTGGGCCACCTTGGCCAAGGCAGTGCCGGATGTGGCCGTAGGTCACCGTCGGGCGTGTCGCGCATACGAGTCGGCCGGCGACACCGAAAAGGCTCTCTTTCATTGCAGCAGCGCGATCACTCTCCCGGGCGCTTTGCTGGACGACTACCTCGGCTACAGCAAGATGATGCTGGCCAAGCCGAAGCTCGAGCCGAACGAGATTGCGGATCTCGACGCGGTGGCCGATCACCTGCGCAAGAGCGACAAGGCTCAACCCGACTCGGGCATGGCGGCTGAGCGCATCACGTGCGAGCTCGGCGTGTCGCTGGGTGACGCCAAGCGGCTGGAACGCTGCACCGAAGCACTCAACAAGTCCGCCAAGGGCGACGTCAATACGCTGCTCTTCGGTTGGAACTTGGCCATGCTGCGCGGCGACTATGGCAAGGCGCGGAGCCTGCTTCAGGAGTTGAAGAAGACGCCGTTTCCGGCGCCGGCGCTCCTCAAGGCAGAGCAAGCGACCGCGCAGGCCAGCGCCTGGTGGCGTCGGCCGCTACAAGATTGGCGCTACGCTGCCGGTCTGGGTGTGGTGGCATTGGGGTTTCTAGCGGTCGCGCTCTTCCGCCGCGCGCGGAACAAGCCGACGGGTCCAGCGACGCCGTCTAGTGTTGGGTCAGCTGCCGCCGCGGGCTGAGGAGACGCCTAATGTGGTGGAACACGGGTACACCTCGTGTTCCACCAGACGCAGGTCACGGCGCCACGCAGGCGTTTTCTACGTTGCAGTTGCCGCAGCTCCAGCTGTTGTCGGACTCAGCCTGAGGATTTGGCCAGTCTGCGCTCTGTTCTGGCGTGAAGCACTCGGTTCGGCACTCGCCAGTGTCACAGCGATTCAAGAGCTGAATGATGATGCCAATGGCGAACGTGGGGCTAGCCCAATGCTCCCGGAGCTCGACCAACGTGTTCGCTTCGGCCGCGTCTTGGAGCTTGCTGAAGCACGGCCCCGGGATGAACTTCGCTTCGTCGAAGCAGGCGGCCGGCAAGTCCACGGGATTGTCGGAGGGTTCGACGGGGTTGAGGCACACGCACTCTGTGATGATGGCGCCTCCCCCGTTCCCGACGACCTTTAGACAATTCGTGCGGCGCACGCAGTCCAGCGCATCGCGAAAGAGCTCAGCGCGTGGAATGTTGGCGGCTGGGCCGTCCGTGGCCACGCCTTCCATCTCGTAGCCCGATTGGAACCAGGATGTTCCGGTGTACTCGTTCAGGTCTTCACCGTCTTTGAAGCACGCCTCTGACTGCTCGCACGCTTCGCACGCGCACTGGCACTGAGAAGAGCAACCATCGCCGCTGAACTTGTTGCCGTCGTCGCACGTCTCGCCTTCGTCGATCTTTCCGTTGCCGCAGAGGTTGACGGTCTTGGAGCCGCCGGTACCCCCGCCGCCGCCGGTCCCGACGCTGCCACCGCTTCCGCCAGCCGAGCTGCCGGCAGCGCCGTTGCTCGTGCCAGCGGTCCCCGCGGTGCCGTTACCGGTGCCTGCGGTGCCGTTACCGGTGCCCGCGGTGCCGCTACCCGTGCCGCCCGTGCCGGTGCTCATCGCGCCGGTACCGTCGCCGGCGAGCCCTTCATCCCCGGCACTTGCACCGACGCCGCCTTCGCCGTTTTCGCCGCTCGCTCCGTTGAGAGTTCCGCCTCGGTTGCCCGCATTGCCAGAGCCGCTGCCGCCCTTGCCGCTCGTCGCTTTGCCGCCGGTACCGGCACCGCCGAAGCGCGGGATTTCACCGTAGGTGGGCCCGTCGTCACATGCGCCGAGCGCGGTAGCCGTGAGGAGCCACACCACGGCGCTGCCCGGTAGCCAACGCTTCTTGGTTTGATCGTACTTGCTCGAGCTCATGGGGCCTCTTTCAAGCAGCAGTCACTGGCGGTGCGCGCCTCAGTCGAGGTCGCACTCCGTCAAGCAGTTCACCTTGTCGCAATTCCACCGCGCGATCGCCGCACCGGCTGGGTATTCGGACTTGAGGAAGCGTTCGAGAATTTGCTTGTTGGTCAGGGTCGCAGCGTTCTCGCCGGGGCCAGCCATCGCACTTCGAATGATGGGAGCACACACACCAGCGGGTGCGCCGGGCCCGGAGATCGGAGCCGCCGAGCACGGTGTAGTATCGAGCGCGCCGCAAAAGCAGGCGGTGAACGTTTTGGCGCCGTTGCCGCACTGCGTGTCGCGAATGCAGGATGCCACGTCGTAACAGGCCTCTCGCTCTGCAGGCGTGCGGGACTCGCCAGTGTCGTTGTTAAAGTTGCAGTTGTCGCTGAACTCGAAGCAGGGCTTCTCACTTTCGCAAGTGACGCACTGCTCCGTCGCGATCTTCTTGCAATCGTCGGTGCAAAGCGGCGTATTCGTGGTTTCGCACTCGTCGCCCTCCTCCATACCGTCGCCGCAGACGTAGCCGGGGCCGCTGCCACCACCGCCAGTGCTCGCGCCGCCGCCCCCGGTGTCGGCGCCGCCGCCACCAGTGCTCGCGCCACCGCCGCCAGTGTTGCTGGCCCCGCCACCGCCCGTGCCAACGGTCCCGCCGGTGCTGCTCGCACCACCGCCGCCCGTGCCAACAGTGCCGCCCGTGCCGGCGGCCCCGCCTGCGTTGGTGCCTGCGCTGCCGCTCATGCCAGCAGCGCCGCTCATGCCGCCCGTACCCCCAGCGCCGCTGACTCCTCCAGCACCGGAGGTCCCCGATGAGCCGCTCATGCCAGCAGCGCCGCTCATGCCACCCGTGCCGCCGCCGCTCATGCCGGCAGTGCCGCCCATGCCGGCACCTCCGGTACCACCGCTCCCAGCGGCGCCGCCAAACCCTCCACCGTTCTCCCCGGCATCGCTCTGGCCACCGTAAGCGCCCGCGCCAGCATCACCGCCGTCGCTGGTGCCACCCTCCGGTGTAATCGCCTTGCTCCCCGCGCTTGGACGGCCGCCACCTGGTGAGCCGCTGCCACCTTGTCCGCCCGTGCCACTCGTCCACATGGGTTCAGGCGGCTCGCCCGCGTCGGTGCCGCAGCCCGGTACGCCGAGCGACGCCAGCGCCAAACCGGCGCCGACTAGCCAGAGACCACGATGAGACAGCGCGCGCCGAGCTTGAGCCATGACCTGTTCCTTCGGCTAGAAGCCGCACACGGGGCCGCAGTCGTTGCCCTTCTGGCAGTTGCGACGCGTGATCGCGACGCCGATGGGATACTCGGGCTTCAAGAAGCGGACGAGCAGCTCGTGGTTGGTGAGCTTGCCCTCGCCGAACGCTTTCCTCATCACGTCGGCGCACGCGCCGTCGGGAGCGCCCTTGCCGCTCACCGGCGCCACCAGGCAATTGTCGGTGGTCATGCTGCCGCAGAAGCACGACGTGAACGACTTGCTGCCGTCGGCGCAATTGCTCGTGTCCAGGCACTGATCCACCGCTTCACAGGCCGTGCGAGCCTCGCCCTCGAGCGCACTACAGCCCTTGCTGAACTCGGCGCAGGGGCTGTTCTGCTCGCATTTTTGGCAAGCTTCGGGTGACGGCGCGACTGCAGGCGCTGCCGTCGGAGCCGCTTCAGCGCTCGTCGAGGCGACGGCGGCCGGTGCGGTCAGCTTTTCTTCGGCCTCCTTCTTGGAGCAGCCGGTAGCCAGTACCAAAAATCCAAATCCCAAGGCCAACCATGCTCGGCTGGGCGAAACTCGGTGTCGCAAGCTCATACCAGTTTTCCTCGTCGCTTCGGTCGCTAGGGCTTGGCTCTTACACGCGCTCGGCGCTCGGTGCCGAGACGCCTCGGTGACAAACAGAAGACGCGGACGCTTTGCTCGCAGCATTCCGAAAAAGCGACGCCGCCTGGCGCAGCGCGGCGTCGCTCACCCTGATCGTTGACGCGCTCGGCGTTGGTCAGAAGCCGCAGAGCGGGCGGCAAGTTGCACCATGCTGCCAGCGACTGCGGTGAGCAGCGCGAGTGACCCAAGCCTACCTACTGCGCTCTTCATGGCAATGACCTCCCTAGCCACGCCCTTCGTGGCTTCCACAAAAAGGAAACGGGCGATGGCTTTCGCCACCGCCCGTCTTCTCACTCAGTCAGCGCGAATCAGAAGCCGCAGAGGGGGCGGCAGGTTGCGCTGGCCTTCACGCAGTTGTAGCGCGCGATAGCGGCGCCACCGGCGAAGTCGACGGACAGGAAGCGCTCGAGCACCTCCTTGTTCGTGGCCTTGCCGTCCGAGTACGAACCGGCACCCATCGCGGCACGGATGACCGTGGCGCAAGCGTTGCCAGCGACGGCCTCGGGCGTGGCGCCCTGGCAGTCGGAGGTCGACAGGTTGCCGCAGTAGCAGCTCGTCAGCGTGTTGGCGCCGTCGGCGCAGTTCGAGGCCTGGATGCAAGCCTCGACGTCGAAGCAAGCCGTGCGGTCAGCCGCAGTGCGAGCCTCGCCGGTGTTGCCGTTGGTGAGGCAGCTCTCGCTGAACTCGAAGCACGCGCCGCCCTGCTCGCAATCGACGCAGTCTTGCGAAGCCACGCTCTTGCACTTGTCCGAGCAGGTCGAGCTACCGGTCAGCACGCCGCCGTTCAGACCGGGGTCGCACTGCTCGGTGCCGTTGATGGCGCCGTCGCCGCAGACGATGCTTGGGGCCGTCGCAACGCAGGTCGCGCTGCAGGTGGTGCCCTCGGGCGTACCGGCCGGGAACTTGTTGCCGTCGCACTGCTCGCCCGTGGAGAGCCAGCCGTCGCCGCACGCCACCGGGCGGTTGCGGCATTGCGCGGTGCAGTCACCGTTCTCGACGCCGCCGGGCAGCTCGCACTGCTCGGTCGGGAGCTCGATGCCGTCCTGGCCGCAGGTCGCGGTGCAGTCCGTCGGGCAGCCGAAGGGGTTGTACGCGGGGTTGGCACCGCCACCGGGCAGCGTGGGCTGAGCCGCCACGTCGCAGGTCTCGCCGGTGTCGAGGACGCCGTTGCCGCAGGTGAGGCTGGTGCAAGACACGCGCGTGTCGAGCTTCTTGGTGCACTCGCCGTTGCCCATGGTGACGGTGACCTTGACGTCAGCGCCCGGGCCGTTGCACTTGAACGACGTGGCCTGCGAGCCAGCGGCGGTGAACGAGCCCACCGCGGCGTCGGCAGCGGCGACCGACCACGCGTACGTGACCGGCTTGCCGTCCTTGTCGTGACCGAGCGCGTTCACGGCGATGTTCGAGCCGACGTTGGCCGTCGACGGGATCGCGGTGGCGTAGTCGGGGATGAGGCGCGGACAGGCGTCGGTGTCGACGTTGACGGTGGCGACGAGCTGGCCGTTGCTGTTGTCGACGCAGGTCAGCGTGAGGCTGAACGCGGTGGTGCTGTTCGGCGTGACGGCGAAGGGAGCCGAAGCGCCCGTGCAGGTGATGTCGTCGTCGGTGGCGGCCGAGTCAGCGGTGAGGCTGAGGACGTAGCCGGTGCCGACGGGCACCTGGATGCCGGTGCTGAAATTGTCGTCGGTGCCGGGGGTCGGCAGCTTGCCGTGGGGCAGCTCGGTGCCCGCGATCTTCGGGGTACCGGTGACGACGTAGTTAACCTCGTTGAGCGTGATGCCGGAGACGGGAACGAGACCCAGGGAGACTTCGCCCTTGTCGCCCTCGACCTTGGCGTTCGACTTTCCGTGCGGCACTTCGCTGCCCGAGCACGCGATGACCATGCTGCCAGCGACTGCGGTGAGCAGCGCGAGTGACCCAAACTTACCGACTAGAGACTTCATCACGATGACCTCCAAAAAGATGCAACCAGTGCCGCTCGCCTCTCGAGCGCTTGGCCCCCCCTCTTCAAGGTTCGAGCCAACATTGATTACCTCTGCCGACATGCGCTCAATCGTCGGAAATGATTGAGTAATGCGGTGTGGAAGTCTTCCGCTCCCGCCCGAGCTCTTTCGCCCCGAAACTCCGGATTTCGGAAGCGACCTTCGGATTCCGAAACGCGCTCTTCTGACGCTGCAAACTCGATGTTGAATCGAGTGTCGATTCAGCGCGATCACTCGGGCATGCAGGTGACGTCGAGGTGAAGCTCGGCGTCACAATCCCACTGATCTTTCGCGTGCACGGTGAGCTTTTGTTCACCGATCTCCACGCAGCGATATTCGGTGATCGGAAGCCCCGGCTCGTCGAACTCGCCCGAGCTTGCAGACCACGAGTAGGTCAGCCTCAAGTCGTCGTCGTCCGGATCGCTCGCGCGCACGGCAACGAGCGCTGGCTCTCCCGGAAGCAATTGCTGCGGCACGACCAACGAGCCCAGAAAAAGCGGGCACACGTTGATGTCGACCATGGTGAGCGGCACCGGTGGCGGACCGTCTGCTTCGTCGCGCGCGTCGCGAGTTGCATCCGCCGACCCGCAAGCGAGCAGCAGCAAACTAGCAGCGACCAAGCAGCGAGCCATCGGAGCTACCGCCTACACATACCCTCACTCATCGCCAATCGCAAACGAGTGAAGCAAGCGTGCATGGCTCGAACCGAGATCTACCGTGCGGCGACTAACTTCTGACGACTACTTCTTTACCGCAAGTACGTCGTCGAACAGCGCTTCGACCGAAGCCTGAAGAGCGAGTGGCTTTGAAATCGTGAGTCTGACGTTCACCGAGCGCGTGCCAGCAGGAATTTTGACGGTGCCGCGCGCTGCCTGCCACGAGCCCACGACGTTCGTGCGAGCTGCGGTCTTTCCGCCTAGCACGGTGCCCTGACAGCCGTCGTTGCCGTAAAACACGAGGTCGACGGCTGCGGACACGTTGACCTGCGTCTCTTTGATCATCATGCGCGCGCCGAGCTCGTAGGTGTCGTCGCCCCAAGCCACCAGGCACTGGTCGCTGCCTTGGCCGGCGACGACGGGGCTCCCGGCAATGTAGCTGGCGTTGACCAGCGACAGCGAACCCGAGCCCATGGTCGGACGCGCGTTGGCGGTTGCCCAAGCTTGCTGCAGCGAGCCTTCGGGCTGCCAGCCCGTTACTGCGGAATCGAAGCGTGAATTTTGGAGCAGCGTTTCGTTGCAGTCGTCGACGCGGTTGTCGTTCAAATCACCGCACGGGCTTTCGAACGGCGCACCACCGCTGCCGCCGTCACCAGCGCTGCCGCCCGTGCCGCTGCTGCCGCCCATGCCACCGCTACCGCTCGCACTGCCACCGCTGCCGGCCATGCCCGCCGAGCCACCGCCGTCCATGCCCGCTGCTTGCGTGCCGCCGGTCGACGAGCTGCCGGCGCTGCCGCCTTCCCCCGAATCAGTTCCGGCCGTGCCGGTGTCGCCTGCGTCGCCATCGCTCGTGGAACCGCTCGCTCCGGCGTTGTGTGAGCCGCTGTTGCCGCTGTGGTTGCCAGCGGTGCCGCCGGCGTTTTTGCCGCCAGCTCCCGCGCTCCCGCCGCGGCCTGCGGTGCTGGCTTGTTGGCTCGTGCCGAGCTCGAAGCTCAGGCCGCGTTCGTCGCCGCTACAGCTCGACAGCAGGGCGAGCACACCGAGCGTGCCAATTCGAAAGGAGCGAGAGGTGACCACGGCTCCTCAGCGCTCCCTGACGAAGACGTTGTCGAACATCGCCTTGAAGAAATACTCTTGGAAAGGCTTGAGGGTGTCGAGCCTCACGGCCATCGACACCGCGCCTTCAGGCGCGCGTCCGGATGCTTCGACGTGAACCCACCTGCCGGGCTCGGTGACGAACTCCGAAAAGATGTTGCCCGTGGTTGGCGGAGCGCAATTCGCCAAGTTGGAGAAGTAGACGCTGAGTAGCGCCTTACCCTCGTACATCACGTCGTCCTCGTCGCCAGCGCCTTGGCCTTCGGCGATGAACACGTCGGCCGCCAGATCGTAGATCTTGTCCGGCGTTACGCTCACGCATTGCACGGCGGCACCGGGAGCGACGCCGCCCGTGGTGCCGAATAGCAGGTTCTCGACCGCGATCGAGCCCGAGCCGGCGACGCTGGATGCGTTCGTGTTGTCCCAGGCGCGCGTGATGCCACCTTCGGGCGCCCAGCCCGTTACGTCCTCGGCAAAGCCAGCGTTTTCGACGAGCGAGGCGCATTCTGGATCGGGATCGGCGTCGTACACGCACACTGGCAGCTCGACCTCGGGCGGCGGCTCGTAGTGGTTGCCGTTCGAGTTCGGCATCGATGAGGGCCCGGTGCCACCGGAGCCGCCCGTGTGCGGAGCCATCGAGAGCGTTCGCGAGTCGAGCGAACAGCCGCTCGACGCGAGCAGGGCTAGCAGCGCAGGAGCGAGCCAACGCGGAAGCGTCGCTCGGGCAGGTGCTGCGAGTCCCCAAGTGTCGTGCATGCTCGAGGTCGTCCTATACCGCGATGGTCGGACGCGTCCAGTATTTGAACGACCAAGTCGTTGCTCATTGTGTGACGTCTTGATGACTGCTTGTGGGCAGTGAGCGAGTGCGCGTCAAGTCCTTGCTCGGCGCCTAGTCCTAACCCTCATGTTGTCATTTGAGACGCGGGTTCGAACCTCGTCGCTGCTTAGCTGCCCACAAGAGCGACAATCGTAACGTGATACCTCGGTCGCGAGTGATACACGTGGCGTGCTCGAGCCTTTCTTCAGGCTGGAGGAACCAGCGCACGTGCAAGACAGCAGTAGTGGTAGCGGCGAAGGCGGCAAACCGGCCAATGTGCTCGTGCCTGCCCGCGGCATTTTTCACTTTGGGCGCGCGGCGTCTCGCGCCCCCGCCATGCAGCAGGTGTTGGCCACGCTCAGCAGGCTGGCGCCCACCGAGCTGACCATTACCCTCGTGGGTGAGACTGGCACCGGAAAAGACGTGCTCGCCCACGCGATCCACGAGCACAGCGCGCGGAGTGACGGGCCGTTCGTCATTTTCGACTGCGGCGCCGTGGCGGCCACGCTCGCCGAGAGTGAGCTTTTCGGCCACGAGCGCGGCTCTTTCACGGGCGCCACGGGCACGCATGCCGGCGCGTTCGAGCGCGCCAACGGCGGCACGCTCTTTCTCGACGAAATTGGTGAATTGCCTCTGGATTTGCAGCCCAGGCTGCTGCGCGCGCTCGAGAATCGGGGGGTGCGTCGCGTGGGTGGCGCGCAGTACCGACCGGTCGATTTGCGGGTCGTGGCCGCGACCAATCGCGACCTGCCGGCACAAGTGGCGGTGCGCGCCTTTCGCGAGGATCTGTTCTTTCGCCTCGCGGCCGCTCTAGTGCCCATCCCGTCGCTGCGCCAGCGGCTCGAAGACTTGCCGATGCTGGTGCCGGTGCTGCTCACGGATCTGGGCCGTCCAGGGCTTCGCGTGGCGCGCGAAACCTACGACCTGCTCGCCACCTCGCGCTGGACTGGCAACGTGCGCGAGCTGAAAAATACTCTCGCGACCGCGCTCGCGTTCGTGGCTGAAGGTGACGTGCTGGGGCCCGAGCACATTCGCTTCATGCAGGTCGACGCGACGCCGCTCGAGCAGCTGCCGCTCGGTGGTCAAACGCTCGAAAGCTTGGAGCGTATCGCGATCCAGCAGACGCTCGCCAAGAACGGCGGCAACAAAGCGCAGAGCGCGCAGGCGCTGGGTATCAGCCTTTCGACCTTGTACGAAAAGCTGAAGCGCTTCGGGATCTGAGCGCTACCGGTTTGACGCGCTAACTCGGCGCTTTCTGGCCAGAGATCCCAGCAACGCCCCAGCGCCGAGCAGCACTGCCCAAGGCGAAGACTGAGCACCGCCCGTCGCGCTCACGGCACAGCCGCCGTCCTTCGCGGGCGCTTTCGGTTCGGGCTCGGGCTCCGGTTCGGGTTGGTCGGCGGCGCACAGCTCCGAAAAGCCGTGCCGAGGCTCGCAACTGCTGGTCGCAGCAACGCGACCGGGCGGGTAGATGGCGCAGATGCCGTCGATGTCGTCCTGCTCGAGGGTGCGCATCGAGTCGTCGTTGGTGTAGCCGGCGCGCATGGTCGCACCCATCACGGTGGTGTGCGAAAGCCCGAGCGCGTGTCCGGCTTCGTGCGTGAGCACCGAGTCGAGATCGACCGCGGTGACCGGATTGCCGACGCTGAAGTCACCCTCCACGGCGTTGATCTCGATGTCCGCGTCCCATAGCTCGCCGGTGTCCGGATCGAAGCGCAGGCGCGTGATGCCGAGCGCGTCTTCGGAACCCGCGTAGGGCCAGCTCTCTTCGCGGAACATCACGATGTTCGCGTTGCCAAGCGTCGAGTTGTACTCGGACGTGTCGCACACCACGGAGCCGGTCACGTGGATGTCGAGGCTCGGCGCGTCGCCGCTTTCACAGCGTGCATCGGACCATGTGGCGAAGGCGCGTTCCACGGCGCCGCGGAAGGCGTCGTAGTCGATGCCTTCGCTCGCCGCTGCGTCCTTTTGAACGTTGAAGGTCACGCAGCTGCTGGCCCAAGACAGCGGAAAACCGCTGGTTTCGCACTGGTGCGCATCGAAGGTGCAGTGCTGGCTCGAGTCGGCGCGGTTGCACGATGTGGCGCCGCAAAAGGCGTGAGCCCGATGGGGCGCGAGGAGCGCGAGCGCTGCCGCCAAAAGGCTCGTTCGAGGGATGCTCATCGCGAAAGCTCGCGGAGTAGGCGTCGAGCGCTCGTGAGCGACTGACCGGCGAGCTGTCTGACGGCCGACGCCTCCCAGTCGCGGATGGTCGGCAGGTTCCGGCTCGCCTCGAGCAGCGCATCGCGACCGGGCTCGAAGCGAAGCGGGTAGTGCCCCTGAGCCATACCGGTCACCCAATGCACGCCGCCTGCATCGACCAAAAAGCCAACGGATGGCTCCCCGAGCTCGAGCTGAGCTTGGCCGTGCACCAGCTCCCCCACGCCATCGACCACACCGCCCAGCGTTCGCACATCGAGCTCGGTCGGTAGCGTCGCGCCCTTGGCGAGAGTTGCCTCAACCTGCACGCGAGTGTCGGTCACGATGCTCCGCCGACCACCCAGCATCACGTAATGGCTCACAGCCTCACGAGCGGTGAGCTGCACCACACAGCTGCTACGGCCCACGAGCTCGGCCAAGCTGAGCCCGCGCACCAGGGTGGCCTGCGCCGGTCGAGAAAGCGCTAAAAACGACGAGGCCGCGAGGCTCGACAGCAGCGCGCGGCGCGAGAGCTCGGGCATGGGTTGCGCTGTGTAGCAGCTGGCGCTGCGCTCGGTCGTTTCGAATCGGTGACGAATGCGCACGACGAGACTCGGCTACTCACAGCGCGCTGCGCTCGATGGTCTCGCGACTGACACGCAATCGACAAGATCGGAGTGCATGTTGTCACGACCGCTCAGGCAGGTCGTCGGTTATCTTCCCGGCCACTCTGCAGGTAGGCGGCCCACCGCCCGAGGGTGTCGAAGGTAATGGCAATGGCTGACCGCTTTCCGGAAGCAGAATTGGTTCTCGACAACGAGCTCTTGTACGACGAGGCACCTCGCCGGTCGTTCATGCGGCGAAGCGAGGAGCAGTTCGACCAAATCGTGCGTGAGGGTGAGGTTCTGGCCGGAAAATACCGGGTAGAGCGCATCCCGGGGCGGAGCGGGCTCGGCGTCGTCGTTCAAGTCCGGCACATGGAGCTCGGTCAAGAGGTCACGCTCAAGTTCCTGGTGCCCGATGCGTGTGCCTATCCCGAGTTCGTACAGCGCTTCGTGCGGGAAGCGCGCGCCGCGGTGAAGATTCAGGGCGAGCACGTGGCGCGCGTCACCGACGTTGGGCGCTTGGAGTCGGGCGCTCCTTACATGGTGAGGGAGCTGCTGCGCGGTCCCGACCTGGCCGAAGTGATCAAGGTGCGCGGCTCGCTGCCCATCAGCGAGGCCGTCGACTACATCGTTCAGGCCTGTGAAGGTGTCGCCGAGGGGCACGCTCTGGGCGTGGTGCACCGGAACATCAAGCCGACCAGCTTGGTCGTCACGCGCCGCAGCGACGGCACGCCACTCGTCAAGGTGGTCGACTTTGCGGCGGCGGAGTCCCTGCACGTCGATCCGTTCACGGAGCGCGCAGTCTCGCTGGTCGGTACCAGCGCGATCATGGCCTCGCTACCGTACCTGTCGCCCGAGCAGATTCGCGACCCGCTCGATGTGGACGTGCGTTCGGACATCTACTCGCTCGGCGCGGTGCTGTTCGAGCTCCTGGCGGGCACGCCGATTTACGCGGCCGATTCCGCGCCGGCGCTCCTGGCCATGGTGGCGGCTGATCCGGCGCCGCCCCTGCGCAGCTTGCGACCCGACGCACCCGGTGAGCTCGATCACGTGGTGCTGCGCTGTGTGAGCAAGAACCGCGCGATTCGCTACGCAAGTCTCGCCGAGCTGGCGCTCGCGCTCAGGCCCTTCGCTTCGGACGACGTGGCCATGTCCATCGAGCGCGTGGTGCGACTCGCAAAGCGCTCGATGCGGCCGACGGACGCTATGCACTCGAGCGCTCCCGCTCAGCTCTCGGCGCCCGGCACCTTGCCTGGTTCGCCCGCGCCGCCCTTCATGCCGGCCCCGTCGGCAGCGCCGCCCGCGGTGCAGCCGCGCGGCCCGACCGGCACGATGCTCATGAGCACGACCGACAAGGTGCGTCACTCGTTCTCTCAACCGGGCAACGAGGACGTCACGGCGATCAGCCCGTACGCTCGTTACTCCGAGCCGCTCGTGATCACGCAGCCGCTCGAGACGACACCGCTCGTGCAGGCGCCAGCCGAGCCTCCGATCATGCTCGAGCGCCCCGCGCAGCGCAGCGCGCCGCCGCCCCTGCGCGCTTCCGTTCCGGCTCCGGCTCCGCGTGTTTCGACGCCGCCCACGCGCACGCCGCCGCCCCCGCCGCTCCGCGCTTCGGCTCCGCCGTTGCCGCAAACGTTGGTATCCGAAGTGCCGGCGCCCACTGCTTCGAAGCCGTCGTCGATGCCCATGACGCCGCCTCCCGCGCGTCCTTCGATGTCAGGGGTCTCGCGCTCCTGGGTCGTGCCGGACTTGCCCGAGGAGCCGCTCTTCACGCGCAAGCGCTTGATCGCCGTGGGCGCCATCGCAGCGTGTGCGACGCTCGGCGCCGTGTTCGCGTTCCGCGGTCGCGCGCCCGCTCCTCCGCCCGTCGCGGCTGCACCGGCCAAGGTGGCGCCTCCGCCGGCGCCTGCTCCTCCGCCGCCCGTTGCGGAGCCCACGCCTCCGACCGACCCTGTGGCTTCGGCCTCAGCAGCGCCTGCGGCTTCGGCAGCGCCTGCGGTACCGCCTGCCGCGGTGGCAGCAGCGCCTGCTCCCGCCCCGGCTCCAGCTACGCCGGTCGCGGCCGCTCCGCCGAAGCCTGCCGCGCCTCCCGCAGCCGCGTATGCAGCCGCGGCCATGCGTCGCCCGGCGCCTGCCAAGCCGAAGCCTGTAGAGAACTACTGGGAGAGCAGCTCGGCGCCCACCCCCGAGAAGGTCGCACGCGCGCGACCGACCACCGCCGGCGCAGATCTTTTCGATGACCCTAGGTAAGTCGTGAGCCGCGTTCATCCGCTCAAGTCCTGGTTTGCGATCGGGTTGTGTTTCGGCCCGACCTGGCTATCTGCTTCGCAGGCGCTGGCGCAAGAGACGCAATCGCCGGCGCGCGCGCTGTTTGCCGAAGGGCGAGAGCTCGCTTCGACCGGCAACTACGCAGCCGCCTGTCCCAAGTTCGAAGAAAGCTTGCGGCTCGAACCCGGCGTCGGCACACAGTTCAACCTGGCGGATTGTTGGGAGCACATCGGGCGCAACGCGAGCGCGCAGGCGCTGTTCGTCGGCGCGGCAGCATCGGCGAAGGCTGCCGGCCAACCCGAGCGCGAACAAGTGCTGCGCGCGCGGGCCGAGGCTCTCGAGCCGCGCCTCAACAAGTTGGTGGTCGAAACGTCCGACACCGATCCACGCTTGACCATCAAGCGCGACGAGTTGCCGATCGAGCGTGAAAGCTGGGGTAAAGCCCTCGCGCTCGATCCCGGCAGCTACGTGATTCAAGCCAAGGCGCCCGGCAAGAAGCCGTGGTCGAAGACGGTTCAGGTCGAAGCTACTGCCAAGGTCGTGACCGTCGAAGTTCCGGTGCTCGAAGCGGAGGAGAAGCCCGTGGCAGCGCCGGTCGCTGTGGTCGCCGCGACTCCGAAGCCCGAGCCGAAACCGCAACCGCAGCCCAGCCCGGCTCAGTCCGACCGACAAGGCTCCAAGATCAATTACGGGGTGCTCACGCTCGGCGGCGTGGGTCTGGTCTCGCTAGGGCTCGGTACTTACGCCGCGCTCCGCTACAAGAGCCACAACAACGACGCGGAAGCCATTTGTCCGAGCAGCACCGACTGCACGCGCGACGACATCGCCGCGCACGACAAGGCTGTCGACAAGGCGTCCACGGCGCGCACCTGGGCGTACGTCGGCTTCGGCGTCGGCACCCTGGCAGTGGGCGGAGCGATCGCGCTCTTCATTCTCGACTCCAACGACGACTCCAAGCAGGCGGTGCGAGCGCTGCCGTTGGTCGGTGAGCGGGGCGAGCTCGGGGCGGCGCTCACGGGTTCGTTCTGAGCGCTGCGCTGTCTCGCAACTGACACCCAATCTTTGCACGGTGCCGCGCTCGGCTCGGGCTATGTCCGCGACCCATGCTCGGCTCGGGCAACGGCAGACTGCGCTTTCTCACCCACGCCGTGATGCTCGTCATCGCGGCCTTGCTGCTTTCGACCGAGGCAAAGGCCTACCCGTGGATGATTCGGCACCACTACACCGCGTGCGGTGGGTGCCATTACGATCCTTCGGGCGCGGGTGCGATCACTCGCTACGGTCGCTCCGTTGCCGACACGGCGATACGCACCCAATACGGCGACGAGTCGTCCGAGGCTGGCGCGGCTGAAGAGCTGCCGAAGTCGGCGCAGTTCCTGTTCGGCCTGGTGCCGCAGCCCGAGTGGCTCGACCTCGGCGGTGACGTGCGGTTCATGGAGCTGCGTCGCAAGACCGAAGGCGTGCCCCTGAGCGATCGCGCGATTTGGATGCAGCTCGATGCCGAAGCCACCGTGAATCTGTCCGGCTTCGTCGCGTCGGGCACCCTGGGGTATGCCCCCGAAGGTGCGCTCGGGGCGGCGCTCACACGCGGCACGGAGAACAACCTGGTGTCGCGCCAGCACTGGATCGGTTATCGCCCCGATTCGAACGCCTGGATGGTTCGCCTCGGGCGCATGAACTTACCGTTCGGCATCCGAACCATCGAACACACGCTGCAGGTGCGGACGCTCAGTCGCACCAACATCAACGACCAGCAGCAATTCGGGGCCTCGTTCGCGCTGTCGCTCGATCAATGGCGCGGTGAGGTCATGGCCATCGCTGGTAACTTCCAGCTGCGGCCCGACGACTATCGAGAGCGAGGCTACAGCGCGTTCTTGGAGTGGGCGCCGGTCGATACCTTTGCGTTCGGTGCCAGTAGCTTGATCACGCACCGCGACCTCGACCCGGTGACGCTCGAAGAGACCTGGCGTCACGCGCACGGCGCGTTCGCGCGCCTCGTGCCCGGTTGGGAACCGCTCGTGCTGCTCACCGAGGTCGACTACGTGCTCTCTTCGTCGAAGGACGAGTTTCACCAAAAGGGTTGGGTCGGATATCTGCAAGCCGATCTCGAGTTCCAGCAAGGCATGCACGTGATGCTCACCGGTGAGACCAGCAAGTACGGTGGTCACACGCGCTATCGGTCGTGGGGAGGTTGGCTCTCGTACGCCTGGTTCTTCGCCCCGCACGCGGACATCCGGCTCGACCTGAACCAGCAATCGGACGGCGCCAGCACCGGGCGCTACGGGACCACCACGCTGCTTCTGCAAGGACACCTGTTCCTATGACCAAACAGCACTGGTTGGGCCTCACGTTGGCAACGAGCGTCCTGCTCGCGTCGGGCAACCTTTGGGCGTCGATGGCCTTTCCGGAGGCTATCCAGAAAGAGCTCGGGCTAGCCGAGGTTCCTCCGCCTGCGCCGGGCTGCCGGATCTGCCATCGCGACGACAACGGCATGCTGAAGACGGTCACCAAGCCGTTTGGCCAAAGGATGATGCAGGAGGGCGCGACGGCGACCAGCGTCCCCAAGATGCTGGACGCGCTCCGCGCGGTCGATGCGATGGGCTTCGACAGCGACGGCGACACCATTCCGGATGTCGAAGAGCTTCGCCTGGGCACGAACCCGAACGCCAAGAACGCGATCCCCCAGGAACCCGGAGCCGGTGGCGCCCCCGAGATGCCGCCGCCCGAGGAGGAGGAGCCCGTGGATACCATTCCGCTGCCCGAGACGGGCTGTGCGGTGGCGCCTGCGAGCAGCGCGCGCACCCCGTTCGTGGGTGTCGCGCCTTACGCGCTCGCTCTCGTGCTGTGCAGCTTGCGGCGCGTGGTCAGGCGCCGCCGACGTTAGCGCCTGCGGCGCCCGCGGCTGCGCCACCCTGGGCGGCTTCGCCGGCCTCACCACCACTCGCGTCGCCGCCGCTCGCGCCGCCGCTATCCCCGTTGCTGCCCGAGGAGCCGGCCGTGCTCGAGCCGGCCGTGCCGCCCTTGCCACTCGTGCCTGCGCCGCTCGTGCCCGCGTTCGAACCGCCGGTGCCGGCCGTGCCGCCGCTGCCGCCAGTCTCGTCGGGGATCAGCGTCCAGTCCGGTGCGGTGAGCGTCGTGCAACCGGCACCCAGAAGAGCAACGGCCCAACACAGACGGGTGATACGGCGCATGGCTGGGCGCCGTTATCTCCGCCGAGCGCGAGCTGCGCAAGGAACGAGCTGGTGACGACTCGGTGACGCCTGCCGAGGCGCATTCTGGCGGCCCCGTCAGCGCTTGATGGCGGCCGCGGCCGGCACGGGCGGTGGCTCGGCTGCGACGGGCGGCGGCTGGCTGAGGCTGTCGCCCACCTCGGGGAGGGGCGCAACGCCGGCAGCTTCGGGCGATAGATCGGGCAGGTCTAGCGGCTGTTCCGTGACGCGCACGGCCTGCTCGAGCGCTTCGAGGGAGAGCCTGCCCTCGTGAGCGGTCAGGCGCTGACCGGCGCGCAGCAACACCCCGGCGGGGGCCGGTGGGCCGCTGACGATCAAGCTGCCCTCGTGCAGGTCCACGCTCAACGTGTCGTCGTAGCTGGACCAATCCACATCGAACTGGGTGCCGCTCACCTGAATCACGAACGGGCCTGCGTCGACGAACCACGCCGCCGAGGGCCGATGCGTTACCGCAAGCGAGGCGTGACCGTTCTCGATCGCGAGGCGCGCTCCGTGAGCGTCGACCGCTGCGATGCGGGCACGCGCGCCGTCTTGCAGGTCCACGCGGGTCCCGTCGCTGAAGGACAGGCGCGCGCCGCTCGGCCCGCTGCTGCGCACGTAGCCGCTCTCGCTGAGCAAGCCGCCGACCACGTCATAAGTGAGCTTGGCGCTCTCGCGCTGGCGCCAGGTGAAGAGCGAGGCACCGACCAGCGCCACCACCAGCGACGCCCCGATCACCTTGGTGCGGGCCGAAGTGACGGCGCGCGGGCCGCGGCTTCGCAGCGAGTTGAGCAGCCGCTGCTTGCCCTGCTCGTGACGGTCGCCATCGACGTGGCCGGAGACGTTCTCCCTGACCACTGCTTCGACGTCGGCCAAGCTCGGGGAGCGGGACTCCCCGGAGGTCACGGTGAGTCTCCGGAGCCCACTGCTGCGGCGTACGCACCGAGCGTCGCGTCGCGCTGCAGCTCAGCCTGCACGCGAGCGTTGGCGCGGGCCAGCCGTCGCTTTGCGCGCGACAGCGAGGCATCGGTCGCCATGGCGACCTCACTCACCTGTAGTCCCTCGAAGTGGCGCAGCGTGAACGCGAGCCGCGCGTCGGCGTCGAGCTCGTCGAGAATGCGATAGAGCGCCGAAAGCGCGGTGCGCACACCCGCGTCGCTCGGACCGATGCTGCCGTCGGCCTCTTGTCGGGGACGCAGGCGAAGCAGGCGGCGCATGCGGCGACGTCGCAGCTCGCTGGCGAGCACGCGCGCAGTAACGCCGACCATGAACGGCCGGAGCTGCGCCGAGTCTGCCAGGTTCGGCAGTTGCTCGATGGCGCGCACGAACACTTCCTGCAGCAGGCTCTCGACGGCGGCTTGGGGGCCCAGCGTGCGGCGCAGCATGCGGCGCGCGAGCGGGGAGAAGCGATCCCAGAGCACGCCGGTGGCGCGCGGATCGCCAGAGCTTGCGGCTCGAGCCAGCGTGGCGTCGTCGGCTTGGGCCAACGTGGGGCTTGGCAGCGCGACGAGACGCGCGCGGCTAGGCTGGGGGCTCGGAACCATGAAGGTCTCTTAGGGTCTTAGTGGCCAGTGAGTGCCGAAGCGGTTCAGTATTCGTGGTTCAAATGCAATTTTTCGAATCTGCCCGCCGTTTTGCGGCGTTTTTTGTGGGTCGAGGGCGAGGCGTGTGAGGCGTCCGTTCAAGTAGCCGTGAAAATCCGAGCTACCTAGGTTCGTAATGGAGGCCCGCATGAGGAATCTTTTCGATCCTCTGATCGCAATAGATGTCCGCCCCCACAGAGAGCTGCGGGGATGTTTCGGGAGCTGTTTCAGCGCTAGCCCGCTGCGCGCGCGGTCGCGTCGGTTCGGCGCTGGGCAGCCGCCGCCCCAGCTCGGAAAATCGGGTCACCATTTCTCGCAGCGGCGCGCGGCACAGCCGTTGCTTTTTGACGCTGTTCCAAGCGCTGGTTTCTGGTGCTGCTCGCGACGGCGCTAGGCTCCGGCAGAGGAGCTGGTCATGATCACTCGCACCGAGCACGACACCTTCGGCCCCATCGAAGTCCCGGCGGAGCGTTTGTGGGGCGCGCAAACACAGCGCAGCCTGCACCACTTTCGGATCTCGCAAGAGAAGATGCCGCGCGAGCTGCTGGCGGCGCTGGTGCTAGTGAAGAAAGCCGCGGCGCTCGTGAACGCCGAGCTGGGCGAGCTGTCGCGCGACAAGGCGGATGCCATCGTCAAAGCCGCCGACGAGGTGCTGAGCGGTCACCACTGGACCGAGTTTCCGCTCTCCGTCTGGCAGACCGGCAGCGGCACGCAGACCAACATGAATGTCAACGAGGTGCTAGCCAATCGTGCGAGCGAGCTACTCGGCGGTGGCCGCGGCGACGGTCGGCTCGTGCACCCCAACGACGACGTGAACCGCGGGCAGTCGTCCAACGACGTTTTCCCGACCGCCATGGCCGTGGCCGCTACGGTGGCGCTGCACACCCAGGTCCTTCCGAGCATCGCCGCCCTGGCCGCGACATTGTCGGCCAAGGCGGCGGCGTTTGCGGACGTCGTGAAGATTGGCCGCACGCACCTGATGGACGCGACCCCGCTTCGCTTCGGCCAAGAGCTGGGCGGTTGGGCCGCGCAGCTCGGCAAGGGCCTAGACCACGTGCAGAGCACGCTGCCGCACCTGTCGGAGCTCGCGCTCGGCGGAACCGCCGTCGGCACCGGCCTCAACGCGCACCCGGAGCTCGGCGCGCGGGTCGCCGCGCGACTCTCGGAGCTCGCGGGAGTGCCGTTCGTCACGGCGCCCAACAAGTTCGAAGCGCTGTCCGCTCACGACGGCCTGGTGTTCGCTCATGGGGCGCTCAAGACGCTCGCGGCCTCGCTCACCAAAATCGCCAACGACGTGCGCTGGCTCGCTTCGGGTCCTCGCGCCGGGCTGGGCGAGATCACGATTCCCGAGAACGAGCCCGGCAGCTCGATCATGCCGGGTAAGGTGAACCCGACGCAGTGCGAGGCGCTGTGTATGGCCTGCGCTCAGGTCTTCGGCAACGACGTGGCCATCAACATCGGTGGCGCCGCCGGCAATTTTCAGCTCAACGTGAACAAGCCGCTCATTGCGCACGCCTTTTTGCAGAGCGCGCGCTTGCTTGCGGATGGCGCTGTCAGCTTTCGAGAGCACTGCGCCGAAGGCATCGAACCGAATACCCAGCGCATGCAGGAGCTGCTGTCGCGCTCGCTCATGCTGGTCACGGCGCTGACGCCCCAGCTGGGCTACGACGCGGCAGCACGCCTGGCGCACCACGCTCACCATAAAGGCCTCGGTCTGCGCGAAGCAGCGCTAGAGCTCGGCCTGATGAGCGGCGACGACTTCGATCGCGCCGTGCGACCCGAGGAGATGACCGGGCCGAAGCGGTGAGCGGGGCGATCACTCGTTAGCCGGCGCCGGGTGCGTTTCCAGATCTGCCAGCAGTCGTAGCGTCGCCTTTTGCTCGCGATCGATGTGCTCCATCAAGCTCAGGCGGTCGACGTCGGCAACCAGCACGAACTTGAGCGCGTACGTGGTGCCCTCGACCTGCCGCGCGAGCTTCGCCAAGACGCGGACCGGGCGCCCGGAGTTTGGCAAGAACAGCTCGAGCTTGAACAGCGCGCGCTGCTCGCGCTCACTCAGCTCACGCCCTCGATCGACGACGATGCCGCTGGGCGAAAGCTCCACGGCGCGGCAATGCGCGACGTGCGGACCCTCGCAGAACACGAGCGGGAAGCTCGTCTTGGCGCGTAGCCCGATGCCACGCTGCGCGCGGACGCCACGCGCTCCGCTAAACGCGAGCTCGACGTCCTCTTGATTAGGCCAAAGTGAGCGGATCGATTGGGCGGCTTGAGCCATGAAAGGCCTCCTACCGACCCACGATGCAGGTGCCGTGCCGACCCGAGCCCGCTCAGCGCTGGAAGTCGTACACGCTGCCGAGCCCGAGCGCTTGCGTGAGCTCGTCGAGCGCAATGCGGGTCTCGTCGACCAGCGCCGGGTCGGCGAGATCGGATAGGGCGAGTCGATCGCGGTAGCGCCGTTTCACGATCGTTTCGAGCTCTCGCTCGAGCTGCGCGTCGAACAGCACGTTCCCACCCACATTCGCGCTTTCCGTTTCGCTCAGCGGCACGCGCAGACGTAGGCACGCCGGGCCACCTCCGTTGCGCATCGAACCGTTCACGTCGAGGTAATCGACTCCGCCGAGCTGCGGTGTTTCCGCGACTGCTCGCTCCAAGAAGCGCCGCGCTGCCGCGTTCTCATGGGCCTCGAGCGGCGCGAGCAATCGTAGCGTGCCGTCCGGCAGCTCGAGCAGCTGCGAGTTGAACGGGTAGGCGGCCACGGCATCGCTGAGCGGCAGCTCGCTCTCACGCGCGACCACCGCGCAGAGCTCGTCACCCAGCAGGCCGCGGAGCTGCTCGAGCAGCTCCTCCAATTGCACGAATGCTTGCTCGTGCAGGAGCAGCACGTGCCCGGTCCCGACTGCGAGCACGTCGGTATGAAAGGCACCACCGTCGATGCCGTCCGGCGCTTGCTGCCACAGCAGCACGCGCGTGGGCTCGAGCTGGCAAATGCGCGCTACCGCTGCGCTGGCGGAACGGCTCTGGCGGGCCTGATGTTTGAGCGTGGGGGAGGCCTCGCCGAGCTTTCGGCCCCAGCCGAACAAGTGCGTGGCGCCGCGGCTCGAGCTCAGGCGAGTGTGGTTGGCCGCTCCTTCGTCGCCGAGTGTGCTCGAGGCCGGCAGCGCGTCGTGCACCACGAACAAGTTCGTGTCGGCGAAGATGCGCCTGAGCACGCGGGTCGTGAAACTGCTCTCGAGGCTGCGATGTAGCAGCGACACCAGGTTGGCGGGCACGAAGTGCGTCTTGCCGTCGAGCGCGTCGCTGCTCGGCGCGACCGTGGCGGCGTTGGCCGCCCACAT
>JBEHXA010000004.1:0-41976 GCA_048498935.1 Myxococcota bacterium
GGCGGAGCGCACGGCGGCGCCGTGGGCCGAGGAGGCAGTGCCGGCTCGGCCCGCACGGGCGGGGAGGGGGGCGGCACCACGCAGAGCTTGCTCGGTAAAGGCGTTTTTCATGGCACTGGCAGCTCCGACGATCGCTTCGCCGAGGGCGACGTCTACCGCGACGGCGTCGGCTACAAGTTCATCGCCAACGGCTGGGGCGATGGCTGGAAGAGCCACCAGGTGTCGTGGAACGGCACGTCGTTCGAGGTGGCGTCACTCGCAGGCAGCCAAAGCGCAAACTACGCGCCCGCGGGCTACCCGAGCGTCTTTTGCGGCTTGTACTCGGAGCCGCCCAAGCGCTCGCCCGGTGAGTGCGGCTTGCCAAAGACGATCGACTCGATCCAATCGCTCAAAACCGGTTGGCGTTGGACGAAGCAGGGAGACGGCGGGCAGTACAATGCAGCCTGGGATATCTGGCTCGGAAACGGCGAAAGCTTGTCGTCGTACCTGATGGTGTGGCTGCGCGATCCACCTGGTCAACAACCTGCGGGCGCTGCTTCGGTGGCCGGTGCGAGCGTGCCGGGTCTGGCTGGTTCGTGGAACATTTGGGTCGGTGAAGTGAACGGCCACCCAATCGTCAACTACGTGCAAGCCGAAGGGCACGATCTGTCCGAGCTCGAGTTCGACGTGCTCGACGTATACGCCGACGCGAAGCGCCGCAAGTACGCGCTGCCCGGCTCGCACGTAATCGCGGTAGCGGTGGGCTTCGAAGCGTGGAACGGACCGATTGCCAACGTGGCAAGTGACGACTTTTACGTCGACGTGCGGTAAAAAATCACAGCCCGGTCATTCTTGACCGAGACCGTGAGCTCGAGCCGCGCCTGGAAAATCACGAGTAAGTTCGCCCCATTGGCACGCTTGCTCAGGCGCCGTGTTGCGCGCCCGGAACCGTTGCCGTTCACGCACTGCGTCGACCTGGAACCGGTTTTCATCGATCAATATCGAATATTGGACTTGAAACGATGTCGCGTGTGATTTAGAGTCTGGCGCATGAGCTGGGCACTCCGACTGATCCTGGGCGCTTCGATCTTGTCCACCGCCGTGGCCTGCGATAACGGTGGCGAAACCGACGAGGAGACCAAGGGGCCGAAGCCCGTCGGCTCGAACACCGCCGGCAGCGCCAATAGCCCTGGCACGGCTGGAACCGGTTCCGGAATGCTGCCGGGCAGCAGTGGCAGCGGTACCAGTAACCCGACCACCGGCGGCACCAGCGGTGGCGGCACGGACAGCGGCACTGCAGGCAGCGGTGACCAGACCACGGGTGGCGGCGGCAGCGCTAGCGGCGGCGGTACCGATCCGGGCCCGCTTCCGGAGGGCGTACCGCTCACGGCCACGGACGGCTGGGTCGACGGCGCCAGCAACGAGCTCGGCGTGCAAGGCGCCATGTTCGCCTTCTCCGACACCACCTCCGGCATGGGCTTGATGAAGGACTTTACGGGTACCAACGCCTGTATCACCGGCACCGCCGCCAAGGTGGACATGAAGTGCACGCCCGTCGCTCCCGCTACGGACTGCTTCGGCACCTTCTGGGGCGCGGCGATCGGCTTGAATCTCAACCAGGAGATCGACCCGGTCTCGGGACTGGGCTCGGAGACACCGATGCCGTTCGACGCCTCGGCGCTCACCGGCTTCGCCTTCGAAATTACCGGAACCAAGATCCCCACGTCGCTGCGCTTCAAGGTCGAAGATGCGAGCGGCGAGTTCTGCACGCCCACCACCAAGCCGGTCAAGCTGGGGGTCAACAAGGTGTTGTTCACCGAGCTGCTCACCCAATGCTGGAAGCCGACGACCATGTCGAAGAACGCGGACACCGCCAAGGCGGGTCTGTTGAAGGTCGCCTGGCAGGTCGTGACGAACGCGATGTCCGCGATCCCGTTCGACTATTGCGTCAGCAACGTGCGCGCGCTCCGCTGAGAGCCCGAACATGCTGAAGCACATCACTCTGGCCGTCATGCTCGCCGCGCTGGCGGCAGCGACGACGGGCTGCAAAAAGCGGCAAGCCGTCACTGGCGCTGAGGCCAAGAACAGCGACGCTGGTCGCTCGTGTCCGCGCGACGTGGGCTTGATCGCCGACGGCGAGAACGACAGCAACCAAATCGCCGATCAACAAGGCCGCGGTGGCTACTGGTACACCTTCGTGGATGACTCGGGCTCTTCGGTGACGCCCGAAGCCGGCAAAAACGGCGGCACTTTTCAGATGACCGCCGGCGGCGCCGCGAGCTCGAAGCTCTCGGCGCACATGAGCGGCAGCGTCGCCGAGGGCGGCACCGTTTACGCCGGTATGGGGCTCAACTTCGTCGACCCCAAAGGCGGCTACGACGCCGGCAAGTACCAGGGCGTCACCTTTTGGGCCAAGCGCGGCCCCGGGTCGACGGCCAAGGTGCGCCTCAAAGTGCCCGACAGCGCGACCGATCCCGACGGCAAGAAGTGCACGGAGTGCTTCAACGACTTCGGGTTGGACCTGCAGCTCACCGAAGAGTGGACGGAATTCACGATCCCGTTCAGCAGCATGAAGCAGATGAAAGGGTGGGGCTCGCCGCACCCCGACGGTATCGATGTGAGCACGCTGTACGGCCTGCAATGGCAAGTCAACGACCCGGGCGCGAAGTTCGACATTTGGGTCGACGAGATCGCGTTTACCGGCTGCGGCGGCTGAGCTCGGGTCGGCGCAGCCGAGCCTTTCGAAATCATGAAATTCGGTTTCTTCGACGACGCGAGGCGCGAGTACGTCGTTACCACTCCCAAGACGCCGTACCCTTGGATCAACTACCTCGGAAATGAGCGCTTTTTCGCGCTCGTTTCGCAGCAAGCCGGCGGCTACTGCTTTTACCGCGACGCCAAGCTACGGCGCCTCACCCGCTACCGTTACAACAGTGTCCCCACCGATTCGGGCGGTCGCTACTTCTACATCAGCGAAGGGCAAGATTACTGGAGCCCGAGCTACATGCCGGTCAAGCGCGAGCTCGACCACTACGAGTGCCGACACGGGCTCGGTTACACCACGATCACGGGCGCACGCGGCGGGCTCAGCGTCGAGCTGTTGTTCTTCGTGCCGCTCGGTCACGACACCGAAGTGCATCGCGTCACGGTGCGGAACGATTCGGACCGTCGCCGCTCGTTCAAGCTCTTTTCGTTCGTCGAATGGTGTTTGTGGAATGCGCACGACGACGCGACCAACTTTCAGCGGAATTTCAGCACCGGCGAGGTCGAGGTCGAAGGCAGCACGCTGTTTCACAAGACCGAGTTTCGTGAGCGGCGCGATCACTACGCGTTTTATCACGTGAACGCGCGCATCTCCGGCTTCGACACTGATCGCGAAGCGTTCCTCGGGCCGTATAATGGTTTCGGCGAGCCGCAGGCGGTAGCCGAGGGAAGGTCGCGCGGCTCGGTAGCGAGCGGCTGGTCACCCATCGCGTCGCATTGCCTGGCTGTGGAGCTCGAGCCGGGTGAGAGCAAAACCTTCGTTTTCACGCTCGGCTATGTGGAAGTTCCCAAGGACGCCAAGTGGGAAAAGCCGGGCGTCATCGACAAGCGCGGCGCGGCCCGGACGATTGCGGCCTTTTCGAGCACCGAGCAAGTGACGGCCGCGCTCGACGCGCTGCGAAAGTATTGGGACGGACTGCTCGCCAGCTTCAGCCTGAGCTCCAGCGAGCCGCGGCTCGATCGCATGGTGAGCGTCTGGAATCAGTATCAATGCATGGTCACGTTCAACCTGTCGCGCAGCGCCTCGTACTTCGAGTCGGGCATCGGTCGCGGCATGGGCTTTCGCGACTCCAATCAAGATCTACTGGGCTTCGTGCATTTGGTGCCGGAGCGGGCACGTGAGCGCATTCTGGATATTGCGGCCACGCAGCTGCCGGACGGTAGCGCGTACCACCAGTATCAGCCGCTCACCAAGCGCGGCAACGACGACATCGGCAGCGGCTTCAACGATGACCCGCTGTGGCTCATCTTGGGCATCGCTGGTTACATCAAAGAGACGGGCGATTGGGCCATTCTCGATGAGCAGGTGCCGTTCGATAACGACCCGGCCACGCAGACGACGCTGCTCGAGCATTGCAAGCGCTCGTTCGACCACGTGCTCGCAAACTTGGGGCCGCACGGCTTGCCGCTGATTGGGCGCGCAGATTGGAACGACTGCCTCAACCTCAATTGCTTTTCGGAGACTCCGGACGAGCCTTACCAAACGACCGGCAACCGCGTCGGTCGCACCGCCGAAAGCGTGTTCATCGCCGGCATGTTCGTGCACATTGGGCCGGAATATGCGGCCTTCTGCGAAAAGCAGGGGCAGTTCGAGGAAGCTAAGCGCGTCCGCGACGAAGTGCGCAGGATGGAGAGCGCAGTCCTGCGCGATGGCTGGGACGGCGAGTGGTTCTTGCGCGCCTACGACTATTTCGGTCGCAAGGTGGGGAGCCGCGAGTGCGGTCCTGGACAAGCGCAGATTCTGATCGAGCCGCAGGGCTTTTGTGTGATGGCAGGGATCGGTGTCGAAACTGGCCAAGCGCGCCAGGCGCTCGACTCCGTCAAAGAGCGGCTCGACACGCGCTACGGCATCGTGCTGAACAGCCCGGCCTACGCCCAATACCAGCTGGAGCTCGGCGAGATCACCTCGTACCCGCCGGGCTACAAGGAGAACGGCGGCATCTTCTGCCACAACAACCCCTGGATCATGATCGCCGAGACGGTAGTCGGGCGAGGGGAGCGAGCCTTCGACTATTACAAGAAGATCGCGCCCGCTTACCTCGAAGACATCAGTGAAGTGCACCGCACGGAGCCCTACGTTTACGCGCAAATGATCGCGGGCAAAGACGCTCCGCGCCATGGGGAAGCCAAAAACTCCTGGCTCACCGGCACCGCCGCGTGGAACTTCGTAGCGGTCTCGCAATACCTGCTCGGCATTCGCCCCGAGCACGATGGGCTCGCTGTGCGCCCCTGTATGGGTACCGAAATCCCGGAGCTCAGCGTCACCCGCATTTGCCGCGGCGCCACCTACTGCGTGCGCATCCGCAACGTGCGCGGCGACGGGCACGTTAAACTCACGGTCGACGGCCTACCGCTCAGCGGGCACCTCGTGCCCTACGCCCCCGCTGGCACCACCGTCAGCATCGACTGCGAAGCCTGACCGCTGGGGCCAACGCAGCCGGGCCCCAACTGGCACGAACGCCGCCCGACCCCGGTGCGCTCCTCACTTGGGGACGAGGATTTTGCACGGGAAGTCCCAGGCGATTTTGGTGCTTTGGGGCATGCGCCAGTTGGTGCAGGCATCGCCCACTAGCTCGATTTGCGTGGGCGTCGGCATGTACCAGCCGTTGCTGGCGCTCGGGTCGAGCGGCACTTCTTGATCCTGCACGTACACGTGCGCGTACTCGAGCAATGTTTGCACGACCTTGATGTCGCCACCGATGTCGAAGGTGCAGCTCTTCACGCCCGACAGCACCTGCGCGATCGCGTCTCTGAGCGCGTCCTTGTTGGTGGGGTCGGGAGCGAATACCGAGGCGCCACCCGAGAGCGCCGCGTACGCGCCGAGAGTTTGCATGGCTGGGCGCGCGAGCGCAGTCGCCTCGCTCTTCCAAGCCGGTACGACGTCGCAGTTGTAAAAGATGTCGAGCGGCGACGTGCCACCAGGCGGCAGCACGGGAGCGACGCCCAAGCCCGCTCCGGCGTCGGCGAAGGCTTGCAGCACGTGGGGGTAGCGGGCTTGCTGCTGCGCGTCGGTCGACTGCATCGGCAGCCCGAAGACGAACGTTTTGAAACCCTGCGTTGCTAGGCTTTGTAGGTGGTAAACCATCGAATCGGTCGGGCAGGCGAAGTTGCCGTCGTCGCAGTAGTCCTGCTCGCCGTCGGTGACGAACAGCACGTATTTGTCGCCCAAACCGGTGTCGGCAGCGAGCAGCTCCGCGGCGCGCGCCATACCGCGCATACCAGGTGATTCGCCTTTGGTCGGCGCGGTCAAGCTCATGTACTTGGCCGCGAGGGCCGCGTAGTTGTCGTCTGCAGGCGCCACCTCGTCGAGCATCGGGCACATGCCGCCTTGCTCACCCGTGACCGCGACGAGACCAAACCGCACGTCGCGGCTCATGCTTTGTACGACCTCGAGCACGCCGTCGCGCAGCGTCGCCCACGGGTTACCGCCCGCGTCTTTGAACATCGTGCCCGAGCGATCCACGAGCAGCAGCACGGTCGGCACCTTCGGCACGAACTCGGCTCCGCCAGTCTGGCACGCATCGCCCGGCGCTGCGCCGCTGCCGGCGTTGTTGTCGATCGCGTCGCTCAGATCCGGCATGGTACCGGTTCCAGAAACGCCGCCGAGAGAAGGGTGACTGCCCCCGGTGCCAGCTCCCTTCTGCGACCCGCCCCGGCCGTCGATGCCAGTGCCACCCTTGGTAGCGCTGCATGCCAGGAGCGCCACGCACAAACCGCCACCCAACACCGAGGACAACGCTCGCGCCTTCATACCGCTCAGTCTACCAGCGTCACTCCGTCAGGCGAGCGTAATTGGCACTCTCACTCCCCGCCTCCTCAGTTTTAATCGCCTGCCAGTGAAACCTGGTAGCGGTTCCATAATCCGTGGCGATCAGGTGCCAACGAAACCAGGCCCAAAGCGACACGAACGCCTTCCGGACCTGGTTCTCACTGCGCGAGCGAGAGTTCACAGGAGGACGGGAGTACGGGAGGTCCGCGAGGTTCTTATTGTTCGAAGCGCGCGCTTACTAACGGAGACTCCGCAGGCGTCGCGCGTCGCCGCACGGCTCGAACCCCCAATGCTCGCCTCGCGGACCCCCGTCCTCCCGTCCTCCCTGTTAATCCGGGAGTCGCTCAGCGACCTACGGGGCAGTGACTTACCACCAGAAGGTGGCTTCGAACTTGAAGACGTTGATGTCGGGGCGCGTGGTGGGGGCGCTGCGGGCGTCGACGTCTTGGTTTTCGGAGTTGGCGCCGAAGCCGTCGGGCGGTGTGGCGGCGGGCGGCGGCTGCACGCACAGGGCGGAGCCGGGTTCACGGTAGCGGGCGAAACCGGCGGGTGAGGAGACGCCGGGCGCACACTCGCGCTGGTTGTAGAAGTAGCGCGAGTACTGGAAGGTGAGCTGCTCGCGCGAGACCCAGTTGGAGCTGAATACGATGCGCGGCGAGAGGATCGCGAACGATTGCTCGGGGATTTCGCTGTTCGGCTGCAGGCGGTCGAAGCGAAGGGCCGCGGTGATCGACGGCGTGGCGTGGTACTGCAGGTCCACGCCGTACTTCAGCTTGAGGTTGCCGTCGGTGGGTCCCCAAATGGTCGGATCGGTGGGGCGATAGTCGCTCCTCACCTTGTTGATCATGCCGTAGAGCACTGCCTTGAAGTCGGCGCCGTCGCCCCAAAACTTCTGCCCGCCCTCTTCGCGCATGCGCATGAAGTTCGTGACCGAAAACTCGTACTGAGCGAGCACCGAGTCGACGCCGCCAGTGCCGGCGCTGCAGCCGTAAGGAGCGGGCTCCAAACCGCCCGGGCCGTAGAGCGCGTGCGTGCGCTCCACCGGCGGAGTCGAGCCGTACGCTGGAGTGCTGGTGCAGCCAGGGCCGAAGTAGTTATCGACCACGCCCAGCTGAAACTCGCCGCCGCCCGAGGCATGGAGCACCTCGATGGCGCGGCCGACGACCAGCGCGTCTTTTGCCTCGATGTGCGAGTAGCCGGCGTAGAGGTAGCCGAAGGCGCCCAGGTCGAAGCGAGCATCGGCGCCTGCGACCCACATCGAGCCGTCCGGTGCATCGACGACCGAGCTCGCGTAGAGCGTGGACTCTTTGGAGACGTCGTAGGGGCGGTCTTCTTCTTGCGCCCAGCTGTACAGCATGTGCGCCGAAAACTGCATGTCGTTGCCCTTGTTCACGCCGACGTGACCGTGCGCCAGCATCGTAAAGCGGGCGTTGTTGGAGCTCGACGGATCCGGCCTCTTGCCACCGAAACCTTCTTCGACCCACAGGCCCCAGCTCTCGCTGAGATCGTAATCGACGTGCAGCGTTTCGCCGATCACATGAGTACGGCCGAACAAATAGGTGTCGTACTCGCCGGCGTCGTACTTGCCGGCTGCGCCGTATTTGTCTTGATACGCGCCGACCTTGAGGTTGAGGCGAAAGTTTTCGTAGCCGAGGTCGGGCGCGAACTGCACGTAGGCTTGGCCGATGCCGTACTGCGCCTTGGGATCGTTGAAGCTGCCGTCGGTGAAGTTGTAGCCCTGGATACCGACGGTCGCCTTGGCCCAGTCGTTGCCGATGCCGAAGAACATTTCCGCCCAATCCCCCTTGTTGTGAGCGGTGGATTGCCAGCTCAAGTACTGGCCGTCGGGGATGATGGGGGCGTGAATGCTGGTCGAGCTTTGGCCGGGGATTGCGCCGTCCTCGGTGGTTTCGCTCTGGCTCATGTCGTTCGGGTCGCCGGGGGCGACGTGGGGCGCTGGGCGCTTGCCGACGCCGAACCGGAGCGGCACCCGGAAATAGCCGTGAAAGTCGGTCTTCCATTCGGAGCTGGCTGCCGCCGATTCACCACCGCCGCGCGAGGGTGAAGTGGTGAGCGAGCGCTGCGTGGGCGCCGCTTGAGCTCGCGTTTCGGTCTTGGCGGCGGCGCTCGGTGCCGGCTCCGATTCCGGCGCTGGGGCGGCTGGCGGCGGAGCAGTCTTGGCCGGCTCATCGGCCAGCTCGGGTGACTCGGCGGGTGCAGGTGCGGCAGGGGCCGGCGTGCCACCGGGCGGGGCCGCGCTCTGCGCGAGTGCCGGCGCCGCGTAGGTGTGCGCGAGAATGCAGCTCACCAGCGAGAGATGGGTACGGACTTTCATCCACGTTTCCTCGGGCGGGGACGCGCCAAAATTGCTGCGCTAGCCTCCGAACGAAGGCTGCGCAGCGCCATGAAGAGTTACGTAGCAGGTTTGAAGCTGACTCGAAAGGCAAATGTGGAAACAGTTCCAGTCTACTTCCAGAAAACTCAGCTCGCGGGGGCGCCAAACCGCTGCGATTTCAGGATTTTTGTCGTCTCGGTAGAGGGATCCGGCACCGGTTCCAGGTTCTGCGCTTCGGCGGCGCTTGGGCGGCTCGAGACGGAGCGCGGCTCGTGAGCGGTGAGGGCGCCGGGGCGCAAGTTCGACTGGCGATCTTCGCCTATGGCTCGCTGCTGTATCGGCCCGGGTTCGAGTACGCGGAGCGGCGGCCGGCAGTCGCGGTCGGCTATGCGCGCAGCTTCAGCCAGGCATCGCCGGACCATCGCGGGACGAGCGAGCGACCCGGGCGCGTGGTGACGCTGGTGGCACGCGACGGCGCGCATTGCGCTGGTGCCGTGTACTTCGTGAGCGGCTCCGCCGAGCAGCTGCTGAGTGAGCTCGACTTCCGTGAGCGCGCTGGCTACGAGCGCGTGCGGCTCACGGCGTTGGTAGATGGCGAGCCGCTCGAGGTCGTGAGCTGGATCGCTCCACCCGGCAACTCGAGCTGCCCGACGTCGTAAGGGTTGCCGGCGCTCGCCCGGCACATCGCCGGCGCAGCCGGCCCGAGCGGTCGCAACGACGACTACGTGTTCCTGCTGGAGCAAGCCCTGGCCGAGCTGGGGGCCGTCGACCCGCTCGTGAGCGAGCTAGCGGCCCGGCTACGCGCCTAAAGTTGCTTTTCGTCCCCAAACCGAGGCCGAAATCGTCAGGAAATGGGCTGGCCATGGTCGGTCGCGCTATCCTGTGCTGGATCGACCATGTGCCGTCTCTTCGGCTTTCGCAGCGTGATTCCGAGTCAGGTTCATCGTTCCTTGCTGGCAGCCGAGAACGCCCTCGGCGTGCAGAGCAGCTTTCACCCGGACGGCTGGGGCGTTGCCTTCTACATCGACGGCGCTCCGCACGTGACGCGCAGTCCGAGCACGGCGCTGGGTGACGCGCTGTTTCATCGCCTCAGCGGCGTGGTCGCTTCGGAGACGGTGCTGGCGCACGTGCGTAAGGCCACGCAAGGCGACAAGACGGTCTTCAATTGCCATCCGTTTCAGCACGGTCGCTGGGTGTTCGCGCACAACGGCGACATCCCGCGCTTCGAGGAAGTGCGCGGCGCGCTCTTGGAGCTGGTCGATCAGCGCTTGAAGCGCTTCGTGATGGGCGACACCGACAGCGAAGTCGTGTTCTTCGTGTTTTTGAGCGAGCTGGGGCGCGCTGCCGGAGCGGGTCGCAAGCCGGAACTGCCGGACGCGATTTCAGCCATGCGCAGCACCATCAAGCGCGTGCGCGAGCTGTGCGACGGCCGAGCCGGCGTCGAGCCCGCGCTGCTCACGTTGCTGGCCACCGACGGCGAAACGCTGGTCGCGAGCCACGGCGGCAAGGAGCTGTTCTTTTCGACCTACAAGACGCGCTGCTCCGATCGCGAGCAATGCCCGAGCCTTTCGCCCGCGTGCGAAGCGCCGTCGACCAGCGGCATCGTCAATCACTTCATCGTCTCCAGCGAGCCGCTCCAGGGCGAAAACGTGTGGCTCCCGCTCGAGCCCGGCGACATCGTCGGCGTCGACAGCCGCATGCAAATCACCAAAGCCCACCTCGACCGCACGTCACTGCCCGTCGCCTAGCGGCTCCCCAGATTCACGGGAGGACGGGAGGACGGGAGGTCCGCGAGGTTTTTTTATTGTTCGAGCCGTACGACGCCGCAAGAAGACTGCGCAGTATCCGTGCGCCGTTCCACGGCTCGACCCCCCCCCAAAAAAGAATCTCGCTCGCGGACCTCCCGTACTCCCGCACTCCCTGTGAACTCTCGCTCGCGCAATGAGAACCAGCGCCGAACGGCGTTCGTGCCGACGCGGGACCAGGGGCGTTGGCCCGAGGCGATCAGAGGCTGCGGTCTTTTAGTTCTTGGGGGATGAGGGGGCTGGGGCGGCCGACGGCGAAGAGCCAGAGTTGGTGCGCGGCGCGGGTGGCGGCGATGTGCAGCAGGTGGCGCGCTTCGTCGTCGTCGGGGTACGACGACTCGGAGGCTTCGACGATCACGACGTAGTCGAACTCAAGGCCCTTGACCTGGCGTACGTCGGTGACGTCGACGCCGGCCTTGAAGCTGAAGTCTTGCTCGGCGACGCGGCGCAGGTACGGCACTTCGGCGCGGTGGAGGCCGCCGAAATACAGGTCCGCCTGCTCGGGGTAGCGGGTGATGACCGCGACCGAGGCTTGCGGCTCGCTCTGCATGAGCTCGCGCAGCGCTTCGGCGAGGGTCGCGACCGCATCGCCGGTGTGGCCGTGGCTGAAGAGATCGACGGGCGCGCCTTCGCGCGTCGCGACAGGGGCGTCGGCGCTCGCCAGCGGCCCCAAGACTGCGCGTGAAAAGTCGATGATCGGCTTGGTCGAGCGGTAGCTGAGCTTCAGCGGTTCGACCTCGACGTGGCTGAGCTTGAGCTCGCCCAGCACCGTCTTCCAATCGGAGAAGCCGTTGTCCATCATGAGCCGCTGCTGCACGTCGCCCGAGAGCGTGATGCTGCGCGCCGCGCTGGTGGTTTCGAGCACCACCGAGAGCTCGACGGGGCTCAAGTCTTGAGCTTCGTCGACCAGGATGTGCTCGTACACGATCGGATCTTTGCTCAGCTTGCCGCGCGTGAGCGGGCCGCGCAGGCGCTGATGCAGGCGCAGCAGCAGCGTGTCGTCTTCGGGATCGAGCTTGGCGCCTTCGGCCAGGTCGAGGCCGTCGATGCCGCGTCGCATCTCGTCGTCTTCTTCGTCGCCGCGGTCGTCGTCTTCTTCGTCGCGGCGGCTGCGCTTGCGGCCTTTGTCGCCGTCGTCTTCTTCGTCGCGGCGCGCGCGCATTTCGTCGCGCTCTTCGCGCCGGGCGTCGATTTCGCCGACGATTTCGGCGCTGCGGGCGCTGCACCAGCCGACGACGCGATCCAGCTCGCCAGGCGTGAAGCTGCCAGGCGCGAGCTTGTCCACGCTTTCACCGAGCACGGAGCGATCGCTCAGGATTTCGGCCCAGGTGGCTGGGACGTCGCGCGTGGAACGGAGCATGGCGCGGCCGATGCGCTCCACGCCGATGCGCACGTCGGTCGGCAGCGCTTTGGCGGCGTCGCTTTCTGTCTGCGCGATCAGAGCGTGTAGGCGATGCCCGAGCGGGCGCTCGGCGCCCTTGGCCCAGCCGCTCCGCAGCTTTTCGCCCAGCTCGCCGGCGTCGGCGGTCAGTTTGGCGAGGCGCTCGGTGACTTGGTTCGCGAGGCGCGACACGTGTTGGTCGATCAGGCGCAACAGCAGCGGGTGCTTCTTGAAGCGCGAAACGACGCTCGGCGTGTCCTCGCGATACGTGGAGGGGAGGCGCGGGTAAAGGCCCTGGCGGATGCGCCGCACCCAATCTTCATACGTGCGGATCGCCACGCCCTCGATACCGAGCGCCGGCAGCACGCGCGCCACGTAGCGGGCGAGCGCGTCGTTGAACACGATGACCAGCATCTTGTCCGGGCGAAAACGGCGCGTGTCTTGGAAGGCCAGGTAGGCGAGGCGGTGCAAGCCGATGGTGGTCTTGCCGCTGCCGGCACCGCCTTGAATCACGACCAAACCCGCGTCCGAGCGCGTGATCAGGTCGAACTGGCGCGGGTCGATCAGCGCCGTGATTTCGCGCAGGTGCTTGTCTTCGCCGCCGTCGCTGCCGATGCCGAGCTTGCCGGGGCGGTGGTGCTGCTCGGCGCGAATGGCCGTGCCGGCGCCGCCGGTCAGCTTGTAGGCCTGCGATTCGACGCGCCGAAAGCCGTCTTTTCCGCGCACGAAGGTACCCTGCGGGCTCGTGATGCGGCGGAGCTCGGTCTCGACGATGCTCAGGCTGCGGCGCGTCTTGATCAGGCCGGTGACCTCGCGATCGCCGAAGACCTCGTCGTAGTCGTCGCCTTCTTCGTACCGGTAGTAGAGGCGGCTCACCGGCGCATCGCGCCAGTCGACGATGCGCACGCCGCTCTTGGTGTCGAGGTAGGTACCGCGACCGATCAGCACCTCGCGGCGCTTGGGCCCTTCTTCGATGACCAGGCGTCCGAAGTAGGGCGAGCGCGGGTCCACGGTGACGACCGTGGTGTCGCGGCGGTGCACCATCAAGCTCTGCAGGCGCTCCATTTCCTGAACCAGGGGCGGCACGTCCTCGAGGCGCGCGCTGCTGATCTGGTCGCGCAGGTCGAGCAGGCGACTCTCGTAATCGGCGGAGGCCGCAGAACCAGGGCGCTCCGACGGCTTCTGGGCGCGCTCACGCAAGTGGTCCTGCACGCGCGTCAGACACGCGAGCTCCTCGGAAACGACGCTGTCACGCTCTGGATCTTCGGGTGTCTCTGACATTTTCTGAGCCGCTGACCTGTGCCGCGCTTAAAAAAGCGGCCAGTGCGCGTAGCATCGGCGGCCGGCTCTGAAAAGTGTCTCGGTCGGAGACGACGAAAATACCGCGAAACAGCGGGGCTTAGGGCACTTTGTCACCCGCGCTTCGATTGACCCCGGGGTGGGCCGAGCGTAGCCTGCAAGGGCTGGCAGGTACCACCGCTTGCCAGCGAGGGATCTGACGTTGGCACCCAGCATGCGCGCCATGGTGCTCGAACGGGCGTCTCGTTCGCTCGTCGAGCAGAAGCTGATCATTCCCGAACCGGGTCCGACAGAGCTGCTCGTGCGCGTTCGCTGCACCGGCGTCTGCAGGACGGACCTGCACATCCTGGATGGGGAGCTGCCGGCGCCGAGTCTACCTCTGGTGTTGGGGCATCAGATTGTCGGCACGGTCGCCGAGCAAGGCGGGCTCGTCGAAGGGTTCGCCGAAGGGCAGCGCGTGGGGGTGCCGTGGCTCGGTTGGGCTTGCGGAGACTGCCGGGCTTGTAGCAGCGGTCGTGAAAACTTGTGCGATCGGGCGGAGTTTACGGGGTACCAGCGCGACGGCGGTTACGCCGAGTACGCGGTGGTTTCGCCGCACTTCGCGCTCCCGCTGCCAGGGTCGTATCCAGACTTGCAGGCGGCGCCGCTGCTGTGCGGTGGGCTGATCGGTTACCGCGCGCTGTGCATGGCGGGTGACGCCGAGCATATCGGGCTCTACGGTTTCGGATCGGCCGCGCACATCATCGCGCAAGTGGCGCGTTTTCAAGGGCGGAAGGTGTACGCGTTCACGCGCCCCGGTAACGAACAGCAGCTGCGCTTTGCGCGTAGCATCGGCGTCGATTGGGCAGGGCCGTCGGATCAGCCGGGCCCGGTAACGCTCGACGCGGCGCTGATCTTCGCGCCCAACGGTGCGCTCGTGCCACGCGCGCTCGCGGCCGTCGGTCGCGGCGGGAGCGTGATTTGTGCGGGCATCCACATGAGCGACATTCCGTCGTTCCCGTTCGAGCTGCTGTGGGGAGAGCGTTCGCTGCGCTCGGTCGCGAACCTGACGCGCCGCGATGGCATCGAGTTCATGGAGCTCGTGCCGCGCGTCGCGGTCCACACCGAGGTGACGGCGTACTCGCTGAGTGAGCTACCTAAAGCGCTCGACGATCTGAGGGCGTCGCGCTTTTCCGGCTCGGCCGTGATCACGCTGTGAGGCGACCGAGCAGGGCGCCGAGCGCGCCGATCACGCTGTTCGGGATGCCGTGCCCGCCGCTGAAAGCGTGAAACTCCACCGGGAGCCCTGCCGACGTGAGCTCACGCCGCAGCTCCTCGGCGATCTCGTAGCTGAGCACCGGATCGGCGCGGCCATGGCTCTGCACCACCGGCAAGCCGGCGCGCGCGGGCATCAGCGGCAACCACTCGCCGCGTGCGATCAGGCTGCCGCTCAAGATCGCCAGGGCGGCCGGCGGCTGAGCGGCGTGCAGGGTGACGTCGGTGGCGAGCATGGCTCCTTGAGAGAAGCCGCCCAGCACCAGCTGTTCGCGGCGAGCGCCGTGGTCTCGCACCAGCGCGTCGAGCAGGGCTTCGATGTGGGCGCGCGCTTCCGTAAGTCCGGCCGGTACTCGGCCGGTGAGGGTGGCGTGGTCGCCCATCATGACGGCGCGCTGCAGCTCCATCATGTCGATCGGCCACCAGGCGCGGCCGGACATCGCCGCTGGGACGCCCGGCTCGAGCTGCAGCGGCGCGGCCGGGAAACAATAGCGCACGCTCGGGGGCGCCTCGATTTGCCTCGCCAGGGGCACCAGGTCGTCGCCAGGGGCGCCGTAGCCGTGGAGGAGCACCAGAACGGGTCCGTCGCCGCCGCCTTCGCGATCCGGTCCGCCGCCGAGCACCACGTCGAGACCCGCGATTCGAGCTTTGCGCATGCGCGCGACTCTAGCCGATCTCGGCCGGGCGAGACGCGGCAGGCGGCCGCGGCGAGCGCTTTGACGGGGGCGCTGGCTCGTGGTTCCCTTGCCGAGTGGATCTCAAAGACCTGATGCAGGAGCTGCTCGAGGAGCTCGGCAAGGTTGCCAAGGCCGACGCCGTCGTCGGGGGCGTGCGCGACGCGGGCAAGGCGAAGATCTTGCCGTTGTCGAAGGTGAGCATCGGCTTCGGCACCGCCATCGGCAGCTTGGACGGCAAGGCCAAGCGCGGCGCAGAAGAGAGCGACGCGGGGGCTCAAGCCGGTGGTGCCGGTGGCGCGGTGGTGGTCGAGCCGCGCGCTTTCGTGGTCGTCGGTGAAGACGGCACGCCGCACATGCTCGCGCTCGCCAACGGCAAGCAAGCCGTGGTGCGCCGCGGCGTGAAAATCCTGCCGCCGCCGGAGTCGGAGCCAGCGCCCGCGTTGGGCGGCGTCCACGCTCCGCGGCTCGGCGACGGTAAGAGCTGAACGGGCGCCATGGCCTGGCTGCACGCCGCGCTGCCTTGGCTGGTAGGGCTCGGGCTGGCGGGGCTCTTGGCCATCGTGGTGGCGCATTGGCCGCTGCGGCTCGAGGCGAGCGGTCGCGCTCGTGGCGAGGCCGACGGCAGCTGGGCGGTGGCGTGCGGCGTTTCGATCTCGGTGGTGTCGGTCGCGCTGGTTTGGGCGCGCGGCACGGGGCCGCAGCTCAGCATGCTCGCCTTCGGTCGCAAGCTGCGCTGGAAGCAAGATTGGACGCGCAAGCTCGCCAGGCCCGTGCCGAAGCCGGTCAAGCAAGCCTCCAAGCGCGCTTGGGCGCGCATCGACGCGCTCGGCCTCGGCCTCAAGCTGCTCGAAGAGCGACGGCACCTGCGCGTGCGGCGCTTTGCGCTCGACCTGAAGTACGGCTTTCAGGACCCGCTGCTCACGGGCCGCCTCGTCGGAGCGCTCTCGGCGCTCGCGGCGGTGCTTCCTCCGCCGATCGAGCTGCGGCAGACGCCGCGCTGGGACCTCGAAGACGGCTGGGAAGCGTCCTTGGACGCACGCGCGGTCGTCAAGCCCTGGCTGATCCTGCTCGACACACTGGTCTACGTGGTAAGAAAGGCTGCCTCGCGGAGAACGCCGGAGCGGCGCGCTTCAGCGGCCGATGGCCCGAATCAGGTACCGACCCATGAGCACCAGTAAGATCACCGACGTCGTCGAGAGCCTGCTCCAAGGCGTGCAAGGTATTTCGAAGAGCGAAACCATCGTCGGTGCGCCGCAGCAGGCCGGCGACGCGACGGTCATCCCGGTGCACCGGCTGAAGATCGCGTTCGGTGCCGCCAGCGCCAACGCGGGTGCGCGCGGCGCCAAGGTGGGCGGCGACTCGGGTGGTCACGGCGCGGGCGGCGCGGTGGAGCTCGAGCCCGTGGCGGCCATCGCGGTCGCAAAAGACGGTACCGCGCACTTGCTCACCGTGGAGGGCGACGAGAAGGCGGGCTGGTCGGCGCTGCTCCAAGAAGTGCCGGACATCGTGTCGCGCCTGGCCAACGCGGTGGGGGATCGCGTGCGCCTCGAGCTCTCATCGCGCGCCCGCCCGGTCGAAGTGAGCGAGCTGAGCCAGTCGGCAGCTGAGCAAAACGCCGAGCTGCCCGGCAAAAAAGACTAACGGCCGAACGGAGCTCGTTTTAGCCGAGCACGCGCCGCAAGCCGCCGACCGCCTCGCGCAGCCCGTCCGGGAACGCGCGCAACGTGACGTCGAGGTGCTCCGAGTCGGACTCGATACCGGCCACCGTGAGTAGCGGCGCGAGCACGCTGACCGCCAACAACGCGCGCGGATTCTTTGCGATTTTCGGGTGCCGCATCAGGTCGATGACGACGCGATCGTCTTTGGCTTCGACCAGCAGCGCCGGGCGCTTGGGCATGTACGCCGCGAGGTTGCCGGGCTTGCTCAGGTCGAGCGCGCCCGAGCGCAAGAGCGCCGCGATGGGCGACTCCGGCGCGTCGTCGTCGACCTTGAGCGACACGCCATCGAGTCGGATCTCGAAGCGCAGCTCGTCGGGCGTGATGCTGACGCGCTCCACGAACACGGTGGCTTGCGCGCGCACCGGCGTACCCATCAAGTCGACGATCGCCTTGACTCGGAGTCCCGGCGGCACCGCCTCGAGCTGCAAGTCGCGCGGACCCTTCTTGCCCTTGCCGCGACCGGCGAAAAAGCGAAGGGCGTCGAGCGGCACACCGAAGCGGAGCGCCAGCAGGTTGCGCATCGCGCGCAGCAGCTCTTCGGGGTGATCGCGCAGGTACTTCGAGCCTGCCTCCAGGACGACCTTCAACTCTTGCATGGCGGCCGAGTAAGCCACACCTCCTCGCCGAACGCATCAGCGGATGCTAAGTTGTAGGTAGGACCATGCCGCACTATCCGGTCGCCCCCGCCGACGTGCATGCCACCCTGGGCCGCCACCTTTTGGCGCTCGGCCATCGCTTCGTGTTGGACCTGGAAAAGAGCGCCGGCCCGTTCGTGCGCGACGCCATCAGCGGGCAAGAATACCTGGATTTTTCGAGCTTTTACGCGTCCAACCCGCTGGGGTTCGCGGCACCGGCGCTGTCCGACCCAGCCTTTCAGGAGCGCCTTTCGCGCGCCGCGACGCTCAAGGTCGCCAACCCCGACTTTTACACTACGTACTTTGCCGAGTTCGTCGAGACGCTCTCGCGTACGGCCGCGCCCGCAACCCATCCGCATTACTTCTTCGTCGAGGGCGGTTCGCTCGCCGTCGAAAACGCGATGAAGGTGGCGTTCGACTGGAAGGTGCGGAAGAACCTGCTGGACGGCAAGGGCGAGCAGGGCGGGCAGATCCTGCATTTCGAGCGCGCCTTCCACGGTCGCAGTGGCTACTCGCTGAGCGTCACGAACACCGACCCTGCCAAGACCCAGCACTTTCCGAAGTTCCCCTGGCCGCGTCTGCCGATTCCGGCGATGCGCTTTCCGCAAGACGCGGCGGCCGTCGACGAGGTGGGCGAGCTCGAACGGCTGACCTTGGCCAAGGCCGAGCGCTTCTTCGATCAGATCGGTTCGGACATAGCCGCGATCTTGATCGAGCCGATTCAGGGCGAGGGCGGCGATAACCATTTTCGCAGCGAGTTCTTGCGCGGCCTTCGGCGGCTTGCTGATGAGCGCGGCGCGCTCCTGATCTTCGACGAGGTGCAGACCGGCGTCGGGCTCACCGGCACGTGGTGGGCGCACCAGCAGCTCGACGTGGCGCCCGACGTGATCTGCTTCGCCAAGAAGCTGCAGGTCGGCGGCATCCTGGTATCGCGCCGAGTCGACGATGTCGACAGCGTGTTCAAGGTGCCGAGCCGCATCAGCAGCACCTGGGGCGGCTCGCTCGTGGACATGGTGCGCGCGACCCGAATCCTCGAGACCATCGAGACCGAGGGCCTGCTCTCGAACGCGACGCAGCGAGGGCTCGAGCTGCAGCACGGGCTGGCGACGCTCGGCGAGCACTTCCCGGCGCTGGTCCGCAACGTGCGCGGCCGCGGCCTGATGTGCGCGCTGGATCTACCGACGCCCGAGCAACGGAACGCCGTGATCAAAGCAGCCCTCGCTAAGAACCTGCTGCTACTCCCGTGCGGCACGCAAACGGTGCGCTTCCGCCCATTCCTCAACGTGAAGAGTGAGCACCTGCAAGAGATGCTCAAGCGCCTCACGGCCGCGCTCGCAACGCTCGCCTGAGCGTTACGAGTCGCACGGACCGCGCAGTTATTCGGCCGGCGAGGGCGCCAGCGGGCGCGGGGGCGTCTTCGGTTCGGGCTTGCCGTCCCACCAGGCCTTCAGGCGCGCCATCGAGAAGGGGCGCGAGTAGATCCAGAGGATCATGAAGCCGAAGGCGATGAACAGGTACGCCTGCGCGACGAAGCGATCGTCGACCCAGTAATAGCCGCGGGGCGGCCACAGCATGAACGAGCTCACTCCGGCCGTGATCAGCATCGGAGCGCCGAGCGCTGGGCGCACGTGCACCATGGCCGCCGCTACTATGAACAGCGAATAGTAGTAGCAAGTCATGTTGGTCAGCGCGCACAGCAGCGGCAACGTCATCGGCAGGCACAACCAAAGCAGCTTGGTGCGCCGCATGGCCCAGGTCATCCAGGCCGCGATGCCGAGCACGATCGCGAAGTAGATCGGCTTCATCTGCTTGAAGCGCGTCGAGCGATTGGCCTTCCAACCCTCGAACGGGTCGTCCTGGTTGTCGTTGCGCAAGAAGCGCATACGCCCGTCCCAGTTGTGGACCATCACCGACTCCAGGCCCATGTGGTTGGTGAGCGCGGTGTTTTGGAGCGTCTTGAGCGTGTGCTCGTAGAACTCCACGTACGCCGCGTAAGGCTTTCCGCCCGGCGCCTTCGTGGCGGCCATGCTGGCGGGGACCAGCACCGCGAGCGCGACCACCGCGCCGCTGATCAGCCGGCGATGGCTCGGCTCGAGCAGGCCCAAGATGCCCGTCTTGCCGTCGGAGCACTGGCGCTTACCGCGCAACCGGAGCGCGATGTGGATCAAGATCGCAATCGCCCAACCGCCGAAGAAGATCGCCGGGAAGATGCGCAGCAGGCCCGACCACATCAGCGCGAAGCCTGCCAGGAAGTAATACTTCTTCTTCGTCAGGCAGAGCGACGCCACGAGGAAGAACCACCAGTCTTGGCGCAAGAACGCGCCGCCGGTCCAATAGAAGTCAGCCGCCTTGTTGCAGCCCCAGAACACCACGCCGATCGCGGTGGTGCGCCAACCGAAGGCCCACACCAGCATCGTGATCGCGCCGATGTGCAGCAGAATATCGATGCTGGCGAGCCACTTGAAAAAGCCGTCGTCGGCCACCCCCATGTTCGCGAAGAACTTGCCGGTCATGGTCCAGACCGGCGGCGGGTTGTAGCCGTGGTCTTTGATCATGTTCTCCCAGTAGCTGCCGGCGGCTGATTTGTAGAACCAGTCGACGTCCTTCTTGAAGGCTTCCCAGCGCTCCTTGGTGAAATGATCGGTGCAGTGCTTCGGATCTTTGACGACCTCGGTGTCGACGATCGGCTTGATCAGGTTGACCCGTAGATCGCGGATGTCGCGCTTGCGCACGTTGGCGCCGCGCCCGAGCTCAATCTCGGCGATCGCCGTGCACTCGTAGAGGCGCTTGTAACCGACCTCAGCGCCGAACTTGGAGCCGAGGTAGTAATGGTAGAACTCGTGCCGGTGGTAGTACTCGCTGTAGCGAGTGTTCGGGTTGAAGTAGTCGAAGTAGACTCCGAACCCGAGCACCGTGAACAAGATCGCGAGGTTGCGCTTGAGCTTGGGCGAGATGTACTGACCGAGCTTGTTGGCTCGCGCCTCGTACATGAGCAAGCAAGCGCCGACCGTGGTCAGCGTCACCCGCACACCGTTCAAGAACCACTCCCAGTTCTCTTTGCTCAGCCACTTGGCTTGCCAAAACGGGTTCTTCCCCGAGATGAGCTCAAAGAACCAGGGCCCCAGGTCGTGAGCGTACGCGTGGGCGTCCGCGAGCAGCGCAGCAAGCATCGGGACGGGTAAGTAGCGCGGGGCAGGGGCCCACAAAAGAAAAAAGAGCCGGGCGGCATTTTGGAACCGCCCGGCCCTTTCCAGCTAGCCCCAGGTGCCGGTCAAAACCGACACCCGTTCCCGGAGGAACTTTCGGGCTCCGGTGGGGGGTGTGCCGCGCGATCAACGCGCAGGTACCCACCCACCTCTCAGCCGGATCCGTTCAGTCAGGAGCGAGTTGAGGCTCACTGGCCGAACAGCTCCTACCGGCTAAGTCCGAGGGTCCACCTCCGGTTTAGGGGCACAAGTACTGTTCATTACGCACTTCCTCCTCAGGCAGCAGCCTGACGCCCTAGCCGAGGTCGTGGAACGAGAGCCCTTACCAGACTCTATCGCCACGTTCGGCATGTTGGGGCGCTTCCGAAAGGAGACCATGGGGTCTCGGCCTCAGTGCAGGTGCGAGGGGGGCCCCCGCCGGATTATTCCGGGAGAAGACTCCAGCCTGCACGTTGGTTCAGAACGTAGCACGAGCCTTCGGCTACCGCTAGGGGGGCCGCGCAAAAATCTTTTTAAATGCTCAGGGGTTAGAGACCGCTACCTGGCACGCACGCGTCACGGCGTTGAAACGCTGTCGCGACTCGACCTTACTGCGCGAGCTTTTCGCCGCTCAGGGAGTAGCTCATGCGGCAGGGCAGCGCTTGGGGCACGCCGGCGTTACCGATGACGAGCTCTTCGCACGCGGAGTCGGCGGTTTGATCGTACGCGTACGTGAGTTTCATGCTCAGCGCGCCCTTGTCTTCGTCGAGCTCGCCGCTCGCCAAGTCGCGCCGCACGATCGTGCAGCCCTTTGCAGCGCCGCGCCGCTCGGTGAGCTTGGTGTCGACGCGCGTTTCGAACGAGAAGCGACCGGCGCTGTCGATGTCGCCGACGATGCCTTCTTTGCCGTTCAGCCAGTAGAGCACGTCGTCGCGACGAGACAGCTTCACCTGGAAGCTCCACGTGTCGGGCGCGCCCAGGTATTGGGCGCCGCACGAGTCATCTTGGATGCTCCCGCTCAGGCCGAAAAAGCCGATCAGCTTGCCAGGAGCTTTCGGATCTTGCTCGGTGTCGGCGCTGTCGCCGCCCTCGCCACCACCCGCGCCCAGCTGTTGGTCGAGACAACCGCACGTCAGCGCGGAGGCGAAAGACAAAAGCCAAAAGGCACGCGTCGAAAAACGCATGCCCGAGGGGTAGCCGGCTCGAAGGGAACCGGCCAAGTTTAGCGAAGCGTCAGCTGGCGGCCGGCGGCTCGGCAGCTGCGGCGGGCGCGGCCTTGCGGTCGAGCGCGGCTTGCAGGCCGATGCGGGCACGCTTGCGGGCCTTGAGCGGCTTGGCCTTGAGAGGAGTGGTGAGCCACTCGTGGCGCTTGCGGACGTTCCAGAGCGATCGATTCGACATGAGCGGCGGGGGTTTAGCCGCTGACCGCCCACAATGCAAGTCGGGACGCGCTCAGCAGCCTCGCGGCTGTTGAGCGCCCTGGCTCAACAGCGGTTCTGATAGGGTATTTTGAGTCATGTCGCGATGGACGACCGGCCAATTGCCGATTTATCCGGTCCCGGGTGGGGTCGTGCATTCGCCTCGCGGCGCCAGCTACCTGCTCGGCGAGGTCATGGGCGAGGGGTCGTTCGGGGCTGTGTTCGACTGCCTGGGGCCCTTCGACCAGCCGTTCGCGCTCAAGCTGTACCGCCCCGGCAACCGCCCCTACAGCGAAGTGCGTGCCGAGTGGCAGAAGGAGGCCGAGCGCCTCTATCACCTGCGGCACCCGAACGTCGTTTACGTGTTCGACTACTTCGAGGCGCAGGGGCTCTTCTACCTGGTGCTCGAGCGCTGTGATCACAGCTTGTCGGACATGCTCGGGCGCCCGTTCACGGATCGGCTGGTCGTCGACCTGTCTCGCCAAATCCTGTTCGCGCTGCAGTACCTGTCCGACTGCGAGATCATCCACAACGACCTGCATGCCGGGAACATCCTCGCGAAGCAAGGTGACGAGCTCACGGTCAAGCTGAGCGACTTGGGTATTGCGCAAGAGCTAATGGGGCAGCATTCGGTGCGACCGCAGCTCGTGCAGCATCGCATCATGGCGCCGGAGCTGGTGGCAGGCGGCTACAGCACCAAGCAGAGCGACCTCTACCAGTTGGGCCTTTTGATGTACGAGATGCACACCGGGCAATATCCGGTCGACGCCGGGCTCGGTTACGACGCGATGCTGCAGCAGATCAAGGAGGGGGTGCCGCGCCTCAAAGCCGAAGCGCTGGGCACGCCCATCGGCAACATCGTGAGCGTGCTGTTGCGGCGGAATGAGCAGTACCGTTACACGTCGCCGGCCCAGGTTTGGGAGGAGCTCCGCAAGCTCGATGTCTGGGCCGATTCGAAGCCCGAGCCGACCAAGACGCTGATTCCGCCTCAGGCAGAGAGCAAGGGCTGAGCGGCGAGCGGCGAGCACCGTGTGCGGAGCGCGACCGGGAGCCGGACGCGGCGCGGCAGGCTTGCTTGTCGCGATGGGGGCCCCATATTCTCCGCTCCCCATGCACGTCACGATGGTCAAGAAGAAGCTCGCGTCCGGGCTGCCCTGCGATAAATGCATTCAAGCTGAGGAGCTGCTCAAGCGGCGCGGGTTGTGGGACCGCATCGACGAGGTGGTGTGGGCCGACGAGAACGACCCGAGCTCACCCGGGATGGTGCTGGCCCAGCAAAAGGACGTGAAGCTCGCGCCCTTTTTCATCGTGCGCGAGGGTGAGCGCGAACAGGTTTACACGAGCGCGCTCGGCTTCATCAAAGAGAAGCTCACGGGCGCGGAAGCTGCCGTGACTGCGCCTGCCGCAGGTGTGCTGGACGATGGCGCCGTGTACGCGCTCGGCGCCGAGCTCGCAGGGCTTTCGCCCGCCGAGGTGATGAAGCGCGTGCTGTCGCGTTACGGCGCCGAGGCAGCGATCTCGTTCAGCGGTGCGGAAGACGTGATGCTGATCGATCTGGCGGCCAAGTCGGGTCACCCATTTTCGGTGTTTTCGCTCGATACCGGGCGGCTCCACGCGGAGACGTATCGCTTCATCGATCGCGTGCGCCGCCACTACGGCGTCGAAATTCGCGTGATGTCGCCCGATATGGTGGGTGTCGAAGAGCTGGTGCGAAAGAAGGGCTTGTTCAGCTTTTACGACGATGGGCACGGCGAGTGCTGCGGGGTGCGCAAGGTGGCGCCGCTGCGCCGCGCGCTCACCAGCTACTCGGCGTGGATCACCGGGCAGCGCCGCGATCAGAGCCCGACGCGCGCGGACGTGCCGCTCGTGCAGCTCGACACCAACCAAGGGAAAAACGGGCCGCTCTTGAAAGTGAATCCGCTCGCCGAGCAGAGCCTGGCCCAAGTTTGGCAGTACCTGCGCGACGAGCAGGTGCCGTACAATCCGCTGCACGATCAGGGCTTCATCTCGATCGGCTGCGAACCCTGCACGCGCCCCCCACGTCCCGGCGAGCACGAACGCGCCGGCCGCTGGTGGTGGGAAGACTCCACCAAGCGCGAATGCGGCCTTCATCTGCCGCGTTAGGTCGTCCGGGGAGGACGCCTCGGCACCAGATCGGGGCAGCGTTCGTGCCGCTGCGGGCCCGGGTTCGTTGGTGTAAACTAATATAAGCATCAATAAGGCTGGTTTGCCCGATTTCGGGTAGAAAATTGGACTAGGGTAGGGGCGGCTGGCAGAGTGGCGGGGTGAGCATGTCGGTGAGTGAGGTCGAGCAGCGATTGCAAAGCGTGCTGGGTCTGACTCGCGGGCAGGCGTCGCGGGCGGTCGATGAAGTGCTCGATTCGCTCGGGCTCGAGGTCGACGAGTACATCGCTGGTCGGCACGCCGAGCTTCAGGCGCAGGGTGAGGCCAATACCGAGATTTTCGAGCGTATCGCCCAGGAGCTTCGGGCGCTGCGTTTTCGGGCACCGGAGCTCAGCGCTCGGCAGATTCGCCGGCGCATTTACGGGTAGTCGCTGACGGCGCCACGAGCGCCGAACAGGAAGAGGAGACGAGCATGTGCGGCATCATGGGTTACGTGGGGCGCGAGACGGCTTGGGAGATCGTGGTGAGCGGCCTGCGCCGCCTCGAGTATCGCGGCTACGACTCGGCCGGCATCGTCACGGTGTCCGACAAGGGTTTGCACTTGGCGCGTCGCGTGGGGCACCTGGCAGCGCTGCAAGAGGCGCATCCGGCGGGCATGCCGGGCAAGATCGGCATCGGGCACACGCGCTGGGCGACGCACGGCGGCGTGACCGAGCAGAATTGCCATCCGCACGTTGATTTGCGCGATCGCGTGGCGGTCGTTCACAACGGCATCGTCGACAACGTCGAGGCGCTCAGGGCCGAGCTCGTGGCGAGCGGCGCCAAGTTTCGCTCGGAGACCGATACCGAGGTGCTCTCCGAGCTGATCGGGCGCGGTGTGGAGTCGGGGCTCTCGCTCCGCGACGCCGTAGTGGCCGCGATGAAGCGAGTGGAAGGAACCGCCGGCCTGGTCGCGGTAGATCGCAAGGACCCGGAGCGGCTGGTGGTGGCGCGCCTCGGCAGCCCGGTGGTGATCGGGCTCGGTGAAGGTGGCTCGTTCGTCGCCTCCGACGCGCTGGCGTTGCGCCCCTACACCGATCGCATGGTCGTGCTGGACGAGGGTGAGGTCGCCGAGATCACTGCCAGCGGCATCAAGACGGTGGATCTCGAGCAGCGCACCCGAGAGAAGCGCATCGAGAAGATCTTGCACCAGGCCGACGACGCCGACCTCGGCGACTTTCCGCACTTCATGCTGAAAGAGATCCACGAGCAGCCCGCGGCGCTCGATCGTTCGATGCGTGGGCGGCTGGATCCGGTGGTCGGTTCGGCCCGTTTGGGCGGCCTTTTGCAGCATGAACAGCGCTTGTTCGACATTCGGCAGGTGGTGTTCTTTGCGTGCGGTACGAGCCTGTACAGCGCGCAAGTGGGCGCCTATTTGATGAGCCGCTACGCGCGCATGCCAGCGTCGGCTGAAGACGCGGCCGAGCTCGCCGTGCGAAACCCGATCGTAGATCGCCAGACCTTGTACATCGGCATCTCGCAGAGCGGCGAAACGGCCGACACGCTGTCGGCGTTGCGCGAGATCAAGCTGCGCGGTGGCCTCGTCGCCGGCATCACCAACGTGGTCGGCAGCTCGCTGTCGCGTGAAACGGACCTGGGTACGTACGTGCACGCGGGGCCGGAGATCAGCGTGTGCTCTACCAAGGCCTTCACCGCGCAAGTGCTCGCGACGGAGCTCTTGGCGCTGCGCTTTGCTCGGATGCGCGACATGGCCGCGGGCGACGGCCGCGCCTGGGTCGCGGGGCTCGAGGCTCTTTCCACCCAGCTCAAGCTGATGCTCGAGCACGCGCCCGCTTGTAAAAAGCTCGCCGAGCGCTTCTGCGACGCCCGCTTCACGCTGTTCGTGGGCCGCGGCGTGAACGTGCCGGTGGCTGGCGAGGGTGCCTTGAAGCTGAAGGAAATCGCATATTTGCCGGCAGAAGGGCTGTCGGGCGCCGCGATGAAGCACGGGCCGCTGGCGCTGATCGACAAGGGCAGCCCGGTATGGGCGCTGGTGCCGCCGGACGAGACGCGCGAGCGCATGCTCGGCAATTTGCGCGAGCTGAAGGCGCGCGGCGCGTTCATCATGGCGGTAGCGGCGGCCGACGACGCCGAGACGCGCAGCTTGGTGGATGAGGTGATCCCGCTGCCGCCGCATCACGCGGCGGTGTCGCCGATTTTGAACGCGGTGCCGCTACAGCTGTACGCGTACCATGTGGCTTTGGCGAAGGGCTACAACATCGATAAGCCGCGTAACCTCGCCAAGTCGGTCACGGTGATGTGATCGCGCTTCAACGCGGCGGTGAAGTGGCGACGATGAGATCGCGCGTGATCGAGCTATCCACGCGGTGCTCGAACGCGCGATAGGCCGGCGAATCGCAGACTTCGAGGCCTGCCTGCGCGAGTAGCTCGGCGAGCTCCGCGCGGCGGGCCACCAGGTTGTTCCACGAAATGCCGAGGGCGCCGCCGGGGCGCAGCGCCTGGCGCCACACCGGGATCGCCTCGCGCAGCAGCTCACGAGGACTGCGCGCGAGGGCGCCCGAGGTGGTGCTGCCGTGCTGCACGCCGTACGGGGCGTCGGTCACGATCAGGTCGAACGAGCGAGGCTGAAAGACCTCGGCAATCGCGAGCGTGTCGGCGTTCACGTAGTTGATACGCAGCGTCTCGCCGGCCTTGTAGCGCGCCTTGTCGACCCCGAGCTCGAGGTCGAGCTTGGGGTGCCCTTTGACGTGGCCCTTCACGGCTTGGTGCTTGAGTCGCTTGTCCTTGACCCAGCGCTGGATGAAGAGCGCGTAAGCTTCGAAATCCTTCGAGTCTTGCTCCACGCCGGTGGCGTGAAAGCCGTAGGTGAGCGCCTGGTTCAGGGTAGTGCCGCGACCGCACAGCGGGTCGAGCAGCGACAGCGCCTGGCGCGGCTGAGAGGCGAAGCTGCTGGCGGCGAGCGTGGCGTTGAGCAGCAGCTTGGTGAAAGTCTCGTTCGTCTTGCCGGCGTACTTTTGGATGCTGACCAGGTCGGAATCGAGCTGATCCCAGCGCGCAAGCGTGAGCGGCGTGAGCTTGCCGTTCTCGAGCTCGAAGAGCGCGAACGTTGCGGCCAGGTTGGCCAGCCATTCGAGCGCGATGGGGGAGAGCCGCTCGGCGTCGAAGGTGACGTAGTCGACCGAGCCGAGCTGTTCGACGCGCGCGTCGGTGATGCTGCCAGCGGCGAGGCGCTCGCCGACGACGCCCAATTCGGCGAGCGCGAGCGCGGGCGCCGACTGCGCGTAGACGCGGTTCGACGAGGGCGAGACGAGCAGGGCGTAGCGCACGAGCGGAGCTACTGATTGACGATCTTCACGCCGCGCCCGCGGAGCGTCGCAAAGTTCATCGGATCTTCGTCGGCAGGGGTGTCGCGACCGTCGACGCTCTTCAGCTTTTTGAGGCCGTTGAGCGGAGACAGGTCCTTCACTTTACTGCCCTTGAGGTTCACGACCTCGAGCAGGGTGAGCTTGGCGAGCGGGCTGATGTCTTCGACGGGGGTGCTGTCGAGCTGCAGCTCGGTGAGCGCCGTGAGCTCGGCCAGCGGTGTGATGTCCTTGACTTGAGTGTGCCCGAGATCGAGCCGATCCAACTTTTTTAGCTTGGCGAGCGCGCTGATGTCGCTCACCTGGTTGAGCGAGGCCCGCAGCGACTCGAGTTGGGTAGCGCTCGCAATCGGCGAAATGTCGTCGAACTCGCCCTTACCGAGGAACAGTTCTTTCAAACCCGTGAGATGCGAGAAGATGCAGACGTCCAGCTCGTCGAGCTTGACCTGCGAGGTGTTGAGCGACTTGAGCTTCTTCAGCTCGGCGTAGGTGATGTCGCCAGTCGGCTTCGGGAGCTTGCGCCGCACCTCGTCTTCGAGCTCTTTTTGCTCGAAGGTCACGTTCGGGCCCTTGGGGCAGTCGGCCAGCTGCTTTTTGACCTTGGCAGGCTTGGGCGCGCTCGGCGTGGGGGCCGGCGCTGCTGCGCTCGGAGCCGCAGCGGGCGCGGCGGCAGCAGTGGCTGCCGGCTTGGCCTCGGGCTTGGGCGGATCTTCGCAACCGAGCAGGCAGACGCAAACGAGCGGCACGATGGAGCGGCGGTAGCTCATGCGCGCCGGACGGTATCAGCCCTGGGGCGCCGCGTCGTTAGCCTTGAGCAACCAGTCGAGATCGCCTTCACCCAGGGCCTTGCCCATGGCGTGGAAGCCATTGTCCACGTAGAGGGTGGTGCCGGTGATGGCGCTCGCCTGCGCGCTGCACAAGAACACGCTGGAGTGGGCCACGTCCTCGGGCGAGAGGCGCTCCGGGCGCGGTGAGTGTGCTTCGTAGAAATTCACGATGGCGGCGATCGCGCCGGTCACGTTGGCCGCCCGCGAGGCGTAGGGCCCCGCCGAGATGGTGTTGACGCGCACGTTGAAGCGCCGGCCCGCCTCGAAGGCGAGGTAGCGGGTGTCCGCTTCGAGCGCTGCCTTAGCCGACGACATGCCGCCGCCGTAACGCGGGATCACGCGCTCGCTCGCAAGGTAAGTGAGTGAAAGGAAGCTGCTGCCCGGTTTCATCAGCGGGCCGAAGCGCTTCACCATGGAGACGAACGAGTACGAGCTGGCCGACAGCGCAGCCAGGTAGCCCTCACGCGAGGTGTCGAGCAGGGGCTTGGCGACCTCGGGGCCGTTGGCGAGCGAGTGAATGACCACGTCGACCGGCTGCGGTCCAAAGTCGGCGACCATGCGATCGACCAGGCCCTGAATCGAAAAGTCGCCGCGCTCGATGTAGCGCTTGTTCTCGCGGATGGACGCGGGAGCTTGGTCGAGCGTGTCGAACGAAGCGTCGAGCGGGTAGATGCGCTCGAACTCGAGGAGCGAGCCGTCGCTCAACTTGCGCGATTCGTCGAGCTTGCCACGACGCAGCAGCGTCTCGAAAATGCCCAGGGCCGGGGGCCAACCTGCGATGCAGACTTTGGCGCCAGCCTCGGCGAACTGCTTGGCGATGGCGAAACCAAAGCCCACGTCGTCGGCGACACCGGCGACCAAGACGCGCTTACCCGCGAAATCAATCTTCACGGTCGCGTTTCGTAGACCCGAATGCCCGGCTAATCAAGCCTGCTCGTCAGCCGGCCTGACCGGCGGCAGCGTGGCGCCCGGATGCCGCGTGGATCGACGGCATTTGCCGCAGCGCAGCGTGCGCTTGCGGTTACGCAGCGCAAGCGTTGACGCGAAATCGTCTGCTCACTATTGCTGAGGACGTGGCGAGCATCCGCTTGAGAGCTTTTTCCGGAGTTTTCATCCTGCTCGGCGCCTTGGTCGCCGGCCCGCCGGGCTGCGCGAACAAGGGGCAATCGGTGGATTGCCACGAGGCATGCTCGAAGCTCAGCACCTGTGCCGAGCAGGAGCTCGACCTCGCCTACTGCCACGACCGTTGCGCGGACGACAGGGAGGGTCAGCAGCCGCTGTACGACCAGCTGCAACGCTGCACGGACTGCCTCGACGCGAGCTACAACTGCTCCGAGATGGCAGACAAATGTCCCATCTGCACTGATGTTTCGGCTGAGCTGATCGAGGCGCAACCTAGTAATGGTTCGGGCGGAGCGGGCGGCAGTGGCTGAGCCGGGAATCGGGGTCGAACGCGGCACTGCGCGCTGAACGGCTGCGCTTAAATGGGGTTCGGCTCTAGTCGGTTGCCAAGCAACCGATCGAGCAGCGATCGTCGCTCGGATCGGCGGCCGCAGGGGCGGTGTCGGTGATCTGATTCCCGTCGTCGCACTCCTCGCCCGGTTGGACGATGCCGTCGCCGCAGCGAGCGGTGCCGGACGGGATGCCGGGCACGACGACATCGCTGCAGGCGCTGCTGTTCGGGTTGGGGCAAGTGGTGCGGGTGCCGGAGGTGGTGCAACCCTGCTCCGCGGGGCACACCGCGTTTTCGTTGAAATCTTCGCAAAATGGGCCATTCGGCAGCGAGATCAGCCCGAAGTCTTCCGCGAGGGAGGTCCCGGTTCCGCCGTTGGCCAGGCTGGTCACGCCTGCTACGAACGTCGCCACGAATTGCTGCTCGCCGTCGGGAAGGCCGCCCTGGTCGATCGGCGCATGAAAGCCGAACAACGTGTTGACGTAGAGCTTGTAGGCGAGCGGGTTCACCGGGAAGCCGCCGCTGACCAAGTTCAACGTGGTCGAGGGATCGGCCGGCGAGGAGCAAACGCCGTTGACGCACAGCGCACGAGTTCCATCGGCACTGCCGTTGGCTGAGAAATCCGGATTGGCGTCGAGGGCTTCGCGACCCGCAAAGGCGATGCTGCACGGGCTTGCCTGCACCAAGCACCCGAGCTGCGCCGAGAGCTTGCGATGTCGACAGCCGAACGAGGTCGCCTCGGGCATGGGCAGCAGCGTCTTTCTGCTGTGTATGCGATAGAAACCACTGAGCCAGGGTGCGGGAATTTGTGCGTTGTACCGATCTGGTTGGCGACGGCTGAGCGCGACCCCGTTAGCATCACGCGTGATTAGGTTGTAGACCCGGCCATCGATACGGGTTCCCGACGGGCCGCCGAGCGGGGTGTACTTCGGCACGCCTGGAGCAGTATTGTCTCCCCAAGCGCCACCTCGGTTCACGCAATTCGTGTTTCCGGTGGCTTGCACGATGGGGGTTATGCACTCCGCCGGCGCGCCGATCGCAGGACTGCCGTCAGCGCAGTACTGCGCGATCTGGCTGGCCTGGACCAAGGGAGTCGTGCGGAACGCGAACCCGGTGCAGGGTACGGTGGGGTAGGCGACCTCCGCGGGCAGATCCGGCGGGTTGATCGGGAGCACGAGGCCCAAGTGAGCGTCGGCGCTGCATACCTGCTCACCACCCAACTCTGGCGAGCTTCCTGAGTTGGTGCCTGCGCACTTGCGACGGATCGGATCCTGGTCCTGAGTGTCGGGGTAGTAGAGGTCGAAGCGCAAGATGGCCCAAGCCACGGGGGTTGCCGGGTTGTTATCGTGGTCCCAACCAGGGTAGGGCACGTCGCTCGGAGACTTCGTGCCGGTCGCGATGGTGGAGACCTCCGGCAGCGGCCTTGCGGCTCCGCTGTTGATCGCCGCCGTCGCTTCGGCGACGCTTTTGAAGGAGCCATCCGGATTCGTCCAGGATGGGACCGTGACGGGGGGGTAGGTGTCGGTCGGGCGACGGACGTTACAGAACGGACTATTGCCGAGCGCGTTGAAGTACGGGGTGAGGAAGGCAGGCCCTCGAGTAGCTGGTGCCGGCTGCGCGTAGTTGATGAGGGGCAGCCGAAGCAGGTGCAGAAATACCTGAGTGACGTCGGAGGCCTCGGGAGGACGGAAGGCGTGACGCAGGCCTGGCTCTACCACCGTATTGAAGCGGTCGTAGCGCGTCGCAGGCGTACCCCCGTCGTAACTGGGGTGCGTGTCCGTTCCGCAATCCTTGCCGGAGCAGTCACCGCTGAATAGCTCGTGCCAGTTGGAAACCAAGGCCCGTCGCTCAGGGCTATTGCAGTCGCGGAAAATGATGTCGTCTTGCCCGGTCGGCATGCCGGCGTAGACGAGGCGAAGGGCGTTACGCCAGTCGTTGCGGACATCACCCGGGCTCCCCGAGGAGGTGCTCGTAGCGGCGTACTTCAGGCCCTGAGGTGCCCCCGGGCTACCATTACAAACGCGAGCCTCGTTACCGACCACGTGCACGGCGTCGAGATCGATGACCAGGCCTTCGGCGGTAGTCCGCCCGGCGTTGCTGCAGATCCCGGGACCAAGCGGGCGCGGCATCGGTGCGACGCTTTGCTGGGAGAACTGGGACACGAGGGCCCTCTGCGCGGTCGAAGCTTCGTAGCCGATCAGCGTGAGGCCTGCGCAGTCCGCGCCGCAGGCGCTCAGCACATCCGCCGTTTGCTCCGCGAGCGATTCGGAGCCGAAGAAGGTTGGGACGGTGTCGAGCGCCACCGCCGCCGTGCTAATCGCCACCACCGCCACCCCGATCCCCACCATGAGCCTGCGCATGGTCTCGACTTTGCCAGCGCGCCTTTACACTCCGCAGGTAGTCCCGTGCCTTTGTCGCAACGGCGCCGGCCACGCTCGCGGCACCGTTAAAGATTGGGTCGGGGTGAGAGGATTTGAACCTCCAACAGCCGGCACCCAAAGCCGGCCCTCTACCAGGTTGAGGTACACCCCGGGGGGAATTGAGAGGCGCGGAACCTAGCTTAAACCCCGGGGGATCGCCAGGGTCGGGATTATCAACCGGCTTCTCTTCGCCCCGATTGGGGGAAGGGCCGGTCGAGCCGCGGGGATCGCGCGGAACGGCGGTGGTGGGGTGGCCGGTCTTTGATGGCGGCAGCGGCAGAGTCAGGACATTGTGCGGGAGTGAGCAGGCTTGGGCAGCTGGGAGCACTCGTGATGGTTGTTCCGGCACTCGCGGCGGCGCTGGGCTGCGGTAAGACGAGCCAGCGTGCTGGGGACGGGGGCGACGTCGATCCGGATCTCGGCGCCGCAGGCAGGTTGGCAGGGACGGGCGGTGGCACCGCTGGCGGTGGCACCGCTGCTGGAGGAGCCAGTACCGGTTCGGGCGGCAAGCAGGGCAGCGGTGCCGCTGGGTCCGGTGGCAAGCAGACTAGTGGAGCGGGCGGCGTCGGGCTTGCGGGTTCGGGTGGGGCAAATGAAGGCGGAATAGGCGGGCTGTCGATGGTCCCGGTTCAGGGCTGCGTCGTCGATGCCAGCGGCACGTGCGTCGAACCGCCCGACTTGGTCGCGAACATCCGGGGCTGCGAGAAGCTCCAACTCTTGGTGCGAGGCGAGGCGCTCTACATCCTCAGCAGCGCGACGCGGCAGCTGTTCCGGTTGATGGACGCGCTTCCAACTCTCGCGACGGTACCCGGCGGCCTCAGCGACGGCGTCACGGCCGGGCTGCCAACCGCCTTCGCTCTCGATAGCGGCTACGCCTACGTCGCCGTGGGGCAAGCATTGCTGCGCGTCGACCTGGAGTCGGCATTGATCGCGGTCGTTGCTCGTGAGCCCGAGACCATCGCCGACGTCACCGTGGTCGAGGGAAGGCTTTACTACGCCCATGGTGGTGCGGTGTCGTACGTTCCGAAGGACGGTTTCGACGCTAGCGGCGCCGCGATCACGACAGGTCTCGCCGGGCCAAGCCCTAAATCCATGGCGGCTACTGCTGGCAGCATCGTATGGGGCAACCTGGGCAGCGCGTCGATCGAATCCTTGAGCCCCGCGCTAGGTGAATTTCACGTCGTTGCCCCTTCCCAGGGTGGACTGATTCTGGGGCATCGCGCGCTTCAAGTAGACCGCCAAAACGTCTTCTGGATGAACTTCAACTTGAAGCGCGCCACCGTGACTGGAGCTCCCACCGACGTCGGCGACGTGGTGATCCCAGCCGGCGGTGACCTGGTTGCGTTTGCGCTCGGCTCGCCACCCGACGAAATCGCTGCTCAAGCGTACTTGGCAACTACCAACGGAACGATCGAGGTCGGCGCGATCAGCGACCCGATTGTGGACGGCCCCAACCCAGCAACAGGGCTCGCTCGCGATATGGGGTCGGTCACTTCGATGGCCGTGGATTCCGGGCGTGTGTTCGTCGCGACTACCGACTGCAACGTGACCGCTATTTTGCGGCCGACCCCGCCGCCTTGAGGACCGCTGCCGAAAATACCTGCTGAGCGAGCGGCGAGCGGGACGCGACTGGTGGTGTGGTGGCCGGTCTTTTGATGGTAACGGCGAGCGATTTCGGACATCCTTGTTCCGTGAGGCGCACGCGAGGGCAGCTGGGAGCGTTTGCGCTCGTGGGCCTGGTGCTCACCGGGGTGCTGGGATGTGGAAAGGGTCTCTACCGCGTCGGGATGCAGGAGCTCCACAGCGACCAAGCCGGCGGAGCTGGGAGCGAGGGCAGCGATCGCGCCGGTAGCGGTGGTAAGGGCGGAGCCGGGCTCGGCGGCTCCAGCAGCGCACTGGCGGGCGTGAGTGGCGGTGGTCTCGGCTCGGGTGGCAAGCTGACTGGCCAGGGCGGTGAGGGAACGGGCGGTGAGGGACTCGCGGGGACGGGCGGCACGGGCGGCACGGGCGGCATGGGCGCCATGATGGGCGGCACTGGCGGCACCGCGCCCATGGTCCCGGGGCCAGGCTGCATCGTCGACGGCGGGGGCATGTGCGTCGGCCTCCCTTCGCCACTCTTGAACGTGCCCGGGTGCGAAAAGCTCGAGGTCTATTACGCCAGCCAGACGCTGTACGCGCTCAGCACCGGCACCCGACAGCTTTTCTACCTGAAAGACGGCACGAACGACTTCGGAGAGATCCCGAGCGTGCTCAGCGACGGTGTCACGGAAGGGTTGCCTACGGCGTTCGCGGTCGATCTCGATGAGCGCTACGCCTTCGTTGCCGTGGGCTTGGCCTTGGTTCGTGTCGATCTGCGGTTTGGCGGCACCACCGGTCTCACTCGTGAGGCCGAACCCATCGTCGATTTGAACGAAAACTCCGGCGTGGTGACCTACGTGCACGGCGCAGCGGTGTCGTCGATTCAGGGGTATAGCCCGGGAGACGGGATCACCGGGCTCGCCGCCGATATCGACGGGGCGAAACCGAGCGCGATCGCGGTGAATAGCTCCGCCGTCGTGTGGGCCAGCTCCGGGAGTTCGTCGGTCAGAGCCCTGAGTACCGTGGGGCGCGGTGAGATCTTCACCGTGGCGCCTTCGCAGGGCAATTTGGTCTTGGGTCATCGCGCCCTCCAAACGGATACCAAGAACGTCTTTTGGATGAATTTCGGCCTGAAGCGCGCCAACGTCGCTGGCACGCCGGCCGACACAGTCGACGTCGTAACCAGCTTCAACGGCGACATGGTGGCGTTTGCGCTCGACTCAAGTGATGTCGCTACCCAGGCCTACGTGGCCACCAGCGGCGGAACCATCGAATACGGTGTGATACGGGGCGGGATCACGAACGCGCCCACCGACGGAACCGTGCTCGCGCGGGACTTGGGTACGGTCACGTCGGTTGCGATCGATCCAGGCCGCATCTTCGTAGCCACCGCGGACTGCAACTTGTCATCCGTGCCGCGGCCGACGCCTCCGCCCTGAGGGCGAAGGCGCCGCGCGATCAGTCCGGAATGGGCTCGAGCACCACGTCCAGCTTGAGATCGTTGCGATCGGCGACGAGCACGCGATCGTAAGGAAAATAGCCGGCTTTGGTCACGCTCACGCGATGCTCGCCTTCGCGCAGGCGCACGCCATGCGCTGCGACGTAGCCGAGCGGCCCCACGTATTGCTCGTCGATCACGACGCTCGCGTCGGCCGGCGTCTTCTCCGCGTATGCCACCTTCAGCGACACCGCCGCGTACACCTGCGGCATGCAGCCGGGGCACGCAGCCATCACGATCGCGCACAAAAAGCCGATGATCCCGACCAGCGACAACCAAGGTGTCACCGTCTCGGTTAACCGCTCCGCTTTCGAAACGCGCTCGCTCACGGGGTTCACTCCCATTCAATCGTGCTGGGGGGCTTGGAGGAGATGTCGTACGCCACGCGATTGATGCCCTTCACCTCGTTGGTGATGCGGGCGCTCATTTTGGCGAGCAGGTCGTGGGGCAGGCGCGCCCAGTCGGCGGTCATGCCGTCGCTCGAGCTCACCGCGCGGATCACGCAGGTTTCGTCGTAGGTGCGGTCGTCGCCCATCACGCCCACGCTGCGCACCGGCAGCAGCACCGCGAAGGCCTGCCACAACGACTCGTAGAGGCCCGCCGCGCGCACTTCCTCTTGCACGATCGCGTCGGCCTTGCGCAGCACCGCGAGGCGAGGCTCCGTCAGATCGCCCAGGCAACGCACGGCCAGGCCGGGACCGGGGAAGGGCTGGCGGTACAGCACGTCGTGCGGCATGCCGAGCGCTTCGCCGACGCGCCGCACTTCGTCCTTGAACAGCTCGCGCAGCGGCTCGATCAGCTTGAGCTTCATGCGCTCCGGCAAGCCGCCCACGTTGTGGTGGCTCTTGATCACCGCGCTCGGCCCCTTGACGCTCACGCTCTCGATCACGTCGGGATAAAGGGTGCCCTGCACCAAGAATTGAGCATTTTCTACCCGCGAGGCGTGCTCGTCGAACACGTCGATGAACACCCGGCCGATCGTCTTACGCTTTTTCTCGGGGTCGGTAACGCCCGCGAGCTCGGTCAAGAACTGCTGGCGCGCGTCGACCGGGATCAAGTTCAGGTGAAAGTGCTGGCGCATCATCGCCGTCACGCTCTCGAACTCGCCCTCGCGGAGCAGGCCGTTGTCGACGAAGATACAAACCAACCGGTCACCGAGCGCGCGGTGACAGAGCACTGCCGCCACCGACGAGTCGACGCCGCCCGAAAGCCCGCAAATGACCCGCGCATTGGCCGGCACCTGCTCTTTGATCTTGGCGATTGCCTCGTCGACGAACGAGCCCGGCGTCCAGCTGGGCGTGAGCCCGGCCACGTCGAACAGGAAAGACTTCAGGATCTCCAAGCCGCGCGGCGTGTGCGCCACCTCGGGGTGAAACTGAATGCCGTACAGCTTGCGCGCCGGGTCGGCGATGGCAGCGAGCGGCGCGTTGCCCGACTTGCCGATCGGGCGAAAGCCGGGCGGCAGCTGGGTCAGCCGATCACCGTGGCTCATCCAGACGTTGATCTTTTCGCCCGGCTTGAAGCTGGCCAGAATGCCGACGCTGTCGCCGATCTCGAGCTCGGCGGGGCCGTACTCGCGCTCGTTCGAGGACTCCACCTTACCGCCGAGCTGGTGGGCCATGAGCTGCTCGCCGTAACAGATGCCGAGCACCGGCAACCCGAGCCCGAACAACGCCGGATCGCTCTTGGGGGAGTCGGCTCCGTAAACGCTCTGCGGGCCACCGGAGAGGATGATGGCGCTCGGCGCGATGGCGCGGATCTTGTCGACCGAAATGGTGCCGGGATGGATCTCGCAGTAGACGCTCGACTCACGAATGCGGCGCGCGATGAGCTGGGTGTACTGCGAGCCGTAGTCGAGGATCAGAACGCTTTGCCGGGCTTCCATCGCGCATCGCTATCACGACGGCTGGGCCACGCAAAGGGTTGCTCCGGTCAGCGTGAAGGGGCCGATTTTCCGCCGGTTTGTGCGCCGGTGCGGGGGACCCCGCGCGCCGCGATCGCGGCTTCTGGTCGCAAGCTGGCCAGCAGCCGTTTCAGGGCCGCAGCATCGCCGGGACCGGGCGGCGGTTGCTCCAGCAGCGCCACCAGGCGGTAGCGCGGATCGAGCGCGGCGGCGGCGTGCTGGGCCCGGCGCCGCGCGACCGCGTTCTCGAGCTCGGCGCTAGTGAAAACGCCCCCGCTCGCGAGGCGCTCGAACAGGCGTTGCAAGCGCGTGCTCGCCTCCGCTTCTCGGCCGTCGAAGGCGCTCACCTGGATCACCAGTGCGCGCGCAGCGCCCGTACCGAAGAGCGAGGCGCGACCTGCGCCCACTAGATCGGGCTCGGCCAAAGTGCGCTCCAGCGCTCCACCCGGAAGGTTGAGCAGCTCGACGAGCAGCGCCGCTTCGGGTGCGAGCTTGGGCGAGACTCGAAACGCCAAATAGCTGCCCTCCGAGCTCGTGCTGCCCGGGGCGAGGGCCAGCTCACCTCGTGCCGGGGGGGGAAGCTCTGCTGCGCACGGCGAGGGGCGAGGGGCGTCCGGGCTCTTGAGCCAGCGCGCCAGCCTGCCCGACACCACCCGCGCCTCCTCTTCGCTGCCGGGCGCCAGAATCGCGAGTCGGTGCGGCAAGCGAAGCAGCTCGCGCTGGCGCGTCAAAATAGCTTCGCGGCTCGCGTTTTGAAGGGACGTTGCGGTGCCGCGCGGCGCGAGCGCACCGAGATGACCGGGCGCCAGCACCTCGAGTAGGCCTTGCAGCAGCGGCCGCGGCTCATCGCCGGCGCTCTTCAGTAGCTCGCCGCGTGCGGTCGCGACGTCGAGCGCTGAAGGGGCGCTCGTGAGCGCCAGCCCCAGCGCGTCCGCCACGCGGTTTGCCGTCGCCTGTTCGGTCTCACCTTGGGTGCGCTCGGCATAGGCCAAGAGTCCAACACCGGACGCGCCAGTCCACGGCTCGAGCCGGACGTCGCCGACCCGCACCTGGCTCGCGGCACTCATGGCGAGCGCGGCCTGGCCGGCGGTGTCGGCGCTCTCTTCGAGTGTCGCGCAAGGCGTGGCGAGCAGGGCCCATAGGCCCGGCTGCGCACGCTCCAGGCGCACTTGAGTGTCGAGTTGCGTGGTGCCGCTCTTGGCTTGCGCAGTCGCGGCATCGATAGCAGGCGCCTGGATCCCCCCGTCCGGCGTGATCAGCGCCACGAGTCGCTGCTTCGGCCGTTCGCGCGGCTCGGCGATGAGGGCATCGTAGGCGGCTGCACGCGCCGCGCGTCGCGGATCCGTAGCTGATAGCGCGGCGGACTCGAGCCGCGCTTCGGCGCTCGTTTCCGCGAGCGCCAGGTCGGCTTCGGTTTCGATAGCGTCGATCGCGAAGCCGAGGCGCCGCGCATCGGGCGGTGGTGAAGCATCGACTTCGCTGTCGATGCGCAGGCAAGCGCCGAGCGGATGCGCAGTCGCGGCGACGCGCCGCAACTTGAGCCCGGCGCCGAGCGCTGCCAGCCGCACTGCCAACGCACCCTGCGCGCTGCCCAAGCGCTCTGCGGCCCCGAGTGCGCGATTCGGGTCACCCAGCGTGAATGCGACCGAAAGCTGAGCGCGCTCGCCACGCAGCACCTGCGTGCTGCTCCGCTCCGGCAAGAGCGAGCGCACCCGCCCGAGCTCGGGCCAATCCGGACCGTCGCCGAGCGCTCCCGCTACGGCGCTGGCGCTCGCCTCGCTGCCCACCACGGCCAGCGCCGCGCGATCAGCCGCAAAGGTCGCGATGCGCTCGCGCTCGAGCGACCCCGCATCGACGCGACGCCTACTCGTTAGCTCACCCGAGCACAGCGCGACGGCGCTCGCCGGCGTGCGTTCCGCCTCGGGAGCGGCGCTGCGCTGTGCAAGCTCAGCGGCTGCCACAGGGCGCCGAAGCGCGTCGATCAATGCGACGATGGCGGCGTGCGCTTTCTCGGGCGGCGCCGTCAAGGTCAGCTCGAAGCCGATGCCGTGAGTCACGAGCTGTGTCGCATAGCCGGCCCTCGTCAGCCGCTCGCTTAGCACCTGGCCGAGCTCGGCGTGGAGCTCGGGCGCGTCGGCTGCCAGCGACGCCAGTCCAATCGCAACCTCCGGATCTCCGTCACGTTCGATGATGGAGAGGGGCGGACGATCCGACAGGGTGCGTTGCTGGATGCGACCTGTCGGGGCTCTGGGACTTGCGACGAAGCTGCCCTTCGGTTGCTGCGCCGAGCCGCACGCAGCGAGCGCACCCAGCGCCGTCAGCCACCCCAGCAGCGTGATGCGTTGCCACCTGAGCTTTCGGGGGACACGCAGCACGAAGTCCGTTTAACCCGGCCCGCGGCGCGGGCGCAACCAAGGCCTCTGTCGCGTTAGCCCGCGACTGTCGTTGCCTCAGGCCACGTCGCTGGGAGTCGCGACGATTTCGCTCAGCTTGCGCTGAATCTTGTGCTTCTTCGAGTACACGGTCTTCACGCTGATGCCCAGGCGCTCGGCCACGTGTTCGGGGCTCAAGCCGTCGCCGTAGTACAGCGCGACGAACTGGCGATCCTTGTCGCTGAACTCGGCCAGTAGCGCGCGCACCAGCTCGGCACGTTCGCTCAGCTGCGCGCTCTCGCACGGGTCTTGCGAATCGCTGCTCAACGTCTCGGCCTCGGTCAAACACACCGGGCTCGGCTCACGGCGCACGCTACGCAGGTAGTCGTAGGCGCAGTGGGTGGCCAGCATGCCCAGCCAGGTGCCCAGCTTGTTGCCGCGGCTCGGCTCGAAGCTACGCAGCTTGTGCTTGTCGTTCGCCAGCAGCTTCAGCGAAAACGTGGCGTAGATCTCCTCCACCGCGTCGGCGCTGATGCGGCGAGCGAAGCGCGCGACCACGCGCTGAATGCAGCTGATGACCAGGCGCGAGTAGCGCTGGTTGAGCTCGCGCCAAGCGCGAGTGTCGTTGGCGAGCAGACCATCGAGCAGCTCAGCCTCGGACCACGCGCTCGGGGCGATGCCCACGACGGGGGTGCTGTCGAGCTGGACGAACGGGGCGGACTGGACGGCGACGGGGGACCACATGGCAGGCTCCTTTTCGCGGGCGTTGCCGCGACGAAGAGCTGTTTTGCAGGCCCCGTACCAGGGCTATTGGTTAGCAATTACAATTAGTTACGAGCGTAACAGCGACCGTAACGGGTGACGGGTGACGCGTCACGATACGCCGTTGCTCCCAGATATTACGGCTGTGTTACGGGCCTTCTCCCTGTCAGGCTGTGGAGAGTGCTGCCGCGTTTCAAAGCCTGGCTACTGCTCACCTTGGCGTTGCTCAAGGCGGCGCTCCGTCGCTTGGTGCGCCGCGATGGCGGCATTGCCGCGTTCCGCCAGGCGTACGATGCCGACGGTCTGCCGCCCGTTACGGCGGCCGAGCGCGCCGAGATTGCGAGCTTTGGTCGCTGCTTGGCGTGCGGCATCTGTGATCGCGGTGAGAGCGAGCGCATCGCCGCTTCCGGTGGCGCCTACCGCGGCGTGATGTCGCTCATGCTCTCGGCGTCGCGCAGCATGCCCGACTTCCGCGCGGCCGCGTACAGCTTGAGCTTCGTCACCGACGAAGCGCTCGCCGAAAAAGAACCGCTCTGCCCGGCCAACGTCCCCATGCGTCGCATCGCCGCTTTCTTGCGCGACAAGGCCAACGAAGTCGGCGGCCCCTGGCCCTTACCGCCCCGCATCGATTCGCTGCCGCCAGGCCCGAGCCGGTAGGGCTAGTTGGGGGTAGGCCGAGTCTACGGGCCGCCCAGCTGGGCGGCCGTGCAACGAACGAGACCGGGCCTCCCCAAACAGACCAAGCCCTATTTCACGAGGGAGAGCTTGGGCGCGACCGAGAATGCGGCCAAGTGCCCGCTTTCTTCGGCGATGTAAGCGCTGCAGCGCTCGTCGACGCGGAGGAGGTCGGGGATGAGGTCGCTCGGGAGGGTACCGAGGACTTCGCCGTCGCGCGGGCGGATGACGTGGACTTGGTGCTGCGGCACGAACAGCGCGCCGTTGCGCAGCACGGGCTCGAGGCGTCGCGGCTGATCGGCTTCGACCTGGCGCGAGAAGACGTGGCTGTAGCGCGGCAAGCCGGTGCTGGCTTCGAGGCACAGCAGGGCGCCGGAAGCGGTGTTGGCGATCAGTCCGTCGTCGACCACCAGCCAGGCGGTGGTGGGCGAGGCGAGGCCGGGCGGTTGCTCCCAGAGCGGCGCACCCGTGTCGCGTGACAGGGCGCTCGCGCCGACCCCGCGCTTGTCGCGCGTGGGCACGATCACGGCGTTGCCGCTCACGAGCGGAGCCTGGCCGGCGCAGGGGCGATCTTCGAGCTCGCGCGACCAACGCAGCTCACCCGTCCACAAGTCGACGTGGAGCAGCTTGCAGGGGCCGACCGGGCCGCCCGCCACCGCGAACGCGGAGTCGTGATCGATGCAGATATCGCCAGAAAACGACAGCTTGTCGCGCACGCGCCACACCACGTCGCCGGTCAGCACGTCGAGCGCAACGAGTGCCGAGTCGCCTCCGGCGACGATCA
>JBEHXA010000005.1:0-41688 GCA_048498935.1 Myxococcota bacterium
CGCACGTCGGCGCCGTCGAACGCTACCTCAACGCGCGCGGCCGTTCGACCGCAGCGCGACGGGTGCTGCAGGCCGGCGCCTTAGCGGACATCGTACAAGAGATATTCTTTCGGGCGTTTTTGCCTAGATCGCGACGCGCCTACGACGGAGTTCGCGAATACGAGCAGTACCTATGCGCGATCGCTCGGAATTGCTTGGTTGACGCAATCCGGGCTGGCGATCGTGAAATCCCCGTTGCCCCCGAGGACATCGAAATTGCAGTCGTGACGAGCGGTGAGTTGGCGCCGGTCGACGAACCGGTCGTTCGGGCGATCGTGGTCGCTTACCTCGAGGACCTTCCGGAGCACCTCAAGCAGGCCTACTGGCAACGTTTCGTCTTGGGACATTCGCAGAGCAAGGCATCCACGGTGCTGGGCCTGTCACGCCGCCAACTCAGAACCGCCGAACAGCAACTACAGAAGGGGCTGCGGCGCGCTCTCGTCGCAGGAGGCGTGCGACTCACTCGTGTCGGCTGACGATGGGTTCAAGTCGTTCGTGGTCGGTCGCGGTCGAGCCAAGAAAAAGATCGACCAGAAACTCGAGCTCGCACGTAGATTGGTCATGCTCAAACCGATCCAGATCGCACTCATGGTCGCATTGCCCTTGGCCGCCTCCATCGGAACCGTTGCCGAGGATGCTCACGCTGCAGGGTCTTGTAATTCCGCCGCTGGCACTTGCACCGGACTGATTACGGGTGTCGTTGCGCATTCGGACGCTGGCACCGGTTCTCCTGCGATCACGGGAGAGATCAAGCTCGAGATCACGACCGGCCCCGGTTGCACGACGGCGGGCGGATGGTGGGAAGTCGGTGCGGGCAAGGAAAACGTCCTCAGAGTGGCCACCGCAGCCTACCTGGCTGGCAAGCCGATCACGCTCCGGCAGACCGCAACCAGCGGAACCTGCTTCGTGGCGTGGGCCCAGATGTAGCAATAACTACGATAGCGAGAGGCGACTCAGTCCTCGCAGGGCGGCGCGCTAAGGCGACTTCTTCGCCGTCGCCTTAGCGCAGCAAGAGTCGCGGCTCTCTACGGTGATAACGGCGGCGCCAGTTGGCGGGCAAGCCGATCACGCTTCGGTCGCTGAACGGCTCGGCGACGTGCGAGATCGCATACGCCTTGCTCAAGTAGACAACGAGTTGCAAGCCCCCGACGCAGGTAGCACTCGAGCCTTCGTGACCCGCCAAGAGCATACGAGCAAGGATTGCCCCATGAGAATCAACCGCCTAAATGTTGGTGCTATTGCCCTATCTGGCGTGCTCGCCGCGTGCGGCCAGGCTGAAGAGGGAGAGTTCGCTGAGTCGACGGCCGACACCGCGCAGGCGCTGACCAGCGCGCCGCGCGCCAATGTACCGCCCTCGTTCTTGGACATTGCGCCGCCCGCCTTTGCGCTGGCGTCTAGCAACGCCAAGAGCGCAGGAGCAGGCACGGACGCGGCTTACGTTGAAGCCGCGCGAGCTTTCGCGGCCGCCAACGCTGCCCGCTATGGCCTTGCTGCTGGCGCGTCCAGCCTCCAGCCCTTGTCGGTCAAGCGCAGCCTGCTCGGCGTGCACGTCACGCTGCAAGAGCAGATCAACGGTTTCAACGTGGAGGCTTCGACGTTCACGGTGTCGTTCGAGCTCGGCTCGGGCAATGTGTACCAGGTGCACAGCGCCGTGGTTCCGCACCAACCGCCGGCTCTCGTGAAAGTTAACTTGACGCAGGACGCGGCGTACGACGCCTCGTGGCGACGCCTGGGTGTCAGCGGCGAGGTGCTCTCTCCTCCCAACGCGACGCTCACGTACGTGTTGGACCCGGCAGCGCCTGGCCGGCTGCGCTTGGTGCATCGGGTCAATCTCAACGTTTCAGCTCCGCGGGGCGATTGGCAAGTGGACGTCGACGCGACCACCGGTTCCGTCGTCAGCGTCAGCAACATGATCCTACCGCGCACCAAGAACGCGACGCAGGTGCCTGCTGCGCCGGCCGGACCGCTAGCGGATCGCGGGACAGCCTTCTCTCGCGCCATGGGGCGAGAGGCGGAATTGAGCGGCTCGGGAGTGGCGGCCAAGTCGCTAGTCAACGCGACAGGCAAGGCCTTCGATCCCGACCCGATGACGACGCTCGTCAGCACCTCGCTTTCGGACGCTTCTGCGGCCTCGGCATTCACTGCCGCATACCAAACCGTCACCCTTCAACAGGTCACTTTCGATCTGGGCGTCTACAAGCTCGTGGGTCCCTGGGTGCAAATCGTGAACTTCGAAGCGCCCAACACCGCGCCTTCCACGACGTTGAATGGCAACTGGACGAGCCTGCGCGGCAATAACGCCTTCAACGACGTGATGACCTACTTTCACATCGACAAGACCCAACGCTACATCCAATCGTTGGGGTTCTCGAACATCCAAGCACTTCCGATCCAAGCCGATTCCGATGGTTTCAATGGCACGGACAACTCTTACTTCGACCCGAGCTCGAACCGAATCGCCTTCGGCCACGGTGGCGTCGACGACAACGAAGACGCTGACGTGATCCTCCACGAGTACGGCCACGCCATCAACAAGGGCATCAACAACAGTTGGGACCAGTCTCTCGGCGACATGGGCGCCATGGGCGAAGGTTTTGGCGACTATTGGGCGGCATCCAGCAATATCGACACGTTCCCGACGGGCTTCGACAACCTCAAGGTGTTCACGTGGGACGCCAACGCAGTCGACAATTTCTGGGCGGGGCGGCGCTTGGATCGTACGGGCCTCTTGTACAACCCGAGCCTGTCCTACGGCTCGCACCAGAGCCTTCCAGGTGGAGGTGTGTCAGACGAGCTTTGGTCGACGCCGTTGTTTCAGGCGCTGCTCGCGCTGCGCACTGCAGGCGTACCCAAGGCACAGGTCGACAAGATCGTGCTGGAGGCGCAGTTTGGGTTGGGCGCGCCGCTCACTATGCGCCAAATGGCAACGGCCATCGTCGCAACGGCGAAGAAGCTGTATCCGATGGGCCCCCACGCGGGCATGATCTCTACGAAGTTTTTCGCCCAGAATATCCTGCTTGCCGCTGACTGGTCGCTGTTCGCGGCCCTTTTCGTCGCTACGCTGTAGGCTAACTAAGGGCTCGTTGCACAGGGCGACCGATGGCATCACCACGTCCTTTCCGAGCGCGCGCCGCGATCACTTGCCTAGCGGTAGTGGCGGCCGCGAGTGCCTGTGACGACACGACCGGCGACTCGGGGGCCGACACCCCGAACGCGATGGGAAGCGGGGGCTCGACGAACGGGCCCTACCAGGTGCAGTACGCGCTCGCAAACATCGACAAGCTCGACGCCCAAGAGCGTGAAGCGCTCAAGGAGCACGCCGGCGTGGTGCGCTGGACAGAGGTCGATCGGCAACTCCTCCTGCTGGCGAGTCCGTCGGCGATCGACGACCTCAGCACTCGCTACGAGGTAACTCCTTTGGATGTTGCGCCGCGTCCGGACCAGCTCTGCTTGGTGCAGCGGGCGCGCCACGAATTGGATCCTATCGAAGGGACGGTGCTGGCCCGCGCCTCGAACCTGTTCATCGTTCAGACGGAAACGCCCGACGCCTGCGGAGACGACGCATCATCGCCATCGCGGAAGGCACGGCGGCTCGGTAAAAACGAAGTCGTCGCTCGCCAGCTGACGGCGAAAGGGCTTGCGGATGGTGCGACGCAACATCCTCACACCAAGGGCGTGGTGGACGCGCTGGATATGAGTCGCTGGCTGGACGGCGTGAGCACGCTGGCTTCCTTCGACCGCTACTCCCTCAGGCCCGCGAACATCGCGCAGGCCGCCGAGTGGATCGCCGGGCAATTCTGCGCAATTGCCGGCGCCACGCTGGGCGGCGACCCGCCCGGCGGCGGTACGCGCTGTCAAAATGGGAGCAAGAGCGTTCGTACCGAAGCCTTTCCGATCGGATCGGCCAGCGGCCGCAATGTCGTCTTCACGCTCGGCGGATTTGTCTCGAACGGGCCGGTCTTCGTGGTGGGAGCGCACTACGATGCGATCGCCACCGAGGTCGGCGCCACTCGCGCGCCAGGCGCGGAAGACAACGCGAGCGGCACCATGGCCGTCATCGAGATTGCGCGAGCCATCGCCCGCTTCCCCACGGACGCTACGTTCGAGTTCATTGCCTTCTCGGGCGAGGAGCAAGGCCTTTACGGCAGCACCCATCACGTCCAACAGCTGGCGGGCACCGCGTTCGGTCAGCGGGTCCAAGGGGTGTTCATTCTGGACATGATCGGCTACTCGGGTGACGCCGAGCTCGACGCCCTGCTGGAAACGAAGAACACACCGCAGAATCAGGCGCTCCTCAGCCACCTGGCGAACATGGCGGCCGTTTATGCGCCGGAGTTGGTGCTTTCTACGTCGACCAACTTCTTTGGTTCCGATCACGTGCCATTCCTCAATGCGGGTTACACGGGGCTGCTCAGCATCGAGAACGACTACGAGCAATACCCGTACTACCATTCTCGAAACGACACCCTGGCGAACCAGAACGCGAGGTTCGTCCCCCTGGCGAGCCTCATCACGCGCATGAACGCCAGCGCGCTCGCCGAGTGGTCGAAGCCGAACGCCTTCTACGCCGCGCTCCAGGCTCTGTTCTAGGGCGTTGGCGCGCGGCTGCGCGGCACAGGACCGGCGCATCAACGCTGCTCTGAGCACTGAGGCCGTGCCTCGCATGGCGCACCACGCAGCGACACGTGCCGCTACCGGCGCGCACCTTCACGACGCGATCGGCGTCGCCTTGGGGGCTCCGCGCACGGCTTTTGCGAGGAGTGGGAAATGAAACAACCCAGCCGGCTAAGTTACCGACTGGGCTGCCTTTTTTTCCTACTCGGTCGGGGCGGGCAGATTCGAACTGCCGACCTCACGGACCCGAACCGTGCGCGCTACCAAACTGCGCTACGCCCCGAGTGGGCTCACTCGCTGCCGGGGCTTCCCTTTTTCGGTGGGGGCCCCGGCGAGAGCGGCGGGAGAATGATGGGCGGCGCCCGACCTGTCAAGGACGGAAAGGACCTAGCCCTGACGCTTTTTCAACTCGGCGGTGAGGGCCGGGACGGCCTGGAACAGGTCGGCCACCAGCCCGTAGTCAGCGATCTGGAAGATGGGGGCTTCGGGATCCTTGTTGATCGCGACGATCACCTTGGAGCTCTTCATGCCCGCGATGTGCTGGATCGCGCCCGAGATCCCGACCGCAACGTAGAGCTGCGGCGCGACGATTTTTCCGGTCTGGCCGACCTGAAAATCACCGGGCGCGTAGCCGGCGTCGACCGCAGCGCGGCTGGCGCCGATGGCCGCGCCGACTGCGTCGGCCAGGGGCTCCATCACCTCGAAGAATTTTTCCTTCAAGGCGCGACCGCCGGAGACGACGACCTTGGCTTCGGTGAGCTCGGGTCGCGCGCTCTTCACGGCTTCCAGGCCGACGAATTCGACGCGCGAGGCAGCGGCACCCACAGCAGCCTTAGCGACCTTCTCGATCGAGGAAGCACCGCCACTGGGCTCGGCTGGCGTGAACTCGCTCTGGCGCGCGGTAGCGACTTGCACGGCCGTGTCGAGCGTGCAGAAGCCGAAAGCGTTGCCGGCGAACATCGGCCGCTTGTAGACGAGCTTGCCGCCCTCGACCGCGACGGCCGAGCAGTCGCCGGCGTAGGCTGCGTCGAGGCGAGCAGCGACGCGCGGCAACAGATCTTTGCCGAAGCTGGTGGCGGTCGCCACCACGAGCGAGCAGCCTTGAGCGGCTGCCGCTACGCTGGGCGTGAAATGCTCGGCCGTGTATTGGGCGAGCGTAGGGTCTTCCACCGCCACGATCTTGGCGGCGCCGAAGGCAGCCAGCTCGCTCGCGGCGGCCGCGGTGCTGCCGCCCAGCACCACGATGTGCAGGGCTCCCCCGACGGCCGGTAGGGCTTGGCGCGCGAACGTGATGGCGCTGAGCGTGGATTTCTTGAGCTTGCCGTCTTCAGCGAGCTCGGCGACGACCAGAACGTTTGCCATCTCTCAAATCACCTTCGCCACGTTGGTTAGCTTGTCGACCAGCTCGGTCACGTCTTTCACCTTGATACCGGCCGCACGCTGCGCAGGCCGTTCGAATTTGAGGTAGCGCGTCGTGAGCGTCGCGCCGCCCGCGAGCTCGGCGAGCGGCTTGACGTCGAGCGGCTTCTTCTTGGCGGCCATGATGGCCGGCAAGGGCGCGAAGCGTACGCCGTCGTTGTATTTGAAGCCCGCTTCACCGAGCGTCGCCTTCGAAAACACGCTGTTCGGCGCCACGATGCGCAGGTCGACCGTGACCAACGCCGGCAGCTTCACGCGCAGCGTGAGCACGCCGCCGTCCACCTCACGGCCCACCAGAAGCGCGCCGTCTTCTTCTTTGATGGTGGCGGCAAAGGTGGCCATGGGCCAGTCGAGCAGCTCGGCGAGTCGCTGACCGACCTGGTTGCTGTCGCCGTCCACCGCCTGCTTGCCGATGAGCACGAGGTCGGGCTTCTCGGCGTCGACCAGGGCCTTGAGCACGCCGGCTACCAAGCGACCGTCGAGCTGGTCGTCGGTTGCTTCGACCCGGATGGCGCGGTCGGCGCCCGTGGCGAGCGCGGCGCGCAGCGTCTGCTCGGCCTCCTTGGGACCGATGGTGACGACCACCACCTCACCGAGGCGCTGCTTTGGTGCCTTGCCGTTCTCGGTCAGACGGAGCGCCCCTTCGAGCGCGTACTCGTCGAAGGGATTCGGTTTCCACTCGAGACCGCTCGTGTCGACGGCGTTTCCGCCGGCGGCGATCTTCACCTTGTTGGCGTTGTCGGGGTCGGCGACCCGCTTGAGCGCGACTAGAACTTTCACAGGGTTTCCTCAGCGGTGAAGCCTAGCCCAGAATCTCTGCCAGCTGTCTTGGCCGAGGGGCCGAGTGCTCCCGCACCGGCAGCGGGCCTGCTATGAAGCCGCCTGGTTCTGTCGCGTCATGCAGATCACCACCGATTTCCTCATTCTCGGTAGCGGTATCGCCGGCCTCACGTTCGCTTTGAGAGCGCAGGCTCACGGACAAGTAGTGGTCGTGACCAAGCGGGAGGCAGCCGAAGCGGCCACCAGCTGGGCGCAAGGCGGGGTGGCGGCCGTGCTGTCGCCGGAGGACTCTTTCGAGAAACACGTCGAGGACACGATGGTGGCTGGCGCCGGCCTCTGCCATCAGGTCGTGGTCGACATCTGCGCGCGCGAGGCGCCCGAGGCGGTCCAGTGGTTGGCAGAGACGGGCGCGCGCTTCTCGCGCGACGACGAAGGTCAGTACGAGCTCGGGCGCGAAGGTGGCCATAGCGAGCGTCGCATCGTGCACGCCGGTGACATCTCGGGGCGCGAGATCGAACGCGCCTTGCTGGATGCCGTGCGCAGCTCGCCCAACATCACGCTGCTCGAGTGGCACATGGGCGTCGACCTGATCACGCTCAGCAAGTTCGGCGGGCCCGATCAGTGCGTGGGCGCTTACGTGCTCGACGAGCGGGCAGGGCAGGTGACCACGATTTTGTCGCGCGCCACGGTGCTGGCCACGGGCGGCGCCGGCAAGGTGTACCTCTACACCTCGAACCCGGACGTCGCGACGGGCGACGGCGTGGCCATGGCCTACCGAGCCGGCGCGGAGATCGCCAACATGGAATTCTACCAATTCCACCCGACGGTCCTGTACGAGCCTCGTGCCAAAAGCTTCTTGATGAGCGAAGCGCTGCGCGGCGAGGGCGCGGTCCTGCGCACGCTCGACGGTGACGCCTTCATGCCGCGCCACCATCCGCTCGCCGATCTGGCTCCGCGCGACGTGGTGGCCCGCGCCATCGACTACGAGATGAAGCGCTCGGGCAGCGAGCACGTCCTGCTCGACATCTCGGGGCGGCCCGCCGACTTCGTGCGCTCGCGCTTTCCGAACATCCACGCCGAATGCATGCGCTTCGGCATCGACATGACACGCGAGCCGATCCCGGTCGTGCCGGCCGCGCACTACATGTGCGGCGGCGTGACGTCCGACCTGCACGGGCGGACTACTCTGCCGGGGCTCTGGGCGATCGGCGAAACAGCCTGCACGGGCCTGCACGGGGCCAACCGCCTGGCTTCGAACTCTCTGCTCGAAGGTTTGGTGTTCGCCAAGCGCGCGGTTGATCGCCTGGCCGGCACGCTCGACGAGCTGCGCGCCGCGCCCCACCCGAGCGTACCCGAATGGCAGACCGGCTCGGCGGCGCCGAGCGACGAGGCCGTCGTGGTCAGCCACAACTGGGACGAGCTCCGGCGCCTGATGTGGAACTACGTCGGCATCGTACGCAGCGACGCGCGCTTGCGGCGCGCAGCGCGCCGCGTGGCGCTGCTCGAAGAAGAGATCCGCGAGTATTACTGGCGGCATCTGGTCACGCGAGACTTGCTCGAGCTACGCAACATCGCGACGGTGGCGCAGCTCATCATCTCGTCCGCTGCGAGCCGCCACGAGAGCCGCGGCTTGCACTACACCATCGATCACGAAGCCACGAGCGACGCTTGGGCACAGGACACGGTTACCAAGCGCGGGGTCTCTGCGCACCTGCGCGGGCGATGATTCGTCCGGTCGAGCTCAGCGCAGCGATCGCGCTCGGCTGGTCGCTCCTCCTCAAGCTGGGGCTGACGAGCGCGGCTGTGGTGATCGCGCTGCTCGCCGGTAGCGGTAACCTCACGCTGGTGCTGGCCGGCCCCCTCACTCTCCTCATGGTGGTGCCGGCCGCCACGTTCTTGGCGCGGCTCTATGGGGGAAACGCGCCGCAGCAAGCGCTCGCGCTCGGACCCACTTCGCGCCTCGAGCTGCTGATCGGTGCGTCGCTCGGCGTGCTACTCCAGTTGCCTGCCGGCTACGTCAGCGCGCTGGTCGAGCGTCGCTTCCCGACGCCGCCGGAGCAGCTGCACGCCCAGCTCGCTGCGTTGATCCCCAGCTCACTGCCGATGGCACTAGCCATGCTGCTATCGGCGGCCGTGTTGGTCCCGTTCGCCGAGGAGCTGTTCTTTCGCGGGGCGATCTTCACCCCGCTGCTCCGGAGTGGGCCCGAAGTGGTGGCGATCATCGCCACCTCGCTCGGTTTCGTGCTGGCCCACGCCGAACCCCGCAATTGGCTGCCGCTGCTGCTGGTGGCGCTGGTTTTGGGTGAGTTGCGCCGCCGTGCCGGTTCGATTTGGCCCGGCGTCTGCTTGCACGCTGCCTTCAACGCGGCAACGCTGCTGGTCGTGTTCGTCACTCGTCCGCGCGAGGTGAATGCCACCGAGGCGTCCTGGCAGGCCGCGCTCGGCGGAGCTCTGCTGTGTGCGCTGGGCGTATGGCTTTTCGGTCGCGTGTCGGCACGCAGGTTGGTGGAGGTCGGATGAAGATCGCGCTGTGCTTGCTCGGTGGTGGAGCGATGGGCGCCATGTTCCAGATCGGGGCGCTGGCCGCGCTCGAAGACAGCGTCGACGGCTTTCAAACCACGAGCTTCGACGTCTTTCTCGGGAGCTCTGCGGGCGCCAGCCTGGCCGCGGCGCTCGCCGGTGGCCAGCAAGTGCAGCGCATCTACCGCGCCTTCCTCGACCCGGCCGATGTGTATTTCGGGCTCGAGCGCGGGCACTTGTTGCGCGTGGACTTGGCCGAGTGGCGGCGCACCCTGGTATCGGCTGCGAGCGCTCTGCGCCACGGCGCGAGCTCGCTCCTCGCGGGTAAGACCAGCGAGATGCCCGCCAAGCTCTCCCAGGAGCTCGACCGCCTCTACGACTCGCTACCCGCCGGTATCTTCACGCTCGACGGCTACGAACGCTTTTTGGAAGCCTTTTTCGTGCGCCGCGGCGTGCCCAACTCCTTTTCGGAAATGCCGCGGGCGCTCCGCATCGTGGCGCACGATCTCGACTCCGGCGAGCCCGTTGCCTTCGGCGGCAGCGGCCTCGACCGCGTGGCGATCACGCGTGCTTGCATCGCTTCGATGGCGATTCCACCGTTGTTTTCGCCGGTGCGTATGGGCGACCGGCACTACATTGGCTCGGGCGCAGCCGAGGTCGAGCAGCTGGAGCTGGCGGTGGCCGAGGGCGCAGATGTGGTGGTGGTGGTGCGACCGATGGTCGCGGTCTCGGCGCCGAGCAGCGTGCCCACCGGGCACGGCGAGCGCGACAGCTTGCGCGACAAAGGCATGATGTGGGTCTTCAATCAGGCGCGTCGTATCGGCGTGCAGCGCAGCGTCGAGGCAGCGATCACGCGCATCCGCGAGGCTGGCCAGGCCGAGGTGCTGCTGCTCCAACCGCAGCGCGAGGACGGCATTCTGGCCATGTACAACCCGGCCAGCTACGACGCGCGCCGCGGCATGCTCGAGCACGCCTACCGCCAGACCCGCGCCACCCTGGCGCGCGCGTTCGCCGAGCGCCATCCGGCACTCGATCGCGCTGGCTTCGCGCAGCGCCTGTCGCAATCGGTGGCACCCCCGGCTCCGTCGGCGAGGCTCTGACCGTGCGCCAGGCTGCGTTGCCGCTGCTCATTGCGCTCGTGCTCGCGCTGAGCGGTTGCAAGCAGCCGTATCGCGTCGGCGAGCACGTCCTCGTGGAGTGGGAGAAGGGGGAGCAGCCGTACCCCGCGTACATCACCGAACGCACCGGCGCGGGCCGTTACCGTGTGCACTTCGACGGCTACGATTCACGCTGGGACGAAGACGTGAGCCTCGACCGCGTACTGGGCCGTGTCGAAGGGCCGGTTGTCGCGCCGCCCCCGCCTGCCAAGGTCGCGCTCGCCGCCGGCATCGCCGCGCCCAAGGCTTCCGGCAGCGCCGGCGAGATGGCGGCGAGCCCGTACCGCGAAGGTGACCGCGTGCGCGTGAGCTGGCGCGGCAGCGTCTACTCGGCGATTGTCGTCAAGGTCGTGGCCAAGGATCGCTTCGAGGTGCACTACGAGGGGCACGAAGCAGCCTGGGACGAGGTCGTGACGATCGATCGCATCCTCGGCCGGCGTTGAAAGCGCGCGCCGGCGCTAGTCGCCGGGCATGTGTCCCATCGAGCGCCACGCAGCGAGTAACCGACCCTGCTCTTCGCTGGTGGCCACCATGGGCGACCGCTCGGCCATGCGCTTGGCCACGAGTAGCCAGCGCTCGGCCGGCACCGCGTCGCCGAGCGCGAGGTGCGATAAGCCTCGGTACAGTGCGTACCGGTAGCGCTCGGCCTCGTCGAGCCCGCTGACGCCACCGCCGAGTGCCCGATACTGAGTTACCGCGTCCGGGTAGCGCGCCTCGTCGAAGCTGGTGCGCGCCTCCTCCAGGGGGGAGGAGCAGGCGGTGACTAGCCAAGCCAGGGCACAGGCGCGCGCAAGCGACATGCCCGCTGTTCGGCTCCCCTGGGCGCACGGTTGCGTGATAATCCATCGACATGGCTGACGACGAGAGAACAAGGCTGGCGGCCAACCTGAAGGACCTGCGCGAAGCGCGCGGGCTCACCCAGCAAGAGCTCTCCGACCGTTCCGGGGTGCCGCGGCCGACTCTCGCTCACCTCGAGTCCGGGCAGGGCAACCCCACGCTTTCGGTCTTGATCAAGGTTGCGGCCTCCCTCGGCATCAGCATCGAGGCCCTGGTGTCTCAATCCAAGCCCAAGCTCAAGGTGGTCGGGGCGAGCGACCTACCGCGCGAGCAACGCGGCGGAGTCGAGCTGCGCAGCCTCGGGGGTGAGCTCGGCGTGGGCTTCGAGCGCTGGGAGCTGCAGCGCGGGGCGCGCCTCGAGCGAGCGGCCGGTCGCGGCGGGGAGCGGCGGGTAGTGGTCTGCGAGTCCGGCGAGGTTTCCATCACCATAGGAAGCAGCGAGCACCGGCTACGGGCCGGTGACATGGCCGTGATCGAAGCGGCGGCGCGGCCGGCGTTCGAAAGCCGCGGGCGCGGTATCTCGGTCGTTTATTCCGTCGCAGGCTGAGGAATCGCCCCCCAAGTTGCGGGCCGAGGCTTCTCGGGCTATCAGCGCGCGCCCACATGTCCGAAGTACGTCGCGAAAACATCCGAAACATCGCCATCATCGCCCACGTCGACCATGGCAAAACCACGCTGGTCGACGCCATGCTGCGGCAGACGGGCGTCTTTCGCGACAACGAGGCGGTGGCCGAGCGCGTCATGGACTCGAACGACCTCGAGCGTGAGCGCGGCATCACCATCCTCGCGAAGCACTGCTCGGTTCGTTACAAGGGCACGCTGATCAACATCATCGACACGCCTGGCCACGCCGACTTCGGCGGTGAGGTCGAGCGCACGCTGAAGATGGCCGATGGCGTCATCTTGCTGGTCGACGCGGCCGAGGGTCCGCTGCCGCAGACGCGCTTCGTGCTCGGTAAGGCCATTCAGCTCGGCCTGAACATCATCTTGTGCATCAACAAGATCGATCGCAACGACGCGCGCCCGGACGACGTGCTCAACGAGGTGTTCGACCTGTTCGTCGAGCTCGAAGCCTCGGACGAGCAGACCAACTTCCCCACGCTCTACGCCATCGGCAAGCAGGGCATGGCCAAGCACGAGCTCGAGCACGAGGGTAAGGACCTCACGCCGCTGTTCGACACCATCATCGAGCGCGTGAAGCCGCCGCTGATGGACAACGGGCCGCTACAGCTCCTGGTCCACAACATCGAGCACGACGATTACGTCGGTCGCCTGGCGATCGGCCGCATCAAGCGCGGTAGCGTGAAGGTCGGCCAGACCGTGGCGCTGATCGGTGAAAATGGCACGCCCGTGAGCACGCGCCTCTCGGCCGTGTACTCGTTCGAAGGCAACAAGCGCGTCAAGGTCGACGCCGCCGAGTGCTGTGACATCGTGGCCGTGGCCGGCTTGGAAGAGGTGCAGATCGGCGACACGCTGACCGCGCCCGAGAAGCCCGAGGCGCTGCCGCGCATCTCCGTCGAAGAGCCGACCATCAAGGTGCGCTTCATGGTCAACACGTCGCCGCTGGCCGGTAAGGTCGGCAAGTGGGTGACGTCACGCCACCTGCGCGATCGCCTGTTCCGCGAAGCGCGCCGCAACCTGGCGCTGCGCGTGGAAGAGACGCCCGAGCCCGACACCTTCCTGGTCTACGGCCGCGGCGAGCTGATGCTCGCCATCTTGGCCGAAACCATGCGCCGTGAAGGGTATGAGTTCGCGCTAGGCATGCCGGAAGTCGTCGTGAAGGACGTCGACGGCGTGAAGAGCGAGCCGGTCGAGATGGTGATCGTCGACGTGCCGGACGCCTACGTGGGTGCGGTCACGACGCGCCTCGGCGAGCGCCGTGGCCAGATGATGAAGATGCAGAACTTGGGCTTCGGGCGCACGCGCATGGAGTTCAAGGTGCCGTCGCGCGGCCTGATCGGCTTCCGCTCGGCGTTCCTCACCGAAACACGCGGTTTGGGCCTGCTCAACTCGCTGTTCGAGGGTTGGATGCCGTACGCCGGCCCGATGCTGCGTCGCCCCAACGGCGCCATGGTCTCCGATCGCCAGGGCACCACGACGCCGTACGCGCTGTTCCACCTCCTGCCGCGCGGCGTCTTGCACATCGAGCCCGGCACTGCGGTGTACGAGGGCATGGTCATCGGCGAGCACAACCGCCCGAACGACCTCGACGTGAACTGCACGCGCGAAAAGAAGCTGACCAACATCCGCGCGGCCGGCCGCGACGAGAACGTCACGCTGCCTCCCGCTCACATCCTGACGATCGACACCGGCATGGAGTGGATCGACAAGGACGAGCTACTCGAGGTCACGCCCGACACCGTGCGCGTCCGCAAGCAAATCCTCGACCAAAACAAGCGCCCCCGTCGCGACGACGAATAGCGCGGTCGTTCGGGTAGGCCCGGTCTCGCTCGTAAGGTGGCCGCCCAGCAGGGCGGCCCTCACGGCTCCGTAGCAGTCGGCCTATGGCCGCAAGCAGACGCCGGTGCCGCTGGCGACGGTGCCGCCCTGGTCGACCTTCACCTTGGCGACGACCGTGCAGCCGAGCTCGCGAGCCTTCACTTTGATGCCTTCGATGACGTGCTCCAGGTCCGCGTTGGTGCCGTTGCCGATGGCCTGAACGAGGCCGACCTCGGTGAGCCCGACGGGGGGCGGCTCGTCGCCCATGACGATTTTCACGTCTCCGCCGTGGGCAGCACCGGGCGAACCGGTCAGCACGGCGTTCGTGGTGGTCGTGCCGCAAGCGCCGAGCAAGAGAGCGACGGCGAAGAGTCCGAACTGCGTTGATTTCATGAGGTTACTCAGGGAGCGCTGGGGCTCGAAGGTTCGACGGAAGGTGCGGGGGACGGAGCAGAGGGAGGCGCCTCATCGGGATCGGCCTCGCGCTCCGGCGTCGCGTTGAGCCGGTAGGCCTTGCCCAAGATTCGCGTGGTCGCGACCTCGGCGTTCTCGGTGACCGTGCGCGTGCAGCTACGCGGCTTGTCCGACGTGCCGCAATTGTACGTCTCGTTGCGGGTTCGGGTCTGAATCTCGAACTTGGTCGTGATGTCGTTGACCTTGCCGAAATCACCGCCGAGGCCTGCCACCTGAGCTCGGAATTCGGGCATCGCGTCCTCTATGGTGCCACCCACGGTGTGCGCCTGAACGATGCCGAGCTCCTCGGCGCCGGGAGGTACGACCAACGCAGAGATGCGCACCGCGCTGGCGTCGACATGCCGATGATCGGCCGGCGAATGCGTCGCGACTGCATGCCCCTCGACATGCGGACCGCACGCTACCAGGCCCGCCAGAAGGAGTGCACCAATCCCACCCAAGCTCGCTCGCATCATGCTCTTTGACCGCGCCCGTCGCGGCAACGCGCCGCAACCAGCGCCGCTTAGAGCACGCGCCGTCCGACAGGTCAATGACGCTGGCCCCGTCGCCACGACACGCACATCGTAACCCTCGAGTCAGGAGGCGTTGCTTGCCTGGGCGTATGGAGGTCGGGAGGTGGGCGGCGCTATTGGCGCGGGCGCTCGAGCTCGCCCCAGCACTCCAAGCGACCGTTTGGGCGCAGGCCGCACATCGAGTTGCCACCGTTGCTCGCGATGCGGGTGTAGGCGCCAGGTCGGTTGCGCGTTGCAGCGAAGTTCGAGTCCGACCCCCAGCACTCGACCGCGCCTGCCGGCGTGAGGCCACACGTGACGAAGACACTCAATGCGAGTTCGGTGAAGGGCTTCGCCAGCGGCGTTGGGAGCGGCTCGTCGCCGCTCCACCAACAATGCGGAAGGTTTTGAGCGTCGAGTGCGCAGGCTTTGTCCTCCAGCGCTGCGAGCTGATGGTAGGGGCCTTGAGCCGCTGTCAGCTTGGGTGGATGCGCACCCCAACAGATGAGCGAACCGTCGTCGCGAATCCCGCACCCGAATTCGAAACCGGCGGCCACCTCGCTGAAGGTCCCGTTCGGCAGAGGCCCGGTGTTTGGCCAACAGCGCAGCGAGCCACCGACCTCGATGCCGCAGCTGTTGAAGCGCCCGGACGCTATGCGCGAGAACTTCACGCCAGCGGGCGGCTGCGGCGCGGGTCCCCCGGCTGCTCCACTGCCCCAGCAGGTAACGGTGCCATCACTCGACCGCGCACAAGCCGTCTGCGAGGCAAGCCCCAGCTCGACGAACGGACCGGCACCCTGCGGCGCGGGATTGTCGAGTCCCCAGCAGCTGAGCGTCCCGTCGAGCTCGAGCGCGCACATCGAGCCGCCGAAGTCGCCGTAGCCGTAGACAGCTTGGAACACGCCGCTGGGCGCAGCTATGTCGGCTTCTGCATAGTCGCCGGCGCTCCCCCAACAACTGACGAGCCCGCTAGTCTGCACGCCGCAGCTGAACCTGCTGCCGACCGCGATGCTCTTGAACGCATCAGCCGGCACTCCGGTCGGCTTGGGCAAACCCCAGCACACCAGACGGTGATCGGTGTCGAGCGCGCAGCTGTTGTTGGGCGGGCAGAGGCTCGCTTCCATATAGCGCCCAGTTTGGGGAGCAAGCGGCGGGTTGTTGCCGTTCTCGTTGCAAACGAGCTCGCCGGCGGCAGAAAGTCCGCAGATTTGATGCGGGGCCACGTGCACTTGCTCGAACTGACCTCCCGGAATGGGCGGCTGAGGGAATGCATCTCGCTCGCTCGGTGCAAGCTGGCCCCAGCAGCTGATGAGGCCGGTGTAGTCCAGACCGCATGCGAACGCGCCGGCCACGTCGATGGAGCGATAGGGGCCGGGCGCCGGCGGCAATGCGGGCGGAGCGGACTCGGCAGGAATCGTTTGCCAACAGTCGACGCTTCCGTCTGCCTTCAAGCCGCAGGCGTTGCCGTCGCGTTCGCTTAGCTGAATGTACGCCCTGGTGGGCGTCGGTTGAGGGGGATTGGTGCCCTCGTCCCAGCATTTCGCCTTCCCGGAGACGTCGAGCGCGCAGCCGCTGCGACCCGAGACTGAGAGGCCGAGATACTCTCCATGAGGCGGCGGCTTGGCGTAGAACCAACACGCTACCGTTCGGTCCGACTTGAGCACGCAGACTTGGCTCTCGGACACCGCGACCTGCTCGGAAACGACCTCGCAGTTGTCGCCCCATGTGCCGCCCGGACAGTCGCACACTGAGTCACCGGACGGTAGCGTGGCCTGGGTGCCGCAGTGACAGGGGCCGGGAGCGTCGAGGCACGAAGGCTCCTCATCCGTGCTGCCGGCGGCCCCAGCGGCGCCAGACTCGCCAGCAGCGGCGACGGCTCCTCCGTCACCCTTCGGTTGCTCCTCGGAACCCCCAGCGCCGCTTGTGTCGCTCGATGCGGTGCTGCTCGCGCCGCCCGTTGTCCTGTCGCCTCCTTGCGCTGCGCTACTGCCACCGGAGCCACGTGCCGGCGGCGAGCCACGGCGCGCCGTGTTCCCGCAGCTCGCGAGCCCAATACCCAAGGCCACTAGCGCTCCTACCCGCAGCGTCCTCACACCCCCACTATAGGCTCCCAGGAGCAAATGTGAAGGATCTGACGCTAGGCTTCGTAGAGCGCTTTTTCGGCTTCTTCTTTGGCAGCCAGCTGAGCGCGTTGGTGAGCGATCAGGGCGAGCCAAGACTCGACGCGCTGCAGCAAGGTTCGCGTCGTGGATTTATCCAGCGCTGAGATACTCACCGAGTCGGGCTCGTTGTCGAGCGCGTGGCGCTCGTCTTCACCGAGCTTGTCGACCTTGTTGTAGACGCGCAGGCGTGGCGTGTCGTCGAGGTTGAGATCGCGCAAGACCTCGTCGGTGGTCTTGATGTGATCGTGGTGCTCGGGGTCGGAGACATCGACCACCTCGACGATTAGATCCGCGTCCGCGGCCTCTTCGAAGGTGGCCCGAAATGCCGCGAACAAATCTTTCGGCATCTGTCGGATGAAGCCCACCGTGTCGGTCAAGATCACGTCGCTGCCGCCGGGCAAGAACAGTTTGCGAGCGCGCGTGTCGAGCGTAGCGAACAGCTTGTCTTCTGCCAGCACGCCGGCGTCGGTCAGGGTGTTGAGCAGGGTGCTCTTGCCGGCGTTGGTGTAGCCGACGATGGCCACCACCGGGAGCTCGCTGCCGGCGCGCTTGCGGCGTCGTTCGGCGCGCTGGCGCTCCAGCGACTCGAGCTCTTTTTCCAGTCGATGCACGCGCTCACGCGCGCGGCGTCGTCCAATCTCCAGCTTGGTTTCGCCGGGGCCACGCCCGCCGATTCCGCCGGTGAGGCGGCTGAGCGAGTCGTCCTTCTGGCCCAGGCGCGGCAGCGTGTACTTGAGCTGCGCCAGCTCGACTTGCAGCTTGCCGTCGCGGCTCTCCGCGCGTTGCGCGAAAATGTCCAGGATGACCTGAGTGCGATCCAGCACCTTGAGGTCCGTTTGGCTGGCGATGGCGTGCGCCTGCGCTGGCGAAAGGTCGCAGTCGAAGATCAGCGTCTCGGCGCCGAGGTCGATGGCTTGCGTCACCACGTCCTCGAGCTTGCCCGCGCCGATCACGAAACGCGGGTCCGGTTGGTCGCGGAGCTGCGTGACTCGCTCGACCACGTCCACGCCTGCCGTGCGAGCCAAGCTCTCGAGTTCGTCGAGCCTCGATCGAGCGCGGGCTCCAGCGCCCGCCTTTCGCTTGTCGCCGACGTGAATCAAGATTGCGCGTCCGTCTTTGGCCGTGACCTCACGCGTGCGGGCTTGCTGCGCGAACTCGGCTTCTAGAGCGGCGATCAGGTCGCCGAAATGCGGCTGCGGCTGCCCGTACGGAAACGGCCCGGCTACCTGGTAGGGCTCCCCGCGGCCTTGAAAGGTCGGGGTGTTGTACGCCCACGTCATGCGCTGCGGTTCACCCGTCGGGTTGAGCAAGATGGCGGCCACCAGGTCGAGGCGCAGCCGCGTGAGATCGGTCAAGTCGTCGCGCGTGAGCGGCTCGTTGAACAGGTGAGTGTGCACCAGCCTGAGCGCGCGGAACCTGCCCTCGGCGGCGCGCAGACGGCCGATGTCGGGCAGCATCAGCCCGGTGGCGTGGCCGACCACGACATAGTCGACCTCGCCCGAGCGGTGCACCAGCGCGCCTACTTGGCGCTTGGTTTCACGCGAGGCATCGGCGAGTGAACGCACGAGCTCGGGCGTCGCGATCTTGTCGCTGGGGACGCGCCGGCGGTAGATGCGCTCGAGCGATCGGATCGCGTTGGCGCTGAGGCCGGTGGTGTTTCCGTAGAGCTCTTGCATTCAGGGAGTCGGGGACGACAAAAGGTAGCTGCTCGGGTCGGGTGCTACAACCAACCACAGGCGGGACCCGGCTAAGGGGCGATTTTTTTTGAAAAGCTTGGCCGGGTCAGGACATGAAGAAAGGGAGTAGGGCTTCCGACGACCAACCGGGTTTTCCCAGGGTTGGCGTGTATGACGAGTGTGGTGCGTGGGTGGTACTCGGGTTTTGGGTTGTTGGGGCTCGACGAAAGGCTCGACCTCGGCGAGCAGCTCAATGCGAGCGTCGAAGGACCGGCGCTCGGCGCGATCTTCCGTTCAACGATCGACGTCTCTGCGCGTTGATCCACCGGGTGGTGTCAGCGCGGACGATCAGCGCGAGCTGCTCGCCGAGGTGAGTGGGGAGTGGGGAAACGAGAGGGAGGGGTCAGGGGAGGGGCGGTGCAGGAGGGCGGTGCGGCAGGGGGGGAACCTGGCCTCCGGGCCAGGCACCTAGCAGCTTTTTTTGAGGCGAGGCGGCGCCCGGCTCGGCATAGTCGGGCCCGTGGCGCTCCTGACTGCACTCCCGCTCGACGAAGCTCGGCCCCTGGCGCGTGAATTCGGCCTCGACTTGGCGCAGATCGAGCCGCTCAGCGTGGGCTCCGTGAACTCGAACTTCGCGCTCACGACGCGGGATGGGCGCCGCTACTTCGCGCGGCTGTACGAAGAGCAAGCGCGCGCCGGAGCGCTGGCCGAGCTCGCGTTGGTTGCAGGCCTCGCGCGAGCGAGCGTACCGGTCGTGCAGTGTTTGCCGCGCGATGACGGCGCGGGCGTTGGTGATTACCGCGGCAAGGCGTTCGCGGTGTTCCCCTGGCTCGACGGCGAGATCTTGTGCCAAGGGCGAGTGTCGCCCGCTGCGTGCCGTACGCTCGGCGCCGCGCTGGCGCGCGTGCACCTGTGCACCCCCCAGCTAGAACGACCGAGCGAAGGGCGCTTTCGGATCGTCGACCTACGCGAGCGCCTGGATCGCGTCGAGCGCGAGGGGCATAGCGCCTACTTCGACGACGTGGCGCGCATTCGCGAACGGCTCGAGCACTACGAGCGGGAGCGGTTGCGCGTGCCGACTCCGCGCGGCGTGATTCACTCGGACCTGTTCCGCGACAACGTGCTGTGGACGCGGCAGGGCGAGCTGCTGGCGCTGCTCGACTTCGAGAGCGCGTGCGACGGCGCTTTTGCCTATGACATCATGATGACGATCGCGGCGTGGTGCTTCGGGACCCGTTACGATCTGGAGCTCGTGAGCGCATTTTTGACCGGCTACAAGGCGGTGCGCCCGCTCGGCCGGGACGAGCGGGAGGCGCTCAAAGTGGAGGGGGCGGTGGCGTGCCTGCGCATCGCGACTACGCGCATCACCGACTTCTCGCTGCGCGCCGAGCCGGGAAAACCGCCGGTACGCGACTACCGGCGCTTCCTCACGCGCCTTTCGGTGCTGGAAGGTGGCGATTTGGATGCGTGTTTGACGAGCGCCCTGGGCTGAGGTTTTTCCTCGCGCTATAAGGCGCGCCATGACCGTCGCGCGAGGTGGCAGACTTCCCGAGCAAATCGACGCCGCCATGGAGCGGCTGAACACGAGTGTCGACGTCGACTCCGAGATGTGGCGCGAAGACATTCAAGGCTCGATCGCCCACGCGCGTGGTCTCGAGCGCGCCCGCGTCTTGAGCCGCGAAGAAGCCGAGACGCTGGTGCGGGGCCTGACCCAGATTCAGGGCGAGATCGAGCGCGGTGAGTTCGTGTGGAAGCGCGAGCTCGAGGACGTGCACATGAACATCGAGTCGCGGCTGACGCAGATTTGCGGTCCGGTCGGCGGCAAGCTGCATACCGGCCGCTCGCGCAACGATCAGGTAGCCACCGATCTGCGGCTCTGGGTGCGTCGCAAGACCGACGAGGCGTGCAGCGCCATCGACGGCTTGGCCGAAGCGATCCTGGCCGTCGCCGAGCGCGAGCTCGACACGCTCATGCCGGCCTACACGCACTTGCAGCGCGCGCAACCCAGCCGGCTATCGCATCACCTGATGGCCTGGCAAGAGATGTTGCTGCGCGATCGCGGCCGGTTGCGCGACGCGCGTGCGCGACTGAACGAGTCACCGCTCGGGGCCGGCGCGGTAGCGGGGACGGGCTTCCCCCTCGATCGCGCGGGGGTGGCGAGCGAGCTGGGTTTCGCCGCGCCTACCCAGAACTCGATCGACGCGACCGGCAGCCGTGATTTCTTGATGGAGGTGTCGAGCGCGCTCGGCATTCTGGGCGTGCACCTGTCGCGTATCGGCGAAGAGATCGTGCTCTGGTCCAGCCAAGAGTTCGGCTTCGTCGCGCTCTCGGGAGCGTTTTCGACCAGCTCGTCGATGATGCCGCAGAAGAAGAACCCAGACGTCGCGGAGCTGGTGCGCGGCAAGGCGGCGCGCTTGATGGGCTCGGTGACCACCTTGATGGCGCTCGAGAAAAGCCTGTTCTTCGGCTACGGCCGCGATCTGCAGGAAGACAAGCGCCCCATCTTCGATGCCTTCGACTGCGCGCTGGTGTCGCTTTACGCGCTCACCGGCGCCATCGCCACCGCCGAGTGGAAGCGCGAGCGCCTGCGCGGTGCGCTGGAGCACGGCCACCTGTGCGCCACCGATCTGGCTGACTTTCTGGTGCTTCAGGGCATGCCGTTCCGCGAAGCCCATCACGTGGTCGGTGCGCTCGTGCGCGAAGCGGAATCGCGCGGCGTACAGCTCTCGGGCCTACCGCCCGAAGTGCTCCGCGCCGCCCACGCCTCCCTCAGCGGCAGCGATCTCGCCTCCGCTCTGGATCCGGCCGCCGCCGTGGAACGCCGCAGCTTGATCGGCGGCCCCGCCCGCGCCACCGTCGAACGCGCGATCGCCTACGCCCGCACCCGCTGGGCTCAGTGAGTTAGAAGCGAACGCCACCTTGCGGTCGGTAGCCGTTGTACTCGAGGGTCGTGGCGCTGCCTTGGCCGCGGTCGAGGGCGCCCGATTGCCAGAGGACGAGGCCGGTGACGAGCGCGGCGGTGGCGCCCGCGATGGTGAAGCCGGCCCAGGCCGGGAGGCCGCGATCGACGGCGATGGGGGCGAAGGGCTCGCGTGGGCGGGTCTGCCAATGCACGAACGGGCCGCAGCTGCTGTGCCGGCAGAGTGAGACACCGACGCCGTCGCCCTCCGGGCGCACGCGGGCCCAGCTGTCGCAGGCGATGCCGGCCGGCACCGCTCCGGTGCGCGCGCCGGACAGATCGGCGCTATCGCACGCGATGGGCGGCGGCGGCTGGAGCACGACCTCGGATTTTTCGGGAGTGAGCTCGGCGAAGCTCGCGAACACCACATCGCCCGCGCGCCAGATTCGAAAGTGATGCAGTCCTGGTGCAGCGCGCAGCTGCTGGGGTGAGCGCGCGGGGCGCCCGTCCATCTCGACGAGGTCAAAGGGGCCGAGACCTGCGATGCTGAACGCGATCTCGGTCTGTCGCGCGCTTGCCGGCCCTTCGGGCTCGCCGAACGCTGGTGTGCGCGGACCCTCGAGCGCGGCGCGTTGGGCATCGAGCTCACGGGTCAGGGCGGGGTCGTTGGCGAGTGCTGCTTGGGCGCGGAGCGCGAAGCACTCGGCCATGAGAAAGGTCGCTTGAGGTAGGTAGGGGTGCGACTGCAGCTCGGCTTGCACACGATCGAGGCGCGCGATTGCAGCGCTCTCTTCGAGCGCCGAAAGCGCCGTGCGAGCCTGCTCGAGGTCGGTTTCGAGCCGATCGCTGAGCGCTTCGTCGAGCCCGCTGCGCGCGCCCGCCGCCCCTACGGCTTTGGCCGGGGCCACCAGCGTCAAGCCGCGCGTCGCCCCGAAATCGCGAAGTGCTTCAGTATGCGAAGCGCGCACTTCCGATCCGAGACCGGTCAGCGGCGGCGAAGCCGCCGCTGAAATCCAGAGGAAAACGACCGTATAGGGCACCGGTGGGCCATGTTAATATGAAAACCTTGTCGTTTCGCAGCCTTGTCCCACGCCTGCCTGGAGCTCCCCTTGCAGCTTGATTTCGTGAACCGAGAGCTGACCGTCAAGCTCGTTTATTACGGGCCTGCGCTGAGCGGTAAGACCACCAACCTGCAGGCGCTCCACAAGACGGCCGAGCCGGGTGCCAGCGGCCGCTTGATGACCCTGGAGACGAAGGACGACCGCACGTTGTTCTTCGACCTGCTCCCGCTCACCTTCCGCAATCAGGGCAGCCTGGCGGTTCGGCTCAAGGTGTTTACGGTGCCCGGACAGGTCATTCACGCTTCCACCCGGCGCTTGGTCGTCCAGGGAGCGGATGGCATCGCCTTCATCGCCGACTCTCGCAGCGCCGAGACGCAGCACAACGCCGAGTCGTTTCTGGACTTGAAGGAAAACCTCAAGCAGCACGGCCTCACGCTCAAGCAGATGCCGCTGGTGATTCAGTTCAACAAGCGCGACCTGCCCGACGTGCGGAGCGACGCCGAGATCGCCGAGCTGGCCTCGCAAGGCCGCGAGCCGGTGTACCTGGCGGTGGCCACGCGCGGCACCGGCGTGGTGGAGAGCTTCATCGGCCTCTTGCATCTGACTTGGAGCGCGCTCGACGCCGAGCACGACTTGAACAAGAAGTTCGGCTTCGATTCGGACGCCTTCCTGGCGAGCGTCGCGAAGAAGCTCGGCGACGCGCGCCCACTCTCCCAAATCTTGGGCGCGTGCGTCGGGGGAGCTCTCGAGGTCCTCAAGCCGGAGGCTGGCTGATGACTGCGCCCGCGGCGCCCACCAAGACGCTCGACGAGCTGACGCTGGGCAGCGGGATGAGCCTCGAAGATCTGGTCGCGCGCGACGGCCTGAACGAGGTCATCCGGAGTGGCAGCGAGTTGTTCGGCCTGCCGATTCGCGTCTTCTCGGAGGATGGCAAGCTGCTCGCGGACGCAGCCGAATCGCTCGAGCTGTACGCATACTTGAATACGTCGCGCGAAGGGCGCGCCAAGCTTTCCGACGTCGTCGCGGCCGTCAAGTCGCTCAACCCGGGTCCAGAAGGCGACGCCCACTACACCTGTGTGACCGGCGCCAGCTACCGCGTGGCAGCCATCGTCTACGACGGTCGTCAAATTGGGCGCATGATCTTAGGCCCCTTCGTAGCAACGCCCGACGCCGAGCCCGCGCCGTCGTTGCTCGCGCTCGACCCACAGCTCGACTCCGAGACTTTGCGGGCGCTGTACCGCAAGCTACCGATCGGCGACGAACAGACCGTGACGCGCGTCTGTCGTCACCTGACGCGCACGCTCGATTTGTTGCTGTTCAGCGGGCACCGCGCGCTGCTGACCAGCAACATGCACTTGGCCAGCGTGCGTGAGAGCTTCCGCGATCTCGAGGACAAGACCGAAAAACTGCAGGTCGCCTACGACCGCTTGAAGGAGCTGGATCGGCTCAAGAGTAACTTCTTGGCGACCGTATCGCACGAGCTTCGCACGCCGCTCACCTCGATCATCGGCTACAGCGAAATGCTGGTCGAAGGTTTGGCGGGTCAGCTGAGCGCCGAGCAACGCGACTTCGTGCAGACCATTCGCGATAAGGGCGATCAGCTGCTGGCGCTGATCAAAGGCCTGCTCGACCTTTCGAAGCTCGAGAGCGGCACGATGAGCCTGCGCAAGAACAACGTGGACGTCGCTGCGCTCGTTCGAGACGTGGCCTCGACGATGACGCCGACGGCGCGTAAGAAAGAGGTCGAGCTGGCGCTCGAGGTCGAGAAGGGCCTGCCGCAGATCTGGGCGGACGCGGAGCGACTACGCCAGGTGCTGCTCAACCTGACCGAGAATGCCATCAAGTTCACACCTGTCTCGGGGGCCGTACGCCTTTCGGCGCGAATCACGGGCATGGAGGCGACGGCGGGCGGCGAGGCGGGTGGCATGGTGCTGCTCGGTGCGCGCCGCACGGGCGTGGAGTTGCGCGTGGCCGATACCGGCATCGGGATCCCGGACGCCGAGCGCAGCCGCGTATTCGACGCCTTCTATCAGGTGGATTCGAGCAGCACGCGTGAAGCGGGCGGTACCGGGCTCGGCCTGTCGATCGTCAAGCGTTTGGTCGACGGCCACGACGGCAGCGTGCGAATCGAATCGAATCAGCCCCGCGGGACCGTATTCATCGTGACGATTCCGGTGAAGCGCGCGACCATCGGCTGAGCCATGCCGCCACGTGCCCGTCGCGCCCCGAGCGGGGGCGAAATCGAGCTCATCGCCGAGCTCTCGCGCCAGCTCTCACGCGGTCCAAAGCGCGGTGTCGAGGTCGGCATCGGTGACGACGCTGCGGTGCTGCGAACGCGCGGTGACCGCCTGGTAGTCAGCGTCGACGACCAAGTCGAGGGCGTGCATTTCGACCGGCGGTGGCTCGGCGCGGACGACGTGGGCTATCGCGCACTGCAAGCTGCGGCGAGCGACTTGGCAGCGATGGGCGCGCGGCCGCTCGCCGCCGTCGCGAGCTTGCACGTGCCTGCCGGGTTTCCGGCGCGCGACCTTGCACTGCTGGCGCGCGGTCAGGCGCAAGCCGCGCGCGCGCTCGGTTGTCCGGTGGTAGGGGGCAATGTCGCACGCGGGCCGGCGCTGTCGGTCACCACGACCGTGTTCGGTGAAGTGAAGCGCCCGCTGCTGCGTTCCGGAGCGCGTCCAGGCGACGAGTTGTGGCTCATCGGTCGGGCAGGGCTGGCGCGTGCCGGCTTGCTCCTGCATCAGCAGCGTCTGAAGGTGCCGGCGCGCCTTGCTCGTGTCGCCACGCAAGCCAAGCGGGCCTGGGCCAGGCCCGAAGCCCTGATCCAAGCGGGCCTCCAGCTCCACGGGCGGGCCAGGGCTATGATCGACGTGTCAGATGGGCTCGCAGGCGATGCGCTGCAGTTAGCGCGGGCGAGCAAGGTCAAGGCGGTGTTACGAGCCGAGCTTCTAGCCCGCTTGGTGCCTCCCTCGCTCGCAGATCTGGCCGATCTACTAGGCGAGCCGGCGGCCGCGTTGGCGCTCCGTGGAGGTGAGGACTACGCTTTGCTGTGTGCCGGTCGTCGGGTCCTTCGCCCAGCCGGAGCTCAAGTCGTAGGTAGGATTGAAAGTGGCCGCGGAGCCCAGCTCGAGCTCGAAACGGGTCAGCGCTTTGCGCTCGATCGGGGCTTCGATCATTTGCGCAGCTAGCGCGCTGTCGCTCGTTGGCTGTTCCACGGGTGGTGAGCTGCCGGAGGTCGTTCCCGACAACGGCCCACCCGAGGTAACCGAGCCAGAGCGGCTGCAGCTGCCCTTCTTGGTCGAGGACTATTTCGTACCCAGCGGCTGCTTCGGGGACGCCAATTGCTCGAGCGAGGTGCTCACCGTCGATGCCCATGGCTGCTCCGACGAAAGGCCGTCGGCCCAGGGCATTTGCCGGCGCTACAGCTACCGGCCACTCGCCGAGGGCACGCCCGGCGCTCAAGGCTACCTGGGCATCCTGTTCCAGGCGGTCGATCCGTTGCATCCCAATCAGGTCGAGATTGGTCGCGTTCCTGGGCGGCCCATCACCGCCGGCGCGCGTCGCGTCATCTTTTGGGCTCGAGTCGCGAGTGATCCGGTCCTGGTGAGCTTTCGCGCTGGTGGCGCCAATAACTGGAACGGCGAGAGCAATCCGGATCTCCCGTACAAGGACAGCTTCGGCGTGCCCAAACCGGTCACGCTGACGAAGACGTTTCAGCGCGTGCAGATCGATCTCACCGGCGTCACCTACGATAGCGTCGTCTCTCCGTTCGGCTGGGCCATCGAACCGAAAGGTGCCACAGACCCGATCGACTTGGACATCGACGACGTGAGGTGGGAGTGAGGCTCGTTCGCGACCAGGCCTTGCTGCTCGCGCTCGCGCTCGCGGGCTGCGACGGCGACGCAGCCTACCTCGGCAGCGCGCGGGCGCCCTACACGTGCGTGAGTCGTTGCCAGATCGAGCAGGACTCGCCGCTCGACGCCGGCGACTGGTTCAACGCCCCCGAGACCGAGCTGGGCGACGCTCCGCTCGTCGTTTACCCGCTCGCCAACTCGACTCAACCGAAGGATCTGTCGCACCTCACCGTGCAGTTTCGGCGCGGTCGCAGCGACTTCAACCTGTTCCGGCTGCGCGTTGCGGCTGCTGACGGGGGAATTTCCTACGACTTTTTTACGCGCTGCCTGGTCGCCGACGGCGATGGCTGTCGCTACACGCTGCAGGGCGACACCTGGGATGCCGCGCGCGACGAGTTGGAGGATGTGCCGATCGTGCTCTCCGTGACCGGCGCTACCGCGCGGCGCGGCGTGATCAAGACCTCCGAGCCGATTGACCTGCGCATCTCCCCGAGTGAGCTGCAGAATAAGGGCTTTTACTACTGGACGAGCGTGCCGATCTACTCGGGCGCGGAGGATCAGCACGCCACGGGCATTTTTCGCCTGCCTTTCGGTGCCGATCGCGCAGAGCCGTTCATCATGCCCGGCACCAAGACCAACGAACGAGACTGCGGGGCCTGTCACAGCGTGAGCCGGGACGGCAGCACCATCGCGTTCACCGCGCGCAACGAGAACGACGTGAGCAACGACCAGCGCTCGGGCGTGCTCGTGACCGCGCTGACCAGCAAGCCCCAAGCACCGCTGGTGCAGCCGCCGATGGACGCCAGCTACGACAGCTCGATGATGGCGCTGTCGTCGACGGGCAGCTACGTGCTCGTGGCCTACGACGATCGTCTCGTGCTGCGCCGCGCCGACGACACCAACGCGATCCCGCTGGCGATGCTGACGCGGGCCGACTTGGGCGGTAAAATTGCCTATTTCCCCGAATTTTCGCGCGATGACGACGCGGTCGTCGTCACGCTCTCGGACCAGCCGGACTCGGCGATCGCGGTCCGATCCGGCGACATTGCCGTGATCGACATCGACCTCGTGCAGACGAGCTTTGGTGCCGTCCACACCGTAGTGGAGGGCACCGAGGACGAATTTCACTTCTATCCGACCTGGTCGCCCGATCAGAAGTACATCGCCTTCGCCTCCGCGCCGCGCGAATACGACGAGCTCGGCTACTTCCGCAAAAGCTACGACCAGAAGCGCGCACGCCTGCGCCTCGTGGCGCGTGAAGGCGGCACCGTTTACGAGCTGTCGAACGCCACACACCAAGCTGACAGTTGGTCGACGTTCCCCAAGTTCGCACCCTTTCAGTCCAAAGACGGGCTGATGTTTCTCACCTTCAATAGCAAGATCAACTACGGGCTATTGCTGGTGAACGAAGCCAAAAACACCGATCAAGATCGCCTGGCGCAGCTCTGGATGAGCGCCATCGATGTCAGCAAGCTGCCCAAAGATCCATCGAGCGCGCCGGTTTGGCTGCCCTTTCAGGACTACGGTCAATCGAGCCACTTGGGGATTTGGACCGACGACGTGAAGTGCCGCACGGACGTCGGCGGCACCGGTTGCGGCGCCGGCCAGCAATGCAGACAAGGTCGCTGCGTCGTCGTGCTCAAGTAAGCCGGGGAGCCTCGGGGGCTCCCCGAGCTCTACTTGGCGCCGGTCAGGCTTCGCAACCTGGCGGCGTAGGGACTATTCGGATTCTTGGCCAGGAAGCCTTCGGCCATGCTCTTGGCGCGCTCGCTGCTGCCGCCCGCGCTGAGCGCTTCGATGCGCACTACGGTGGCTTCGGCGCCTAGCCGCGGCCGCGGGAAGCGCTGCGCGTAAACGTTGAGCTCGCTCAGCGCCTCGGCGGGTTTGCCGCCCTTGAGCGCCAGCTTGGCTTTCTGCAGCTGCGCGACCTCTTCCGCCAGGCTGCCCTGGGTGACCCTGGCGACGCCCGGGCTGGCCGGTGTGTCCCCTTCCGGGAGGGCCGGCAAGTCGTCCAACGTGAGCGGAGCGGGGCCGTCGGCGTGCGCGGGCGCGCTCGGCGGGACCACCTCAGACGCCGGCGCCTGGAGCGCATTCGGCGGGGCAACCTTAGCGAGCGACGGCTTGCTGTCGCTGCCCTTCATCCACAACCCGGTAGGTAGCGCGACGGCTGCCACGCCGAGCAGCGCCCACTTGATGCCGCTCGAGAGGCTGCGCCCGCCGACCTTCGCGGCTTCGGCGGTTTGGCTGGCGAGCGAAGTGACGCCCACAGCGGCAACGCCTGCGAGCACGCGGCGTCGGCCCTCGGTCGACGGTGATTCGCTGCGTGCCAGCCGGAGCAGCGACAGCTCGAGCTCGTCGCCTCCCGCTTCGTCGAGGAGTCTGGTCGGCTCGGTCATCCTACCGCTCCCTGCTTGAAACCGATGCGCGCGCGGTGCCGAGTCACGGCTTGCTGAAAGGCCTGACGGGCGCGCCGCAAGCGCGAGCCCACCGTGCCGATCGGAATCTCCAAAGTGACCGCGATGTCTTGAATCGAAATCTCTTCGATCTCGAACAGCACGAACACCTCGCGGAGGTCGTCGGGCATGTCGGCCATGACCTGATCGAGCAGTGCGCGGGCACGCAGCTGATCGGAGAGCTCGTCTTGCGAGACGCTCGGCTCCTCAGGCGATTGGGAGTAGCTGTCGTAGGCGCTCTGTCGCCGCCGGATGGACCGGCGCGCGTTGGCAGCGATGCGAGCCGCCGTGGCGAACAGGAACGCGCGTTCGCGCTCGACCGGCACCTCGGACAGCTTGTCGGCTGCCACGAGGAAGACCTGCTGAGCTGCGTCGTCCGCGTCGGACGCAGGCACGCCAAAACGCCGCAGGCAGCGCCAAACGAAATCTAGGTGTTCTTGCGCGACGCGCGTCAGGCGCGCCGAATCAATGGCCATCTTCTGGTCCGCCAAGCCTGCACGGCCCCCCGACAGGACGGCAAGCCCTTGTCTAGAACCCGCAGGTTTCTCCTGGATTCCCGAGGGCGGGCAGGGCGGCTCGTCGAGCCTCCGCGCCGCGGAAATCGATGACCATGACATCGATTTCAGGGTTTCCAGGTGCTAGCCGGGTGATCACAAAAACACGCCCAGACTGGTTTCTTGTCGCAGCCCAACGCTCGGCGTCTCGAAGAAAGGCGTCACGTTGCCGTCGGTGTCGGATATCAGGTACTGCTGTCGGGAAATCGGAACCAAGAGGCTGCCAGCTAGCTGGAAATAGAGATCAGCCGTCTCGAAGCGAAGTCCGATGCCACCGTTCATCGCATGCCAGGGACGGTTCGCTTCCACCGTCGTTGCAAGGCCACTACCGGCCGCGTAGACGACGCCTCCTTCATACCCGAGGGATATGAAGGGACGCAGCACGCCCAGCACGGCCACGTTCCACGCCACATCCCCGCGGCCGAACCAGGCGCGGAAGCTGACGTCATCATCCTCACGGGTTGGAAAGTAGACCGAGCTCAGGTTGAGACGTAGGTGATCGCCGACGCCTAGCATGAGCGTCGCATGACCGCCGGGGCGCAGGCCGGGTGCCCAGGCGTTCTCGATCGTGAGCCCGGCATTCAGCCCCCAAAGCAGCGCGACCTTTTTTGCCGGCGGCGGAGGGGGCTTCGGAGGCGGAGGCTTGGCGACCGGGGGCGGGGGAGGCGGAGGTTTTGGCGGTTCGGGTGGTGGCTCAGGTGGCGGCTCGGGCGGCGGCTCGGCCCCCAGCGCGTCGGGGTCGATCGTCAGCGCCACCGCGATGGCGAGGGCGCTACTCACCTCGCGGCAGTCCGCACCGCGCACTTCGCGCGACGATTGGTTCTTGCCCTCGCCGGTTACCAGACGCCCGACCACGGCGTTACCGCGGCGGTCGAGATCGATACGGATCGGTCGCGAGCCCTGCTCGTTGGTAAAGCGCGCCTTGCTGGTCAGCTTCGTGACCTCGGCGCGAAACTCCTCCTCGGAAGGGCAGTCGGGCGGCGTGCTGTGGTCGTAGCTGAGCGACACCGCCTCGCGGGCGATTGCCGGCGGTTCGGTTGGCGGAGACGCGCTCTGGGCGGCGCTCTGGCGCGGTAGCACCACGAGCGCCGTCGTGACGATCGCCGCGCATCGCGCGGCGAGATCCATTACTGGCAGCCTGCAGGGAGCGCGTCTCCGCCCATGGCGGCGCGTCCGGCGTTCATCACGGCGGGCGCGCCCTGACCAGCGGCTACCGCGATGTTGCAGGCTTGCGACGCTTGCAGCATCAAGGTGTTGTTGGGCGGCGGCGCGCTCTTGGAGTTTTGCGCGAGCGCGTCGCAACACTTCTTCAGGCTGGGGCCAGCAACGCCACCGCCCGGCTTCTTACCGGCGTCGGGAGCCGAGTCGACGGGAGCGGGCTCGGGCGCGAGCTCGAGCGTGGTCGCGGTGCTGGGCGTGGATGCGGCCGGCGGCGCCGCCGGCAAAGGAGGCGGCGGCTCGTCCTTCTTTCAGCCGGACGCCGTGATCAGCAGCGGCAGCAAGAACCCAGACGCGATCATCGCAACGACCGTACGAAGCGGCTTCATGCCCATGTTTCTAGCTTAGACGTGCCAAAAGCGAAATAGGCCTAAGCTGCGGCGTTTTTGCGGTGCCGCCCTACGAACAGCCCATCGAGCTGCCGCAATTGAGGCATTTGTAGCAGGCGCCGTTACGGACGGTGATGTGACCGCAGCCGTCGCAGACCGGGGCGTCGCCCATCATCTCCTCGAGCTGAGCGTCGAGCGCTCCGTGCGCCTCGCCACCGAATGACACGGGCTCAGCTTGCGCCGTCAGCGCCTGCGGCGGGATCGACGACGGGCTCGGCGGGGCGATCGACGTCGGCGAGCCGCCGTCGGCGGCGACGAGCTTCGGCAGGTTCGGATCCTCGATGCCGGTCGTGTCTTCTGCCGGCTTGACCTGTGCGAAGTCGTAGCGGCGCAGGTATTCCACCCCCAGCACGCGGAAAATGTAGTCGACGATCGAGGTGGAGAACTTGATGTTCGGGTGACCCGAGACGACTCCGTGCGGCTCGAAGCGCGTGAACGTGAACTGTTCGACGAACGTGGAGAGTGGCACGCCGTACTGCAAGCCCACCGAAACGGCCATGGCAAAGCAGTTCATCAGCGAGCGGAAAGCGGCGCCTTCCTTGTGCATGTCGATGAAGATCTCACCGAGCGAGCCGTCGTCGTATTCGCCCGTGCGCAAGAACACCTTGTGCCCACCGACGTGAGCCTCTTGCGTGAAGCCGCGGCGCTTCTGCGGCAGACGCACGCGGTGCCCGTCGGGGCGCGGTGCCGGAGCAGGGCTCGGCGCGACCGCGACGGGTTGCGCGGCTGCCGGCTCGGCCTTGGTTTGATCGCCGTCCTCGGAGCGCTCTTTGCTCGTGGTGGAGAGGGGCTGCGAAGCCTTGCAGCCATCGCGGTACAGCGCGACCGCTTTCAAGCCCAGCTTCCAACCTTGCTCGTAGATTTGGCGCACGTCTTCGACGCTCGCGTCGTTGGGCAGGTTGACGGTCTTGCTGATGGCGCCCGACAAGAACGGTTGCGCGGCCGCCATCATCTTCACGTGCGACATCGGCGCGAGGTAGCGCTCGCCGGTGCGTCCGCAGCGGTTCGCGCAGTCGAACACGGCGTAGTGTTCCTGGCGCAAGTGCGGCGCGCCCTCGATGGTCATGCGACCGATGATGACGTCGTTGGCCTGCTCGATCTCGGCGGCGTTGAAGCCGAAATACTTGAGCAAGCTGAAGCCCGGCTTCGCGAGCTTGTCGGCCGATACGCCGAGCCGTTCGTAGGTGTCGCGGCCGACCACCCAGGGTGCGAAGGCCAGGCTCAGATCGAACACGCCGGGCAATGCCGTCTCGATCTTGCTCAGGTCGGCGTCGTTCAGACCCTTCTGCTTGAGCGCGGCGCGATTGATGTGCGGGGCGCCGAGCAGCGTGTTGGTGCCCGATACGAACGCGACGATCTCGCTGATCTGGGCTTCCGAGTAGCGCAAACGCTTGAGCGCTTCGGGCACCGACTGGTTGACGATCTTGAAGTATCCGCCGCCGGCGAGCTTCTTGAACTTCACCAATGCGAAGTCCGGCTCGATGCCGGTGGTGTCGCAGTCCATGAGCAGGCCGATGGTGCCCGTGGGGGCCAACACCGTGGCTTGCGCGTTGCGGTAGCCGTGTGCCTCACCCAGGGTGACAGCGTCGCTCCAGTCGTCGGTCGCGGCCTTCCATAGGTAGTCGGGGCATTGGTCGCGGTCGAGCGCGTAGGCGGCCTCACGGTGCTGACGCATCACGCGCAGCATCGGCTCGCGGTTCTTGGCGAAGCCGGAGAAAGCGCCCTTGCTTGCGGCCATTTCGGCGCTCACGGCGTAGGCGCGCCCGCACAAGATGGCCGTGAGTGCGCCAGCGATGGCGCGGCCCTTGTCGGAGTCGTAGGGAATGCCCTGCAGCATCAGCAGCGTGCCCAGGTTGGCGTAGCCGAGGCCCAGTGGGCGGAAGTCGTGCGAGTTCCTGGCGATGTGCTTGGTCGGGTAGCTCGACAGGTCGACCAAAATCTCTTGCGCGGTGAAGAAGACGTCGATCGCGTGGCGGTAGCCCTCGACGTCGAACTTGCCTTGCTCGTCGAGGAACTTGGTCAGGTTGAGCGACGACAGGTTGCAGGCCGTGTCGTCGAGGAACATGTACTCGCTGCACGGGTTGCTGGCGTTGATCTTCCCGGTGTTGGGGCAGGTATGCCAGTGGTTGATGGTGCTGTCGTACTGCACGCCCGGGTCCGCGCAGGCCCACGCCGATTCGGCGACCTGGTTCCAGAGCTCGGCGGCGTCCAGCGTGTCGACGACCTGGCCGGTGGTGCGGGCGATGGTTTGCCATTTGCCGTTGGCAGCGGCGGCTCGCATGAACTCGTCGGTGACGCGCACCGAGTTGTTCGAGTTCTGCCCGCTGACCGTGTGGTACGCCTCACCGTTGAAGTCGCTCTCGTAGCCCGCGGCGATCAGCGCCTTGGCCTTCTTTTCCTCGCGCACCTTCCAGGTGACGAAGTCGACGATCTCGGGGTGATCCATGTCGAGGCACACCATTTTGGCAGCGCGCCGCGTGGTGCCGCCGCTCTTGGTGGCGCCTGCCGCGCGATCCAAAACCTCGAGGAAGCTCATCAGGCCGCTGGAGGTGCCGCCGCCCGACAGCTTTTCTTGCCGGCCGCGGATGCTGCTGAAGTTCGAGCCGGTGCCCGAGCCGTACTTGAACAGGCGAGCCTCGGCCTTCACCAGGTCGTAGATGCCCATCAGGTCGTCGGGGACGGCCTGAATGAAGCAGGCCGAACATTGCGGTCGCTCGTAGGCGTTCGCAGTCTCGGTCACGTCCACGGCCTGGTCGCTCCAAGCCCAATTGCCGCCCGAGCCGGTGATGCCGTACTCGTGGAACAGCCCGCAGTTGAACCAGACCGGCGAGTTGAACGCGCCGTACTGGTTTGTCATCATCCAGCTGAGCTCGGCCTCGAAGACGTCCGCATCTTTCGGCGTCGCGAAGTAGCCGCCGAAGTTCTCACCTGCCACGCGAATGGTGTGCGCAATGCGCCGCACGACTTGGCGCACGCTGGTCTCGCCGCGCTCCTTGTCACCGCCGATGCCCGCCTTGCGGAAGTACTTGGAGATCACGATGTCGGTCGCGAGCTGCGACCAATCCGCCGGGATCTCGGCGCCCTCCATCTTGAACACGACCGAGCCGTCTGGGTTCGTGATCAGGCTCTGTCGGCGCTCCCAGACCACGTTCTCGAGCGGATCGGCGCCTTGCGAGGCGTAGCGGGGGGTGAAGCTAGCTCCCGACCGGGGACGGCCTTCCTTGCCCGAAGCCCGGCGATCGCTCGGCTGCTCTGCAGGTTTCACCCGGTCGTTCTCCTGACCCACGGTCGTCGACTGTGCCATGGCGCGCGTTCTCCTGGAGCTAATCTGTTCAGTGATAGCGGACGAGGCTCGGTGCGTCGCTCGAGTGGGGATAAGGATACGACCCGCTCGCGATCACTGCCCGAGCCCTGGGGGCAACGGTCGCCTTGTACCCCAAGGGCTTGTGCTGGCCAAACAAAAAGCCACGAAATGTTGGGCACAGTCCGTCAACATGGGGTGCGGATAAGTGGTAGTCAACCGTCGAATCCGCGTCATCTCAGGCTGTCGCGCAACGGGCCTTCGGGACTGTCCACAGCCCACGAGCCTGAACAAAAATAATCTGGACAGGTTGTCCCCCTTGGCACCCCAAGCCATGCAGAGCTTTTCCATGCCTTCGTCCCCAGCCTATTCCACAAGTTGTCCATGCCTGACCTGACCCGCCTCGGGGCGGCCTTGGTAGACGTGGCCCACGCCGGTGAGCGAGCCAGCAGCGGGCTGTCGCAGGCGATTAAGCGAGAGCAGCTCGGATCGTCTCAGGCCGAGGAGCTTTCGGGGCTCGTTTACGGAGCGCTGCGGCGCAGTGAGCGCGCCAAGGCGACGCTCGCCGAGCTCGGTGTGCCGGGCGCGCGCTGTGAGCAAGGCATGCTCCTCGTGATTGCTGCGGCTCTGCTCGAAAAGCGCCTCGATGTGCAGGCAGCGCGCGAGCTGGTCGGCGACGTGCCCTGGGAACATTTCGAGGCGGCCGACGCTCGAGTGCTCGAGCGCGCAGCGGGCGCATCGAAGGTGGCGCTGCTCGGCTCGTTGCCGCTTTGGCTCGCCGAGCGCTTGGTGCTCGAGTATCCGGACGCCGAAGCTTTGGCGGCGAGCCTTTCGGAGCCGCCGCCGCGTGCGCTGCGCGTGAACGGGCTGGTGCTCGACGCGCAAGAGGGGCGCGAGCGCCTCGTCTCTGAAGGTGCGCAAGTGAGTCCGGGGCGCTGGGCGAAACGCGCGTTGCTGCTTTCCGGAGCGTTCAATCCGTTCGCGACTCGCGCCTTTCACGAGGGCGTATTCGAGCAGCAAGACGAAGGCAGCCAGCTCGTGTGTGAGCTCGTTGCGCCTCCGCCGCGCGGGCTGGTGCTGGATGCTTGCGCGGGCGCGGGCGGCAAAACGCTTGCAGTCGCGGCGGCGTTGGCCGGGCGCGGTAAGGTGCTGGCGCTCGACGTCGACGAGGGAAAGCTGGCTGAGCTGCGCCGTCGCGCCAAGCGGGCTCGAGCGGTCAACGTGCAGGCGCTGGCGATTGAGGCGGAGGGCGAGCTGCCCGAGGTGGTGCGCGATTCTACCGGCAAGGTGGATCGCTTGCTGATCGACGCGCCCTGTAGCGGTACCGGCGTGCTGCGCAGAAATCCCGAAGCGCGCGCGCGGCTATCTCCGGATGCGGTGGCGCGGCTCGTGAAAGCGCAAGCGGAAATCGTGGAGCGCATGCTGCCGTTCTTGGCTCCCGGTGGGCGGCTGGTGTTCGCGACCTGCTCGCTGCTCCGCGCCGAAGGCGAGGAGCTCTTCGATGAGCTCGAGGCGCGTCACCCCGAGCTCGAACCCGTGAACCTGGCGGAGATTTTCGATCGCGCCTACGTCGATCGCTTCGCTCGCTCGGCTCCGCACCGGTTGCGCGTGCTGCCGCACATTCACGGCACGGACGGGTTTTTCGTCACGTGTTTGCGTAGACGCAGGGCTTGAAGCACTACGCGGGGCTCGGGGACGGTCCCGCCTTGATTAGCTTGAGCCAGCGCGAGACCGAGCCGCTGATGATGAAGGCGACGCCGCAGAGCAGCAGGCTGGTGACGATCAGGTTGACCAGGCCCGTGACGCGCGTCGCCGGGACTTGGGCCATCGGGTAGTAGATGGTGAGCACGCTCTGCACGCCCGCCGAGATCGTGGTCGTGCCGACGAAGCACAGCGGGCCGAGCGTGATCCAGGCGTAGCGGGTCTTGCTGCCTTCACGCAGGATGATGGTGGTGCCGACGCACAGCGCGGCGCACGCCAAGAGCTGATTGGCGATGCCGAACATCGGCCAAATCGTGGAGATGTTACCGGTCAGGATGAAATAGGTCCAGCCGCCGACGATCAGCGCGGTCGCCAAGAAGGCGCCGCTCCGGCTCGTGGATTTGCCCAGCTCTGGGCTGAAGCGGCCCAAAAACTCCTGCATCAAGAAGCGACCGATGCGCGTCCCAGTGTCGATCGTGGTGAGGATGAACAGCGCCTCGAACATGATCGCAAAGTGGTACCAGTAAGAGATCAGCGTCCCCATTCCGGGCAGGCCGCTGAAGACGCGCGCCATGCCGACCGCGAGCGATACTCCGCCGCCGGTGCGCGCCGCCACGACCTCTCCCGCGTGCTGTGAGAGAGACGGTAGCTCTTTCACCTTGATACCGAGGCGCGCGAAGTCCCCGTCCGAGAGCGTGGTGGCGTGGTTGCTCTTCGGGTCCACCTCGTAGCCGAGGGCCGCGAGCGTGGGGTTGGAGAGCGCCAGCAGCTTCGACGCAGGGAGAGCCTTGTCGGCTAGCGTGCCGATCGAGTCTCCGGTGCCGAGGCCGAGCAGCGAGCGGTCGTGAGCGCTCAGCGCGTTGTCGGCGAGGGCGAGGTGCTCGGTGGTGCGGGCTAGGCCGGGGCGCTCTGGAGCCGGCTGAACCAGCGCGATTTTCGGATCGCTGTTGATGGCGACGTAGTCCTCCGGTGGCATCACGCAGGCGGCGATGAGCGCGGTGATGCCGACCAAGCCTTCGAGCAACATGGCGCCGTAGGCGATGGGGCGGCAGTGCGGCTCGCGGTCGACCATCTTGGGGGTCGTGCCGCTCGCCACCAGCGCGTGAAAGCCGCTGATAGCCCCGCAGGCGATGGTGATGAACACGAACGGGAACAGCGGCCCCTTGATGATCGGCCCGCCACCGTGAATGTAACGAGTCACGCTCGGCATCTGGATCGGCGGGTTGACGAACACGACGCCGACGACCAACAGAAAGATGGTGCCGAGCTTGAGGTAGCTCGAGAGGTAGTCGCGCGGGCACAGCAGGAGCCATACCGGCAGGACGCTGGCCACGAAGCCGTAGGCCGCGATGGCGAGCGTGATGTTGGTGCGCGAGAGGCGGAACCACTCGGCGTAGCTCGAATCGGCCAGGTGCTTGCCGCCGATCAGCGCCAAGAGCAGCAAAATGACGCCGAAAATGCTGGCTTCGCGGATGCCGCGCACCGAGCCGCCGCGGATGCCGTAGATGTGGCCGCCCATCAGGAGCGCGATCGGGATCGAGAGCGCGACCGTGAACATGCCCCAGGCGCTCTCGGCGAGCGCGCCGACGACGACGTTGCCGAGGCCGGCCAGCGCCACCACGATGATGCAGAGGATTGCGACGGCCGTGACGGTGCCCAGCACTGGGCCCAGCTCTTCACGCGCGATCTCGGCGAGCGAGCGACCGCCTCGGCGTGTGCTCGCGACGAGGATTACGAAGTCGTGCACGGCGCCGCCCAGCACGACGCCGAACAAGATCCACAAAAATCCGGGCAAAAACCCGAACTGTGCGGCCAGCACCGGGCCAATCAGCGGCCCGGCGCCCGTGATGGCGGCAAAGTGGTGACCGAACAGCACCCACTTGTTGGTGGGGTGAAAGTTGTGCCCGTCGTTGTGCACGTGCGCGGGTGTGACGCGCGCGTCGTCCAGGCACAGCACCTTGCTGGCGATGAAGGCGGAGTAATAGCGGTAGGCGATCGCCAGCACGGCCAGCGCGCTGAGCATCCACCAGGCAGCGGTCATGGGTCGAGGCTTTGGCTCGGGTTCATGGGCAGCATGGTGCCGGGTTTGAAGCTGTCTTCAGGGTCGATGACGATGACCTTGGCGAAGCGGGTCAGTCGCTGCGCCAGCTTTTGGGCATCTCCCGCGACCACGATCACGATGCGATCATTTCTGAAGAACTTGCCGGCTCGGGCGCTGGCCTCGGCGGCGTCGATGCTGCGCACTGCCTTGCGGTACTCGTCGTAGTAGCCGTCCGGCAGCGACAGGACCGAAAGCTTGGCGGTCATGTCGGCGAGCGCGCCGACGGTTTCGGTGCGGAACAAGAAGCTATCGGACAGGAAGCGCGAGGCGATCTCGATCTCGGCAGCGCTAGGCGGCGTCGTGCTGAGCTTGTCCAGGTTCTCGAGCAAGGCCTGAACCGCGAACGGCGCCTTGTCGGTCTGGGTACCAGCCGAGAGCACGATCGGGATTGGGCCGTGCGCAGGCTCTTCGATGGACGAGCCCGTCGAGTAGGCGAGTGAACGCTTTTCGCGCACGTCGAGGAACAGGCGACCCGCGACGCCGCCGCCGAGGACCTGATTCATGATGGCGAGCGCTGGCCAGTCCGTGGTCTGGCGCTCGGGGCCCAGACGACCGACCATCACCTGGCTTTGTCCGCTGTTCGGGCGATTGACCAAGTAGAGGTGGCGCTCGGCATCGGGTTGCGGATCCGAGAAGGTCGGCGCCGGGGGCTTTTCGCCTTTCCAGTTGGCGAACGCCTTCTCGATTTTGGCGGCGAAGCTGTCGACGTCGACATCGCCTGCCGCGACCAGCACGGCGTTGCGCGGCGTCATGTGTTGCTTGTGCCAGGCCTTGCAGTCGGCGAGCGTGAGCTGCTTGAGCTCAGCGGGCAAAGCGTCGTAGCGCGAGTAGGGATGGATGGCGGTCGGCACCTCGAACAGCTCGCGGTAGAGGATCATCGCCGCTGCGTAGCCGGCGCTGGATTTGGCCGCGCTGGAGGCGCGCTCGACTTCGCGGGTGCGCAGCTTGTCGAATTCACGCTGATCGAAGCGTGGCTTCATGGCGACCGCAGCCAGGACCTCCAGGGCCGAATCGACGTCCGCGCTGGTGACGCTGAGCGAGATCCGCGTGGAGTCGCGATCGGTGAACACGTTCAGGTCCGTGCCGAGCGATTCGGCCCGTTCCAGCAGCGCTTCCGCGCTCCAGGGACCGGCTCCGCCGGCCTTGGTCAACTCGCCTGCGACGGCCGCGAGCCCGGGCTTGGTGGTGTCGCTCGAAGTGCCGGAGCCGAACACCAGGCGGAGCTCGACGATTGGCAGCGTCTTGCGCGCAATGACCGCGAGCTCGAGGCCACTCGCGAGCTTGCGCCGCGCGATCGCGGGAAACGCGGCGTTCGGTGTGATCCCGGACGGCGGAGGCTCGGCCAGCGGATCCTTGGCCGGCGGCGGCGTCGCTGAAGGGGGCGGGCTAGGTTGCGGCTGAATCGGGGGGCTGGGAGGAACACCGCCGCACGCGGTCGTAACGAGCATCGAGCTCAGGGCGAGGAGGAGCAGCTGCTTCACGGTTTGCCTCCCTTCGACGCCGGTGCAGGTTTGGATGCCGGCGCCGGAGCGGGTTTGGGAGGCCCCTCGGGCTTGGGCGGAACTGTGGGCAGCACCTCCACCAATTGGCGTCGCTCTGGGCCCAGGTACTTTTTCACGGCGGCCTGAATCGCCTCAGCCGTGACTGCCTGGTAGCGAGCCAGCTCGGTGCTCAAGAGGCGGGCGTCGCCGTAGTAGGACTCGTATTCACCGAGCTTCGTGGCGCGGCTCAAGTTCGTCTGCAGCCCGAACACGAACGAGCTGCGGATGCGTCGCTTGACCTTGGCCAGCTCGGCCTCAGGAGCGGGTTGTTTGGCGAGCTTTTCGAGCTCGCCCTCCACGAGCTTCTGCACCTGCTCCAGCTGGGCCTTTTCGGTCAGAACGACCTGGATCCCGAGCTCGTCGGTGCCGACGTAGTCCCGCGTCCAGGCCGAGACGCGCTGGGCGACCGCGCGATCGCGCACCAGCAAGCGCTCGAGCCGCGAGCTCTCGCCGTCGGAGAGCAGCGACACCGCCAGCTCGAGGGCGTAGTGTTCGGGCGTGCGTGACTTGGGGATGGCGAAGCCGAAGAAGAAGCCGGGCGTCTTGGCGTTGGAGTCACGCACCACATCTTTGCGGGGCGTGGCTAGCGCGGGCATGTCCGGCAGCGGAGCGCGCCCGGCCGAGACCTTATCGACCGAGCCGAAGTACTGGCGCGCCAGGCGCACCGCCTCGTCGCGGTCGAAGTCGCCGCTCACCGTGAGCACGGCGTTCCTCGGCGTGTAGTGCGAATCGTAGAACGCCTTGACCCACTCGAGCTTGGCGTCGCTGAGGTCCTGCATGCTGCCGATGGTCGGGCGCGTGTACGGCGCGTACTCGGCGAAGACGAGCTCACCAAGCCGCATCAGGCCGGTCATGTAGGGCGCGTTTTCGTAGCGCATCCGGTACTCTTCTTTGACCACAGCGCGCTGGTTCTCGAAGTTGTCCGCGTTGACCGCGAGGGCGCGCATGCGATCGGCTTCGAGCCACATCGCCAGCGCCAGCTCGCTCGACGGAAGCACCTCGAAGTAGTTGGTGCGATCCGCGTTGGTCGTGCCGTTGAGCGAGCCGCCGCGCTCCGAAATGAGGGTGAAGTGCTGACCCTTGGCCACGTGCTGGCTGCCCTGGAACATCATGTGCTCGAACAGGTGAGCAAAGCCGCTTTGCCCGGGGCCCTCGTCGCGTGAGCCCACCCCGTAGGTCACCGAGACCGCGACGGTCTTGGCGCCGTGGTCCGGAGCCAGCACGAGGCGCAGGCCGTTCTCGATGGTGAGGCGCTCGATGCTCGTGCCGAAGCGTTGCAGCGACGCGGCAGCGGGGTCGACGGTGGTGGGTTGCGGCTTGGTGTCATCGGCCAGCGCCAGTGACGAAACGAACGCGACAGCGCCTGAAAGCGCGCCCGACAACAACCAGGGGCTAAACCGGGGCAACATGGCCCGACGCATACGGAGCATGGGCACCCTCTACCACGGACGCGCCGCGCGTCGGCATAACCGCTTCACTAAGTGCGGGGCCGCGGCGAGATCGCGGCGACGTGGCGAAGGCTACCAGCGAAACGGCGGGGGCTTAGAGGGCGCACCGGGGCAGACTGAGCTATGTTGGTAGGAGTCGAATGTTGGTCTTGATGGGGCCGAGCTTCGCGGCGACCGACGCCGAATACCAACGCCTGTCGAAGGTGACGGGGATGCTCACCTACGACTTACGTGCGCGCATCAAGGCCGGCAGTTGGGGGCTGCTCAAGGTGCTGGGTGACGACATCGAGGCGGGGCGCTTCGCGGCCGCGCTCACGGCCGAAGCGTTTCCGGTCGTGACCATCGCACGTGACGTCGCGATGGATCCGGATCGGCCGATCGTGGCGCTGCGCGCGCTCGAGATCGCCGAGCAACAACTGACGCTGCAGCTGCGTGAGCGCAGCATGCAGATCCCGGTGGCTGCACTGTGCGGCGTCGTGCGCGGAGAGGCGCAGGTGGGACGCGCGGGAGTGGCTCGCGGCGGCGGCGCGAACGCCGCCAGTAGCTCGACATTTCGAGCC
>JBEHXA010000006.1:0-41281 GCA_048498935.1 Myxococcota bacterium
GCTCGGAGCGTGAGCAGTCGCGTCCTCAGTCGAGGCGCGCGCCGTTTCCAGCTCCGAGCGACCGCCGCCTGGTGCGGCTGTCGGTGAAGGATACCGGTGCAGGCATGTCTTCCGACATCAAGTCGCGCATCTTCGAGCCGTTTTTCACGACCAAGGCGCCGGGCAAAGGCACCGGGCTCGGCCTCTCCACCGTCTACGGCATCGTGCGCCAGAGCGGGGGCTTCATTACCGTCGACAGTGAGCTGGCCAAGGGGACCACGTTTCACGTCTTTTTGCCCGAGAGCGAGCGCGCCGCCTGAGCGGCGTTTAGTTTTCGGACAGCGAGGTGATGGTCATCGTCTCGTTGTGCAGCTGAGACGAGCCGCCGCCGTCGGCCGGGGCGATCTCGCCGTACGAGTAGAAGCCGGTGAGCGCCGCCTGTTCGCCCAAGGCTTCGCGCACCGCCTCGACTTCTTCTTCGGTGCGTTGCTTCAGCACGAAGCGACGGCCGTTGCAGCTGACCAAGATCGAGAGTTGGGGCGGAAAAGACCCGGAGCGCTGCATGCTGTCGATCGCCGCTACTTGCGTGCCGGAGATCAGATCGTCGATGGTGGCGAACATGAAGCGGGCGCGCGCGCCTTCAGGCACGTTGCCGGCGTAGGTAATGCTCTGCTCCGCTTCGTTGACGGACAGCAGCGCGCGCAGCACCCGCTTGTCGGATGGGGCGTCGTCGTCACGGTGGCCGCGTAGCTCGAGCGGAAACATCAAGCCGCTGGCGGGGAGCCCGCCTGCGTACTTGCCGAGGTACTGCTTGTACAGGGCCAGCGCGGGGCGGCCGTCGAACTCGTGCAGCACGTTGTGGCTCGAGCGCGTGATCACGCGATCGGGTCCGAATGGACGCCAGCCGCCGATGGCCGAGACGCCCACCTGCAGACGATCACCGTAGAAGCCGAGGCCGACCACCGCGGCCTGCTCGGGTGGCCCGTCACCCCAAACGTGCGTGGTCTCGAGCCTGTTGCCGTCACCGGCGCAGCCGCCCGACACGGTGACGCCCTCCGGCAAGGCGGCGTCGATACCGTGCACGAGCTCGCTGGCATTCACGCGCAGGCCCTCCGACAACACGAAGACATGGCGCAAGCCCTCGCGCGGCAGAGCTTTGACCAGGCGTTCGCCGGCGCGCGCGCTATCGGCCGGGCTCTCGATGCTGGCTCGCGCCAGCTCCACGCGCGTGTGATCGAACTCGACAGCCGTGAGCGCGATGGTGCCATCGAGCACGCGCGTATCGTGAATTTGCCCTGCGGTGGTGCAGCCGATGACGTGCGCGTCGGGGTAGCTATGACGTACCCGTGCGAAGCACTCCGACTCTTGCACCTGCTCGACGCTGCCGAACAGGAACACCACCTGAGCGCCGCTCAGCGCGGGTTCGTCGAAGCTCGGCTGCCATCGACCCTCGCGTGACCACAGACGCTGTTCGACCTTCATGCGGCCTCCACCCCTGAGTAGCACGAAACGGAGCGCAGGAGGTCGCCCGCCCTGCCGCTCGCGCTCGCCTCACTCGATCAGAAATTGGGATGCCGATTGGCAACAGGGACACCGAAGGCGATCTCGAGCACTTCTTCGGTGTTGGTCGGTAGGTTAGCGGCCTGTAGCCAGTCCAAATGGCCGCCTTCGGTGGAGAAGAACTGGTTGGTACCGGTGAGCACGGCGCCGGCCTCGTTCCAGATCACCGGCATGCCGGGATACTTGGTGTAGTTCATGTTGAACATGATGTCGCCGCACTCCACGTCGGTGGTGCCGACCATGCCGTAGAAGCGGTTCATCGGCGTCTTCGACTCGACGTCGAGCCACGAGGCGATATCGGCGGGCTCGCAAGCGGTGTCGTACGACGGCGTGGTGAGCGGCAGTTTGCAGACGCCGCCGGCTGCGCCGCAGCCGTTGTCGCGCGGGCCGGAGCGTGAAACCACGCGCCAAAGGCGTACGGCAACGCGCCCCGCCACTGCAGCAGTCGTGGCGCCGTGCGACATGCCCGTTAGCGCGACGTCGGACCAGCGCACGCTGCCGTCTTCGTTCAAGAAATAGCCCCAGTCTTCTTCTGGGAATTGCTGCTGCAGTGAAGCGAGCGTCGACTTCACGTGGTCTTCGGTGTTCTTGAACTCGCCGAGACGGCATTCGCCCACCGCGTCGCGCCCGGCGCCCAAATTGGGCGCGGGGCAACCGCCGCACGGCGCGCCCATCGAGTGATAGCCACGCTTGGCCAGGAATGCCGAGTAACCCCCCGAATTGACGCCGATGTCGACCACCAGCTTGCCGAGCGGTGTGGCGCGCGTGTCGAGCCCGGCGTTGCCGTGCCGGTGCTCACCCATGCTCGCGGTGACGTTGAGAGCGCGCGCAGGTGGAGTGTCGCCCGGCTCGAGCCCGCCGCTTCCTCCGTTATCGCTGCTGCCGCCGCTGCCGCCCGCATCGGTGCCGCCGCCGGGCGAGCCACCGTTGCCGCCGCTCACCGCACTGCCTGCGCTGCCACCATTGGGCGCTCCGCCAGCCGTCGCTCCACCTTGCGGGACGACCGTGGTACCGGCGGCACCTGGCGCGGGTCCCGTGCCCGAGCTACCAGGAGCGGAGCCGCCCGTCGCGCTGTTGCCACCACCGCTCTGGCCAGTCGACATGCTGCCCGCTGTTCCAGGGGTCGGCGTTTCGGACGGCTTGTCCGAGCAAGCGTAGGCGAGCGCCAGGCAAGAGAGCGTGAGCGCCGAGAGTCCAGTCGTTGCGGGGAGCTTCATGTGCGTTGAATTTGGGTGCTGAGGTCAGAATCGGTGCGCGCAGGTGTGGCTCGATTGAGACGGCTTAGCTTGGTGTCCTCGACGGCAGTTCCGCGTGTCGTGACGGTGCGGCTGGCGCGACCCCGCGCGAGAAGTGCTAGCGTTTGCCGCCATGTCCGACAGTGATCGCCCACCAGGCAGCGGACAAAGCCCCGCAGATCGTACGCTCCTCGGCGTCGCGCCGCCCAAGCTCGAGAGCTCGCCCGAGCTCGGCTCACGCAGCCCGGTGTTCGTACGCTCGGGTACGTCCGTCGCGCCCGAGGCCGAGCAACCTCCGCCACTGCCGCGCATGGCGCTGCCCAGTCGTCCGGCGTTGACATCGCCGGACGGCAAGCCGCTCTCGGAGCTCCCGCCGCCGCTGATCTCGGCAGTGCCTGTAGCCACGGGGCAAGGCCCCAGGGAAGGCTCGACTTGGGCCAGGGTGCGAGACGCGGCGCGGCTTCACCCCGCGCTGTGGATGGTCGGCGCGCCGGTGGTCGCGGCGCTGGCGGTCGTGCTGATCGTGGCCGCTACTGCGCCCGCGAAGGCGCCGCGCGCTTCGGCAGCAGTCGTCGAAAAGGCTGCCGCGCCTGCGCCCATCGAGGCAGCGAAGGTCCCGCAGAGCAGCGCTGCGGTATCGGCAAATGCGAGCGGGGCCGACGCGCAATCCTCGACATCCGGCGAGCTCTTGGAGTCGGCTGATCGCAGCGCCGCGAGTCGCCAAGAAAAAGCGGACGCGCTCGCGACGAAGCTCGCGAGCTCACCAGACTTGGCGCAAGACCTGGCGATTCAGACCGAGCTGCTGGCACTCGCAGCGGATCCGTTGACTGCGCGTCGTGCGCTCGCAGCGATGACCAAGTTGAACGGCTCGCTCGGACCGGACCTGCTCTACGAAGTGTGGACCGGCACCCCCGCGCGCAACGACACGACCGAGCTGGCTCGCTCCCTCGTTTACAGCAAAGACGTGAGCGCCAAGGCTTCCCCCGCGCTTGCGGTCGCGCTCGAGCTTCGTTCCGCCGAAACGTGCGAAGAGCAAGCGGCAATCTTGCCAAAAGCAGCCGCTTCCGCCGACCGACGCTCCGTCCATCTGCTCACGAAGCTCCTCGCCAAGCGCGGCTGCGGCCCCAAAAAGACCGAAGACTGCTTCGCTTGCCTGCGCGCCCAGCAGCCCCAACTCACCGCCGCCATCGACGCCGCAAAGGCACGCCGCGCACCCACGTTCTGAGCGCGAGCGAAGGCGGTTACGGCTTGCGAATGGTCGCTTCGTAGTAGCCGGGCTTGGAGTCGAGAGAGACGAGCTCGTTGCCGGTTTTGCGGCACCAGGCGCGCACGTCTTCGGGGAAGGCGCGGTCGTCGGCTTGGACGGTGAGGGAGACGCCGGTGCTCGCGTCGCGTAGGGCTTTGGCGATCAGTACGATCGGTAGGGGGCAGGATTTACCGCGCGCGTCGACGTTCAGCATGGGCCTCACAAGAACATCGTGAGCTTGCCGGGCGCGGCGGTCTCGAGAAACTTGGCGACGCCGCAGAAGCTCCGGCCGGGGTAGTCGATGAGCTCTTCTTCCTTCATGCCGAGCAGGTCCATGCTCATGGTGCAGACGTTGAGCTCGACGCCCAGCTCTTTGGAGAGCTCGATCATCTCTTCGACCGAAGCGACGCCCTTCTTCTTCATGATGTGACGAATCATGAGCGGTCCGCCGCCGGCCATGTGCATTTGCGAGAGCGGGAGCTTGCGCGAGCCTTTGGGCAGCATCCAGCCGAACATGCGTTCGAGCCAGGACTTTTGCACGCTGGCCTGCTCGCGCCGCAAGGCGGCGGTGCCCCAAAAGGTGAAGAACATGCTCACCTGCATGCCCATCGCGGCCGCGCCCGTGGCGAGCACGAACGCGGCGATCAAGCGATCGAGGCTGCCGCTGAACACGATCAGCGAAAGCTTGTCGCTTTGACCGGTGTTCGCGCGGATCGAGCCAGCGAGCTGCTCGAGCGTAACTCGTTGCTCGTGAGCTTGCGCTCGGAGCGTGGCGAGCTCGGTTTCGAGCGCGGCCAGGCGAGCGCTCGCGTCCACTTTCGGGAGCTCGAGCGCTGCGTTCAAGGCTGCTTCTCCAACACCTCGGCGAGCTCCAGCATCAACTCTGCGAGCTTGCTTTCGGCGACGAATAGGCGGAGGCCGAGCATGGCGTCCGAGGTCAGCTCGGACAGATCAGCCGTTTCCACGTTCAGCTGGGTGAGCCCGCGCGCGTTCATCGAACGCTCCAACGCCGAGTCGACCAGCACCGGGCTCAGGTACTTGATCAGCACCTGACGCAGTTGTTGGTAGCGTGGCCCGTACTCGCTCGAGACGCGTCGCGCTGCGCGCAGACGAGCCGAGCTGTGCAGTGGCTCGTCGTGTGGCAATTCCTGGATTGCTCGCTCGAAGTGGCCCTTGGATTTCAAAATGTGATCACCGGCATCGATGCTGCGCGCTCTGCAATGACGCTGAGGCCATGAATGGTCGTTCCCGGACGCAAGCGAGGCGTCCCCTGCTCGTCGCGCGGCAAGTGCCGGCAGTACTCCTCGAAACAAGAAGAGCATACTTCCAAGGTTCCGCCGAGGTCGAGGAAGTGTTCGATGTATGCGGATAGGGGTTCAGAGAAGCCGCGCGGGTGGATGCCGTCAGCACCCGTGGGAGTGCCGAGCACTGCCGATTCCAGTGACAGGAAGAGATGGACTTGGGTCCCGCGCGCGAGCGCTGCGAGCGCAACTCCCAAGCCAATCGCCGCTTTGCGGCCCCCATCGGCGAGGTTGTGGGTGAGGACGACGACGAGCCGATCGCTCATGTCTCCAAGACGGCTATTTGGGGGTGCGCTTTAGCTGGTGCACGTTCAGGTGGGAGGCTGTGCCTTCTTCGGCGACAGCGTATGCTGTCGGCAGCGGGCTGACTTGAACCTACACGTCGCGCGCGGCTCCGTGTTAACGTCGCTGGCCGTGGTACGGAGAGAGAGCGGTGGCGGGCGTGTAGGGATGGCGTTGTTCGGAGCAACGCTGGCCCTGGGTTGTGGCTCCGAGCGGGCCGACGCACTGGGTCGGCGCACCGCAGCGGTGCAGCTCGGGGAGCGAGGCCACTACTACGACGTTGCGTTCGCACCAGCGCCCTCGCTGAGCGCGCTCGCCGAGCTTCAGCCGAATGCCAGCGCGGCCTCGCTGGCGAGCATGTTTTCGCGCGAGCTGGCCAAGCAAGCTCTGCCGTATTGGTCGAGCGCATCGATCACGACGCCGGCGCTCACCGGTATCGGCGGTTCGGTCGTACAAGCTCCTCTGCCTGCGCAAGGCCGCATTCGCTACAGCTGCGGCGCGACGCTGATCGCGCCGAGCTTCGCCATTACGGCCGGGCACTGCGTGACGCTCGACGAAAAGCTCGACGAGCTGAAGCTGCAGATGTACCGCCCCACCGCGAAGCTCGCGGAGACGTGGACCAAGACCACCACCGTGACCGGCACGTTTCCGCTGTTGCAGCATCCGCAGCTCACGGCCGACGACGGCTATTTGCTCGACGAGTACCCGTGTCGGGTGCGCACGCGCTGCTACGACGATGATGACCACTGCATGAATTCGGGCTCGGACGTGGCCGTGCTCGAGTGCGACGGCAGGCCCGGCGACAAATACGGCTTCCTCGATCTCGCGCTCGATTCGACCACCTTCACTGGCTCCGAGGCGCTGATGCACTGGAAGCACGAGGTGCTCGAGGTGGGACAGCCGACGAGCCCCGATCTGACTCAGCACTACCTCGAGTATCCGGACACGCCCGGGCAGAATTATCACTACTTCGAGAGCGGCAATCAGCTGCTGCCGTTGCGATCCATCCCGTGGTCGGCCGACTCGAACACCACCTTTTTGAACGCCAACGAAGTCGACGTGCATGGCTGCCACGGCTCATCGGGTTCGGGCATCTTGGTGCGCGTGGGCAGCACGCTGGTGTACCAGCTGGCGGGCCCGGCCGCGACCGGCGGCGCGATGCTGGGTGAATACCTGTGTCAGCAGGTGCCGAGCGCGACCAATCAAGTAACCGGACCGGGCAGGTTTGCGCTCGGTATCGACTTGGCGAACCCCCAAGCGCTCCTCACGCAATACGCCGAAGAGCTCGGCGCGGATTGCCGGGCGCGCGCGCTTGCCGAGCGCGACGTGGAGGGCTTGCCGTTCGCGGTCGGCAGTCATCGCCCGTCGACGTTGTTCAGCTTCCTGTCGTGCCAGCTCGACCCGTTCGCTCGCGATGGCGCTGTCACTGCCGATCCGCTCTTCAGCGCGTATCCAGAGCGCTTTGTCGATGGCGCTTCGAACCAGGAGCGCGTCGTTCATGGGTTCGAGGTCGAAGCGGGGCAAGACTATCGGCTCGGTTTGCAGGCGCAAAAGCTCGGCACGTGCGACCCGTGCTCGGCCCCCCGGCTGCGGATCGGGACCGATGCCGCAGCGGCGATGTCGAGCCTGACCCAGGGGCGCACGCTGCTCACCCGTCAGTTTGCAGCTGCGACCAACGGCTCGATCGAGCTCGGCGTTTCGAACGCGGCGAGCGGCTTGGCCGTGGGTGGTCTGGTGCTGGTGCGTGAAGGGCAGGTCAACTCGTTCGACGTGCCGGAGGACAGACTGGAGGCAGCGCTGTTCGCCCTCGATGCCGCGGGCGCTGCCGTAGCGGGTCCGGCGCCGATGCGCTTCGTCGGCGACGGCAAGGCCGGGTTTTTGGCGTTGCTGGAGCGCGGCGAGCGGCTGGTGCTGCTGCGCCAAGCGCTCGGTGCCGGGCGGCGCTGGAGCGTGCGGCTGGGTGCAGACGGCTACCAGGAGCTCGCCTGTGGGCTGCTCGACTTGAACGGAGCGCCGGTAGTCGAGGTGCCGTGCGCGGCGTTCGCGCAGCTCGACGATCGCGAAGGTGTCGACCCGCGGCTGGGCTTCTTCGTCGAGCTACCGGCGAATAGCGTGCGAGAGAGTGCCGACGTCACTTACGTCGCGCTGGCGTCCGATTTTGCGCGCGATCCGGATCAAGACGGCGTTCCCGACGTGCTCGACAACTGTCCCGGTGACTGGAACCAGGCTCAAGGAGACTGCGCCGAAGAGCCGCCGCCACCACCCACCAACGAGGGTGGCGCGGGCGGCGTGGGCGGCGCTGACGGTGAAGACCTCGGTGGTGCGTCGTCGGCTGCCGGTACGACGAATGGTGGCACGACCAACGGCGGAACGACGAACGGGGGCTCAGCGGGTGCAGATGCAGCGACCGCCGGCTCGGGTCTCGTGGGTGTCGGCGGCTCGGACGCCGCGGCCGGAGTCGGCGCGAGTGCCGGTGCCGGCGACGATGGCATGGCGGGACAACCAGCAGCTAGCGCGGGCGCGGGGGGCACGGCGGTCGCGATGGCAGGCTCAGAGGATTCGTCGGGTTGCGGTTGTAGCGTGCCGGGGCGTGACGGTCCTCGCAGCGGCGCTTGGCCGCTCGCGCTCGGACTCCTCGCGCTCGGCTACCGACGCAGGCGCTGAATCAACGACCAGGCGCCGAGCGCCAGCATGCCGGCGAGCACGCCGACCAACATCTCGAACAGCAACGGCAGCATGAAGGCAACGACGGCCCCGAGCGCCGGCACACCGTGCAGCGCATGGGCCTGTCCTTCGACCCAAGCGACGACCCCCGGTAGCGCGTGCGCGAGGATCCCGCCGCCGACCAAGAACATCGCGATGGTGCCCGCGATCGACAGGCCGCGCATCAACACCGGCGCGGCCAGCAGGATGCCGGAGCCGATGCTGCTGCGAAGCGACCGTGCGCCCGCGCTTCCGCGCTGGAGGTGCAGCCCGAGGTCGTCGAGCTTCACGATGGCGGCGACGAGCCCGTACACGCCGATCGTCATCAGCACCGACAAGCCGCACAGCACGGCGACCCTCACTTGAAACGACGAGGTCGCGACGGTGCCGAGCGCGATCGTGACGATCTCGGCCGAGAGCACGAAATCGGTGCGGATCGCGCCCTTGATTTTCGAGGCTTCGAGCTCGACCAAGTCGACCTTCTCGGTCTGCGAGCGACGCTGATGCGCGCCTTCGGCGTCGTCATCGCCGTGCTGGCTCTTGTGGAGCAGTTTTTCGCAGCCCTCGAAGCACAGGAAGGTGCCGCCCGCCATCAAGAGCGGCGTGATGGCCCACGGCGCGAGCGCGCTGATCGCGAGCGCGGCTGGCACCAAGATCGCCTTGTTGACGAGCGACCCTTTGGCCACCGCCCACACCACCGGCAGCTCTCGGTCGGCGGTGACGCCCGCGACCTGCTGCGCGTTCAAGGCCAGGTCGTCGCCCAGCACCCCGGCGGTCTTTTTCGTAGCGACCTTGGTTAGGACGGCCACGTCGTCGAGCACGCTGGCGATGTCGTCGATGACTGCGAACAGGCTGGCGCCGGGCATGGAAGATTCGCGCGGCACGCTAGTGCGGCGCCTCAGAAGTCACAATCGCCTTGGCGCGACGAGCCGGGGTATGTCTGGGCCGAATCGACTCGACGTCCGTTTCGTGCAAGCTTTCGCGCATGGCCGGGTGTCGCGGGCTAGTTTCAGCGCTGTTGGCGGCGCTCGCTGTTGCGGCGTGCTCCGACGCTGACGCGCCGAGCTCCGGAGCGAGTGGCGCGGCAGGTGCAGCGGGAGCGGGTGCGTCGGACGGTGGCGCGTCGGACGGTGGCGCATCGGACGGTGGTGCTGGCGATGGCGGTGTGTCGGATGGCGGCGCGCTGGGCGGTGGCACGAGCGACGGTGGCACGAGCGATGGCGGCGCGAGCGACGGCTACGCCGGAGCCGGCAACTGCACGCCCGGTGTGCCGCGTTGCCACGGCGACTTCGGCTACCAAATGTGTGAGCAGGACGGCTCGTGGAGCGAGTCGCGGAGTTGCGCCGGCTATTCTTTGAACGGAACGTCGTCGTACTGCTTCGATATCCCGAGTCCCGAGGGTGAGCTCTGGGCGACCTGCGTCGACCCCGCGTGCTGGTATTGGATGGAGCGTGGGGTCGACCTCGCGGACATTGCAGCGGGCAGCTGCGCTTCGGATGGGCAGATCCGCCGCTGCTTGCCCGGCGGCTCGCTGAGTCTCGAGACGTGTGCGGGCGCGTGCACCCAAGTGGGTTCACTCGACGGACGCGCGCTCGGCTATTGCGCTGCTGTATGCGAGGACGGCGCGCGCGAGTGCCTGGGCGGCTCGCTCTACCGCGAGTGCAGCGGTGGGCGCTGGCGAGACGAAACGCTTTCCTGCTCGCAGGGCGAAGCCTGCCACCCGGCGAGCCACGGCGCGCTTCCCGATATCAAGTGTGGCGGTGTCTGCGAGCCCGGGACGAGCCGCTGCCGCGCGGATCGCCTGGCGGTGGAGACGTGCACGCCGGCTGGGGAGTGGCAGCCCGAGCGCATTTGCATGCTCGGCCGCTGCACGCAGGCAGGGCCGCAAGCCGAGTGTCAGACCGAGTGCAGTGAAGGTCAGCGCTCGTGCGCCTTCGACGGCGCGGCGAGCGAGCGAGTGTGCGACGAGTTGGGAGCCTGGGGCGCCGAGCAGCCATGTGCGGGCGCTACTTCGTGTCGCTTGGACGGCACCCTCGCGCTCGGGTGCGTGGCGTGCGTGGGTGCCACCACGGGTGGCAACGTGTTCGGCGTGTCCGACGCGCGCTGCGTGGAGGGTCAGCTGCAGAGCTGTGGGGACGATGACAGCTGGCAACCGGCAGTCGCGTGTTCTGATGGCGGCGAGTGCGCTGCGCTCGCCCAAGGCCCCAGCTCGGTCGCCGCTTGCTCGGCTCCCTGAGCTTTCTCGCTCAGGACGGGCTCCTAGTGCCCTTCGGCTTCGATCTCGCGGAGCGCGCGCTCTTGCTCGGCTTGGCGCTGATTCATGCGCTCGACTGCTACTTTGGCATCGTCGATGAGCGCGGCTGGCGTGGCGAGCGCAGCGCTGCTTCCGCCGGTCGATTTGCGAACCCAGCCCAGGTAACCCGCAGTCAGTAGCGCTCCTGCTCCGAGCACGATGGCCCAGCGACTCACGGCACGCAGGCTCGTCGGCAAGAGCCGGTAGACGAGTAGCAGCACGAGCGCGGCTCCGAAGCCCGCGGCGAACGAAAATAAGTCGGGCGGGCGCGAGGTGAGGCCGCCGAGCGCAGTCCCGCCGAGCACAGGATATTCGCCGGGAAGGGAAGCGGCCCCATTGAGCACGACGAGCTCCGCGTGGGGCCGCACGGCTGGCGGAATTGCGGCCGGTGACGACACGATATGGACGCGCCCCTCGCCATCGACCCAGCGGTAGAACGACTGCCCCTTGTCCTTGCTTGGTTCCACGCCACGCAAGCGTCTCACGGTGCTGATGCGCTCTCAACCGGATGCGCGCCGACCGGTATTTACCGCTTGGAAGTGAGGCGTCCGAGTCTCTATCCCGGTTGAAAAAATGCGGGAGCGCGCGTGTGAGCAGTAAACTTAGTGCTTTGACCGCAATTAGACGACCCAGTTGAGCCGCTTTGTGTCACTAATCACATAACAGACGCAAGCGGCGGTGTGTGTCCGCCGTGGCCTCGACGCGTTCGGAGTAAGCGGTGAGCAATACCACTCGCAAGTTCGCTTGGGCGCTGCTGCTGGCCCCTTTGGCCAGCGCAGCTTTGGCTTGCCAGGCGCAGCCTGCAACTCACGACAACGTCGAGATGCCGAGCGGCACCGCCGGTAGCGCTACTGCCGGTGGCTCGGGTGGCGGTGGAGGCGGCACCGCCGCTGGCGGCTCGATGTCGGTGTCGCTGGCGGCCCCTCCCGGGGCTCAGCCGGTTCGAAGGCTCACGCACATCGAATACAACAACACCGTCGCCGACTTGCTCGGTGACACCACCGCTCCGGCGTCGACCTTCACGGCGGACGTGGCGCAAGACGGCTTCACCAACAACTCGGCCGGTCAGAGCGTCAGCCCGGCGCTGGCCGAGCAGTACATGGCTGCCGCCGAGGCGCTGAGTCAACGCGCGACGGAGCAGCTCACGACGTTGCTCGGCTGCGATCCAGCTGGCGCCGGCGAGCAGACTTGCGTGCAGCAATTCGTGCGCGATTTTGGTAGGCGCGCGTTTCGTCGGCCGCTCACCGCCGCTGAGTCGACGCGCCTGCTAGGAGTCTTCACGCAGGCGCGCACCACCTTGCCGGTCGACAAGTCGCTACAGCGCGTGCTGCAGGTGATGTTGCAGTCGCCACAGTTCATCTACCTGCTCGAGCCGTCCCCGATGGGCACCGCTCCCGGCACGGTGCGACCCCTCGATGCCTGGCAGGTGGCCAGCCGGCTCTCGTACTTCTTGCTCGGCTCGCTACCGGATGCCGAGCTGTTCACGGCTGCCGAGCACGGCGAGCTGACCACGCCGGAGCAGGTGGGCGCGCAGGCACGTCGCTTGCTCCAGCTGCCGCGCGCTCGCCAGCGCATCGGCCTCTTTTTCACCGAGTGGCTGCAGCTCCGCAACGTCGATCGCATGCAGAAAGATCCGACGCTGTTTCCGAACTACAGCTTGGAGCTCGGCCCGCAGCTGCAAGAGCAGGTGCGCCTGTTCGCGCAGAACGTGATCTTGGATCAGGGCGGCACGGCTTCCGATCTGCTCACTGCGTCGTTCACCTTCATGAGCCCGCAGCTGGCGCCCCTGTACGGCGTGGCACCGCCCGCTGCGCCCGGTTTTAGTCGCGTGGAGCTCGATCCGACCCGGCGCGCGGGGCTTTTGACCCACGTGGGCATTCTGGCGAGCTTGGCCAAGGCCAACCAAACCGACCCGGTGCATCGCGGCAAGTTCGTGCGTGAGCGCTTGCTATGCCAGACGGTACCGCCGCCGCCCGTCAACGCGAACATCACGCCGCCCGCGGTGCGGCCCGACGCGACCACGCGCGAACGCTTCACTCAGCATCGCGCCGACCCTGCGTGTGCGGGCTGCCATCAGCTGATGGACCCGATCGGGCTCGGCTTCGAGCATTACGACGCGCTGGGCCAGTGGCGTGACGACGAGAACGGCTTGCCGATCGACTCGACCGGCAACGTTCTCGGCTCGGACGTGGCGGGGCCGTTCGACGGCGCGCTCGAGCTGACCAACAAGCTGGCGCAGAGCCAAGAAGTGAAGGACTGTCTGGTGCAAACCTGGTTTCGCTTCGCGCAGGGGCGTTCGGTCACCGACGCCGATGCCGGCAACATCCAAATCCTGTCGGCGAGCTTCGCGCAGAGCGCCTTCAAGCTCTCTGAGCTGCTCGTAGCAGTCACGGAGACTCAGGCTTTCCGCTACCAGCTCGCGCCAGATCCCAACGCCGGCACTATCGGGCAGGTGGCACCATGAGCCGTCGCTTGAATCGTCGTACCGTGCTGCGTGGCGCTGCCGGCGTTGCCGTGGCGCTGCCGTTTCTCGAAGCGATGTTGCCGCGCCGGGCCGGCGCTCAGGCCGCGGCTCCGCCCACCCGCTTCGGCATCTTTTTCAGCGCCAACGGCGTCATCGAAGCCGATTGGGTGCCGACCGGCGGCGAGAAGGATTTCACGCTCAGCAAGGCACTGGCGCCTCTCGAGGCGCATCGTAGCGACCTGATCGTGATGCGCGGTCTGAACAACGAGACCTCCTACATGCAGGAGGGCAACCCGCACGACCTCGCCATGTCGCACATGCTCACGGCCATGCGCATGCAGGGCAAGCTGTTCGGCCGCGCCGGTCACATCCTCGACGGCACCGCCGGCGGTCCGTCGATTGACCAAGAGCTGGCCAAGCACATCGGCGGCGAAACCAAGCTGCGCTCGCTCGAGCTCGGTGTGGAGTCGACGATTTCCGACCTCGAGCCGATGGTCACGCGCATGAGCTACGGCGGGCCGGGCGATCCGCGCACACCGCTCGACGATCCGCGCCAGGTCTTCGCGCGCCTCTTCGGCGACGGCCAGGGCTCGGCCGTGGAGCTCGAGGCGCTCCGGGCGCAGCGCCGCTCGGTGCTCGACGCGGTGTTGGCCGAGTTCAAAGACGTGAACGCCAGCCTGGGCTACGACGACAAGCAAAAGCTCGAGCGCCATGCCACGGCGATCCGCGACATCGAGCGCCAGCTCGATCTGGGCGCCATCAGCGGCTGCACGGTGCCGAGCGCGCCGCCCGACGTGAGCGTGCAAATCTACGACTGCAACCGCGACGGCCGTCCCACCAAGTGCATCACCGGTTTTCCCGAAATCGGTAAGGCGCAGATGGACCTGATGGTGCTCGCCTTCGCCTGCGACCTCAGCCGCGTGGTGTCGCTGCAGTGGTCGACCGCCGAGAGCACGACCGTGCATTCGCACGCGGGCGTGACCGACGAGCACCACTTGATGTCCCACGACATCGTGGCCAAAGCGCCGGACATGACCAAGGTGAGCACCTGGTATGCCCAGCAGTTCGCGTACCTGCTCTCCGAGATGAAGAAGGTGCCCGAAGGCGACGGCACCCTGCTCGACCACACGCTCTTGTTCTGGCCGAACGAGCTCTCGCAGGCCGAAATCCACGACCGGCGAAAGCTGCCGTACGTGCTGGCCGGCAAGGCTTCGGGCAAGGTCGAGACGGGGCGCTTCCTCCAATACCAGGGCCAGCCGCACAACCAGCTGCTCACGTCGTTTTTGAACCTGTACGGCGTGGCAGCCACGGGCTTCGGCGAGCCGGACTATCCGGGCACCCTGGCCGGCTTCGTCTGAGCCTCGGGCGCGCTGAGTTGCGCGCCTCGGGCTCTCCCGCTACGCATCCGCCGATGAACCCCGGCGAGCCCGCTTTCGTCCCCTTCGAACGCATCGGAGGAGAAGCCGCCGTGCTCGCGCTGACCGAGCGCTTTTACGACGCAATGGACGCGACCGAGCCGGAGCTGGCCGCGCTGCACCCGCTCGAGCAGGGCAAAGTGAGCCGCGCCTCACGCGATCGCTTTGGCCTATTTCTGATCGGCTGGCTCGGCGGACCCCAAGAGTACATGCGCCTCCACGGTCACCCGCGGCTCCGCATGCGTCACGCTCACGTGCCGGTCGACGAGCGCATGCGGGATGCCTGGCTGCGCTGCATGGCGATTGCTCTCGACGACGCGAGCGTCGACGCGGAGCTGCGCGCGTTTTTGACGCAACGCTTCGCGGAGCTCGCGGACTTTCTGCGCAACCAGGCGTAGGCCTGGGCCTACCAGCGCTGTTCGAGGGTGACACCACGGCCGAGGCCGAGGCGCCAGCCGCGCGGCGTGCTCGCCTTGGCGGCGCCGTCGTCGGGCGCCAGCGCGACCCACATCACCACGCCCGCTGCGAGGGCTGCGCCGCCGATGATGAAGGCAGCCGTGGAGACATTGCCGGCGGCGATGGCGTCTTCCTTCAGGCCCACGCCCTCGGCGTCGCACAGGTTGCCGTCGCAATGGCCGCTCGCGTCGTCTTTCAGCGACATCGAGTGCACGCCGAAATACGTGCCGATTCCGACGCCGACCAGGCCGGCGCCGCCCACCAGCAGCGCGGACCAGCGCGCGCTGGACTTGGACTCGTCTGGAGGCTGAGCCGGTTGGGCCGGGGGCTGAGCCGGTTGGGCCGCGGGTTGTGCGGGGGGCGGCGCCGCTGCAGCGACGGCTGCGACGGGCGTACCTTCGGGCTGGAGCGGAGGCACCTCGACGGTAGTCGTGGAGGCGTCGGCCTTCACCTCGACGATCACGCTCCAGGGCTTGTGGCCCGGAGCCATCGCGGTGACGCGATGCAGCCCCGGATCGGTCGGTAGCGCGGTGCCCCAGAGGGGCTTACCGATCACCACCGAATCGCGATCGACCGTCGGCTCGCTACCGGGCGCGACGTTGATCCTGATCTTGGATAGCCGCGGGACCAGCGCGGTGGCGCGCTGGGTGGCGAGCTCTTGACGAGGGTCACCGCGCTTTTCGGCGAGCTCGGCTGCTTCGCGAAAGCGGCTCCAAGCGCTGGCGCTCTGCCCATTCCTTTCAAGGCACTCGGCCAGGTGCAGCAAGGTACCGAGTTGCGGATCGAGCCGGTGGCTCTCGGCATAGCGCGGGCAAGCGTCGCGCACCCTTCCTTGCGCCATCAGCGCTTCGGCTTCGTCGTACGCCAGCACTGCGGCTGCAGTTGCGTCTTGCGCGTGCGCGCTCGGCATGCCGAGCAGCAGAGCCGCCCCACCGATGACGAAGCCTAGCGCTCTCATTTGCGTCAGAACGCTAGCGATACTGCAAAGCCTGCGTCAAGTCGGAACCGGCCAGCAGCAGCTCGACCGCTTTGCTCAGGCCGTCTGCGTCGCTCTGGTCGAAGCGCTCGGGCAGGGGACTATCGAGGTCGAGCACGCCGAGCAGGCGCTCGCCCTGCAACAGCGGCAGCACGAGCTCGGAGCGCGAGGCGGCGTCGCACGCGATGTGCCCCGGAAAGGCGTGCACGTCTGGCACGATGACCGCACGTCGCTCTCGCGCCGCAGCGCCACACACACCGCGCCCGAGCGCGATGCGCACGCATGCAACCTTGCCTTGAAAGGGTCCGAGCACCAGCTCGTCGCCTCGCAAAAAATAGAAGCCGACCCAATTCAGATCCGGCAAGGCCTCGTTCAACAGCGCGGACATGTTGGCGCAGTTGGCCACGCCGTCGCGCTCACCGTCGAAGAGCGCGGCGAGCTGCGCGTGAATTTGCGCGTACGACTCTTGCTTCGAAACGCCGTTCGACCGCTCGACCACGAACATCGCTGCGGAGCTTAGCAGCTTCGGACGGCGACCGAGGCGGTGTTGGGTTGGGCGGCCGAGCCTGCCTCCAAGCCCATGATCAAGTGGCTGATCGCGACGACGAAGTTTTGACCGAGGTCGAAGCTCTGCATCTCTTGGAAGGCCGCTTGGGTGGCCGGTCCCTCGTGGGCGTCGGCTTGCTTGAGGCGCTCGAAGCGTTGCTCGTAGCTCGAGGACCCGTCGCCGTCGCGGTGAGTCAGCTCGAGCAGGGTGAGCCCGATCGCCGTGAGCGCGGCGGACGACACGGCCTGCAGCGCCCGCTCGGGCGATAGCCCCTCCGCGATCATCATGGCCAGCAAGCGCTCGCGCACCGGCGGCGTGCTCGCCACGGGGCGCGAAAGCAGCGGAACCCAATGTGGGTGCTCGAGCAAGCGCTCGCGCAGCTGAAAGCAAAGCGCGGTGAGCTCTGCTTGCCAGGTTAGCTTGCCGGGCGCCGCATAGAGGCGTTGCGCCACCTCGACGTACATCATGTCGAGTAGCTGAGCCTTGTTCTTGAAGTGTGTGTAGAGCGACATCGGCGGTGCGCCGACGCTCTTGGCCAGGGTGCGGATCGAGAGCGCTTCGACGCCGACCTGATCGACGAGCGCCAGCGCAGAGTCGATGATCGTGGCTCGAGTCGTGGCGCCTCGGGGGCGCTGCTGCCGCTTCATGCTGAGCCGCGCAGCCTATCTCCAATTGGCGTATGGTGTGATGTTGGCGATCGATCCCCCAGCCGCATCACTCCCGTAAGTGTGCGGATCGGCGCGTCATCTCGTACGGCGGCTTGGCCCCGTACGGGACAGAAAAGGCACGCCTGAGCGGCAACAAAACCGCGTAGTCCGGGAGAAACCGGACAGCGATGCGGTCTAGACGTGGAGTGCCGCCCGGGCTCGCTTGTGAGCCTCGGCGATAAGCGTTAGGTGTTATACTGAAGAGCTGTGCGCAGCGGCGCATCACGTCGACCATGGGCTCACTCGCCAAGTGCCAAACGGAAGTGCTGTTGGTCGACGACGACCCGATGGCTCGCCGTGCCATCGAGCGCGTGTTGATCGCAGCCGGGTTCAAGGTGCACGCGGTGGCGGACGGTGAGGAAGCGATTGCGCTCTACCGCGAGGGCCGACTCTTTCACGTCGTAGTCACTGATTTGGTGATGCGCGGCATCGGCGGCATGGAGCTGTTGCGGCTGATCCGTCAGGTGGACGTCGACGTCCCCGTGATCATCGTGACCGGGAGCGCCACCCTGGAGACGGCGCTCCAAACCCTGGAATACGGCGGTTTTCGCTATCTGCTGAAGCCGGTCGAAGAGGCCCGGTTGCTCGCGGTCGTCAAAGAAGCTGCCGCCACGCACCGCCTGCAGCTGCTCAAGCGCCAGGCGCTCCACGTCTACGAGGCGGGCGGGGGGTTGGTCGAGGATCAGCAGCGACTCGACGAGTCGCTGACGCGAGCGCTCGATTCGCTGTGGATTGCCTACCAGCCGATCGTGAGCTGGCCCGAGCAGCGCGTGTTCGGTTACGAGGGCCTGCTGCGCTCGCTCGGTCCGGAGCTGGTCGCTCCCGGGGCGATCCTCGATGCCGCCGAGCGCCTCGGCCGCACGCACGAGCTGGGGCGTCGGATTCGCCTCGCGGTGTCGAAGTCCATTCCGGCCGCGCCCGACGATTGCCTCATCTTCATGAACGTGCACGCGCGCGATCTCTCGAGCAACGATCTGTTCGAAGCCGAGGCGCCGCTCTCGCGTCACGCGCACCGCGTGGTATTGGAGATCACGGAGCGCACGTCGCTCGAGCACGTCGACGGCTTGCGTGATCGCATCGCGCGGCTGCGTCGGCTCGGCTATCGCATCGCAGTCGACGACCTGGGCGCGGGCTACTCCGGCCTCTCCAGCTTCAGCCAGCTCGAGCCCGACCTGGTCAAACTCGACATGTCATTGGTGCGCGACATCGATTCGTCGCCCGCCAAGTCTAGCTTGGTACGGTCGATGCTGAGCGTGTGCAAGCACGAGCTCAACATGCGCGTGGTGTGCGAAGGAGTCGAGACCGTCGCCGAACGCGACACCCTCGAGCGGCTCGGTGCCGACTTGCTGCAGGGCTATCTGTTCGCCAAGCCGGAGCGAGCCTTTCGCAGCTCCAGCATTTTCCCGCCCGCGCGCAGCGCTGGCTGACCGCCGAAATTACTACACCCCTGGCCGCTGTCCCCGAGCACGGAAGCGCCTGGGGGGCGGCAGCTGACGGCGCGGCTCGGTGGACGTGCTACGGAACCCCATGACGCGCGACAAGCTGAAGGCGTTGCTCGAGGAGTACGGCCGGATTGCGATCTGGACGTACCTGGGGATCTGGCTCACCGTCCTCGGTGGCTTCGCCGTCGCGATCTCGATGGGCTTCAGCGTCGCGAGCGCAGAGGGCGGCGCGGGAGTTTTGGGAGCTGCCTGGCTGGCGACCAAGCTCACGCAACCATTGCGCATTGCCGGGACCTTGGCGCTGACTCCGTTGGTGGCGGCAGCGCTCAAAAAATGGCGCGGCACGCCGGGTAGCGCGGCTCCGCCGGCCGAGTCGCCCTGAGTTTGCCAGTAGCCTCCGTATCGAGCATCCTAGCTGCCAGCTCGTCTGCCTTGGAGCCGTCGAGTGAGGCTAGAGATGGGGCAGACCGCATTCGACGAGCGTGAGCTCACGGTTTTGATCAGCGCGCTGTTGCTCGCGGTGGTGAGTCTCCATTTCTTGAAGGAGCTGCGCCGTGTGCCGGAGTGGAGGGTGCTGCTGGGCGGGCTCGCGCTCTTGGTGCTCGGCAGCATCGCGACGATCGTCGAGCATGCCGTCTGGTACGACGTGTTCAACACCATCGAGCATGCCTGCTACTTCGCGCAGTCGGTGATGTTGGCGCTGTGGGCGCTGCGAGCGCCGAGGGCGCCGGCGTGATCCGTGTGTTCGAGGTGTGTGGCCTCCTGGCGGTGGTGTACGCGCTGGTCCTCGTAGTGCGTCGACCGCCGCACCCGTCGCGCAGCGTTCGCATGAGCTTGACTGCGCTTCTGGGGATGCTGGCCTTCAATCACGTGGCCAACATGCTCGAGGCCTCAGGCCTGGTTTGGGCCGATACCATCGCGGACCAGCTGTCGCTGATGGTGCCTGTGCTGTGGGGTCTGTTCTTGCGCTATACCGGGCGCACGTACATGCACGCGCGCTTGCGAGCCAGCGACGATCAGGTGCGGTTCTTTCTGGAGAGCGTGCCCGCGTCGGTGGCGTGGCTCGACGCGCAGCGTCGGCTCCTGGGCTTCAGCGCGGCCTGGAAAGGCTGCTTTCCCACGTCCGAGCCAGGCGTGCAGCTCGAGAGCGCGCTGCCGCTGCCGTTGCCGCTGCTGGCCACGGCCATCGAGCACAGCTTGCGCGGTGAGCAGGACTCGACCCCGACTGAAGAGACCGTGGAAATCGCCGACGGACAGCGGCGCCACTTTCGCTGGTCGACACGGCCCTGGCGTCATCCCGATCGCGAACAGCTCGGCGTCTTGCTGTTGCTCGATGAGGTGACCGAAGATCGCGAGGGCGAAGCCCGCCGCTTGCTCGCCGCGGAAGAGCTCGCTCGCACCCAGCGCCTCGCCGACGTGGGTCAGCTCGCGGCCGGAGCAGCGCACGACTTCAACAACTTCTTGCAAATCATCCACGCGGCCACGTGGGAGCTCGAAGCGGAGCCGCAGCAGCGGCAAGCCGCGCTCGCCAATATTCGCCAGGCGCTGGGTTCAGCCGAGGAAATGACCCGCGCCATGCTGCATTTCGGAAGCGGGCAAGCTTCGCCGGCAGCTCCGGTCGACTTGTGCTCGCTGCTGCGCAGCATGCAGGGGCCGATCACTCACGCGCTGGGTCGCAAGCATCGGCTGGAGCTGTCGCTGCCGGATTCGCCGTCGCTGATCGTCTGGGGCAGCGCGACGCGGCTCCAGCAAGCGCTGCTCAACCTGGCCATCAACGCCCGCGATGCCATGCCGCGAGGCGGAGCGATCGAGCTCTCTGCGACGGTCGAAGGGGGCGAGGTCGTGCTCAGCGTGCACGACTCTGGTACGGGCATGCCCGAATCGGTGCAGAGTCGCTTGTTTACGCCGTTTTTCACGACGAAGGGCGCGCGCGGCACTGGACTAGGGTTGCGCGTCGTGCGCAGCGCCATCGAGGAGCACAAGGGGCGGGTTTCGGTGGAGTCCGAGCCCGGCGTGGGCACCACGTTCAGGCTGCGCCTGCCGCTCTTCGACGCGCATTAGTTTCGAGCCGGCGAGGGCGGCACGGGCCCGACCGAAGCCGGACCCGTACAGCCGCTCATCGAGACCAGCCCGAGCTCACTGGCGCGTGGCGATGTACGTGATCGTCACGCCGTCATCGCTCGTCCCCTGCACGCGGAGCTCGTTGCCTTTGACGCAGAAGGCCTGGTCATCCGGCTCGGTGCTGTCGACGTCGCCAATCGTGAGGTCGCCGCTGGCGGTGGCGGAGTATTCGCCCGGGTCCGTATCGGTCTCCGGAGTGCCGGTTTCGACGCAGGTGCAGCTCTCGGTGGGATCACCGGTGCACACGGTGCTCGAATCCTCGTCCTCTTCGTCCAGCTCAGCGCAGGTGGCGGGCAGCGTACCGTGGAGGGTCTCCAGGCAGCTGCTGGGTACGGTCAGGGTGGCGATGAGCCGTGTAGTGAAGTTCTTGCTCAGCGTTCCGTCGCTGTTGAAGGTGACGGTTCCGCTCGCGTCCACGTTGACGTCGGCGACCGCCTCCGGGCATTTGCCGTCGAACGGGTCGAGCCCGCCGGGAACATCGGCGCACAGCCCGGTGAGGCTCCAAGTGCCCTCGATGTCCCCGCCACATTTGCTGAAGCTGCAATCGCTCGTCACGACGCCACGCAGCCGGACAACGAACTTCGTAAAGTGAGCGATCTCCGCCTGCAGCGAACCGTCCGCGGCGGTCGTGGTGGGCAGGTCTTGCCAGACACCGCTGTCCTCGTCGAGCCACGCGATCACGGCTTCCTTTCCCTCACCGGCGTCACCGACGGAGGGGAGCGTCAGCGCTGCGGGCGCTGCGAAGGTCGTGCCGTCCGGGCCAAAGTCGTACACCAGACCCTTGAGCGACGATGCGTCAGGCAAGCTCGACGACGGTTCGGAGCTCTCGACCGTGATGGTCGTGTCGTCCGCGAGGGCGCCGCCCGGGATCTCGAGACTGGCTTTGCCCAGCTCGACCACGCCGCCGTCCGCCGCGCTGATTTCGACCGAGGTTTGCCCTTCTTTTTCGACCTGGGTGGTCGAGTCCTTCTTGCCCTTGTCGTCGCTGCTGCAGGCCACGGCCGGCAAAGAGAGGGCTACCAGTAGGCCAAGATAAACGAGTCTCATGAGTGTGCTCCTGTCCCGATGAATGAGTGCGGCGCAAAACCGCAACCTCGGACCATCCCACGCGTGAGTTACGAGCTGCAAGCGTCGAGCGACTCCGCATCAGCGCAAAAGCGCGTGGACTAGGCCGAAAAGCCCCTCACTCGAATGCTGGCCTCGCATGTTTGGGTGGTTCTCTCGAGAACCTCACCTTGCTAGCGCGCTCACTCCGCACGCACGCGCCCTCGCGCTCCGCACGCTCCACGCGCACGCGCTCCACGCTCACTCAGACTCTGCACGCTCCGCACTCGCGCTCGCTCTCGCACCGCGCCACCCCTCACCACGCAACGAGACCGATCGCCGTACAGCAGCTTCTGCAAGTCGCAGCTGCGAGGCGGCAGCCCCGTGGTGGAATTTTACCCTGGCCAGGCGAACGGTACTTTCACAGTCAGGGTGTGAATGTGCGCCAAATTGCGCCGTCAGGAGTGAAGTTCGCGCTCGCCCCCGAGCCAGCAGTTACATACAACTGGGTTGATGCAGTCCGCCTGGGGACTCCTTCTTCTTGGTCCGTGCTTCGTCTGCGTCACCGCTTGCGGTGACGACGCGAGCCGTGCGCCGCTCGGCACTGTCGATGGACAAAGCACCGCCGCGGGCGGCACAGCGGGCGGCGCAAACAGCGCGAGTGGTACGAGCGGCACAGGTGGGTCGGTTGGTGGCAGCGTTTCGAGCACCGGCGGCGGTGGCTCGACGGCGGGCAGCGGCAGCGTGACCCCGGTCAACTGCGAAGACCTGAAGGACGACAAGGGCTGGCAGCTCATGATCGAGATCAAGAACGAGATGAGCCAAACGCTCCATCTCGGTCCTCAAGACATGAACTGCGAGCCGCGTGAGCTCTTTCAAGTGGAGGACGGCGCCCGCCGCGCTCTGCCGGCGCTCGCCGCGTGTCGCAGCTCCTGCCAGAACGCGATGACCGGGACGAGCGTTTCCTGCCCGCTCGCCTGCCCGATCCCCACCACCGTGACGCTCGAATCTGGCCAATCGGTGCGGGTGCCGTGGGACGGCCGGTTTGCGGTGCCGCAACCGTTGCCCCAGCAATGCGTGACCGGCGCTGCGGCGCCTCCGGCAGAATGCGTCAGCGCGCAACAGGTCGAAGCGGGCGTGTTCACTTTTTCAGTCCAGGCTGGGACGACCCGGCGCTGCTTGGATCCGTCGGGCACCTGCAGCTGCGGACCCTCTGCCATCGGCGGCTGCAGCACGCCCACCAGCCTCATCAGCGGCACGATCGTGACCACCGAGCTTTTCATGATGCTCGAGCCGGGCGAGCCGAGCCCGAACGGTGCGCCTCCGATCGTCAGTCTGAGCTTTCGCGATCAGACTGAGTGACGTTCGCTATTTCGGCAGGGTGGTTTGGAACATTTGCCAGAAGCCTGGCATCGACAGCTGTTCTTGCACCGCGTGCCCCTTGCCGCTGGTCAGGCACAGCTTGACCGGGTTGGTGCCGCATCCTGCGTAGGAGCGGCACACGGTTTCGTCGGGCGAAGTGGGCATGCCGGCTTCCATAGTCCAGGTCGTTTCGGTGCAGCCGTTGGCGGTGAGCCAATGGTTGACCGCGACCTCGACGCTATCGCCGTCGTTGTCTTCGTCGTAGAAGGGGTTGGTATGGTCGGTCAGATCGCTGACCATGAACGCAGCCAAGCCGTCACCCGCGCAGGCGGCGCCTTTGGTGAAGGCGGGCTTGAAGGCGCCGGCAATGGTGCCGATACCGCGCAGCACGTCGCCGCGTTGGCATGCCAGCAGCTGAGTGAGCCAGGCGCCGCTGCTGAAGCCGACCGAGTACACGTGCGCCTTATCGACGCAGTAATTGGTTTCGAGGTGCTCCAGCAGCGCGTCGAACACCGGGATGTCGGTGTACATCGAGCCGTCGCCGGTGTCGTAGCAGTCTGCGCCCGCCGGGAAGTCGCCCTGAGCGAGGATGGCGTCTTCGCCCACGACGTTTTGCAGACCGAACGACGAGACACCCGGCGCCGAGCAACCCTTCCAAACGAAGATCACCGGGTAGGCGCGCTCCGCGTTGTAGTTCGGGGGCAAGTGAATCCACGTCTGTCGTCCGCCGACCATGGTGGGCGCGAATGTGCCTGGCTCGATGGTCGGCTGGAGGGTGCAGCCCATGCTCTTTTGCGCGACCTCTTCTCCGGTAGGAGGTGCTCCGCCTGCGCCGCTGCTGCCGCCCGTCGCGCTACCGCCGATGGGCGCCGTGCCACCGGTACCGGCCGAGCCGCCCGGACTCGGAGCAGTGCCGGCCGCGGCGTTGCCGCTGCCCCCGCTGCTGGTCATGCCGCCGCCGCCCGAGGGCATGCCCGTCGCCGGGCTGCCGCCGGTGCTCGGGTTGCCGCCGCCGGGTTGGCCCCCACCTGGAGTCGAGGGCGCTGCGGCCTTATCGCTGCAACCGAGTAAGAAAAGGCCGAGGGCCACCGGGCCGATGAACGAAGCTAAGCGCATTGCCGTCCTTAATGTCCGAGTCCGTCGCTGATCAGTAGGGTAGTCCCGGAATCGCCAGCTCCACCGAGTAAAGGGCGTCTGCGGTGGTGATGTAGAGCGTTTTGCGTTCGGGGCCGCCGAAGGCCGCGTTGGTGACGGCGTTCGATTGCACGCCGATCTCGCCGAGCTCGTCGCCATCGGCCGAGAGCACTAGCAGCGAGCGGGCCTCGTTCTGCGCCACGTACACATTGCCCGCGCAATCGATGGCCAAGCCGTCCGCACCCTGAACCGAGCTGGTCAGCTCGCGCGGGGTGCCGAGCGTGCCAGCGGCGTCGAGCGGGTACGCGAACGTGTGAGCGTCCGAGTTCAGGTACAGCGTGCGCTCGTCCGGTGCGAGGCCGACGCCGTTGGCGTGCGGCTGAGATGCGACCAGCGTGACGCTGCCGTCGGCGTCGAGGCGATACAAGCGCCCTGCCTGGTAGTCCGTAAAGAAAAGCAAGCCGTCGGCCCGCACCGCCAAGTCGTTCGGTTGTACGAACGCCTGGCCCTGGTAGCTCGACGCGAGTGATTCGACGTCCTTGTTCGTGAGCGAGACGCGCGCCACACCTGCAGTGGGCGTTTCGGTTACGAGCAGGAGCGCGTCCCCCGACGGTGCCAAGATCAAACCGTTGCTCCGTGAGGTCGGTAGCCAGACTTCGATCGCCTGCGGAGGCGTGAGCTGCAAGATGCGATGCTGCCCCGTGAACCATTCGGACATCAGGAGCACGCCGGACTCGGCAAGCCAAACAGGTCCCTCCAGGAATTCGATGCCGTTTGGAGGTTGAATCGGCACGAGCTGCGCAGTCGCGTCGCCTGCGAACGGAGCTGGATAGGCACCGCCACGTGGCGGGCAATAGAGGCCACCGATGGTGGATGGGCCGCCCGCTTGCGACCCAGCTGCGCCCGCCATGCTGGCAGTACCGGCTGCACCGGCTGCGCCCGAGTTGGTGCCACCTCGCCCCGCGCTCGAGCTGCCGCCTCCGCTACCGCTTTGCCCACCTTCGGCAGGCGCACCCGCGGTCGACCCGCTCGTAGTTCCACTCAGGCCGCCAGCGCCGGGCGCTGCTCCGCCCGCTCCGCCGCGGCCGGCTTCGCCACCCGTCGACGGCGGCTCGTTGCCACTCGACGGTGAGCAAGCCAAGACTGTCCCAGCAGCAAACAGAACGACAGCGCGCGCCAGCACAGCGTCAGCTTAGCACGCGACCGCACGTCACTTGGCGATGCAGGCTTCGTCAGCGTCGCCGTACAGCTCTAGCTCGAGGATCGAAAAACCAAACACGGTGGCGCGTTTAGTGCCTGTCATTCGCAAGAAGCGCCCAGTTGCCGCGTCGAAATCGTCGACGTCGTCCGTTTCTCCGTTGCCCTCGCGGTCGTGAAACAGCGGCTCCCAGGGGCCGTCGGCCTCATCGGCGATCGTGACTTGATAGTCGGCGGCGTAGGCCTTTTCCCAGCGGATGAGCACGCGGCTAATGCGAACGACCTCACCCAGGTCGACGGCGAGCCATTGCGGTTCGGAGTGAGCGCTCGACCAGCGCGTCGTCTCGACACCGTCGAATGCGAACATCGGACCGAGCGACGGATCCTCGTTGCTCGATGACTCACCACTTTCAATGGGGAGCTTCATGCTCTTGCAGGCTTGGTGGGTCGGCACGACAGGACCGCTGCCGCCGCCTCCTGTCGTCGAGTGGCCGCCTTCGCCACCGTCGCCGCCAGCGCCACCTCGATTTCGCCCTCCGCCTTTGGAGGAGTTGTTCTTGCCGCCCGCACCAGTACCGCTCGCCGAATCGGCACCGCCGCTGCCATTTGCACCGCCGCCACCGCTCGGCTTCACGCTGGGAGGGTTTACGCGTCCACCGCTGCCGGCAGGTGTGGCATTGCCGCCCGCAGTTGGTGCCAAGTCGTCGCCCGGGCCGTTATCATCCAAGGCGTCGCTGTCGTCAGCATCGAAACGGTGAGGAAAATCTTGCACCTCGTGGGCGCATGCGACGACGAACGTAAGCGCGATCGCGCCGCCAAGCTGCCAACGTCTGCTCCAGCGCATGACAGGACCCTCCGAGATGGGGAGTTAAGGTGGGATATTGGGTTCGTGTCCGGTCGTGCGTCAGGCGCACCAACAGACTTTTCTGACGTCGTCGTCGTGAGCGTTGAAGCGTGCGCGGTGCTCGTTTCAACGCGAAGCGCTGGACGGCGCGCGCATTTTTGGCCAACGTGCGGCCGAATGCACCGCGCCGCGCGCCGCTGGGGTTGGTTGATGTGGCTGCTCTCGGGTTGCGCGGCAGCTCCGCCGAGCGCGTCAGCACCCGCGCCGCGCCCGTCAGCTACTGCGAAGCAGCAGCCGAAGATGACGCTGACTTATCCGGTGAGTCGTCGCAGCGACTTCGTCGAGACGCTTCACGGAGTGAGCGTGGCGGATCCGTACCGGTGGCTCGAAGACACCTCGAGCTCGGAAACGCGCACCTGGATCGACGAGCAGAATCGTTTGACGCAAGGCTACTTGAGCGGCATTCCCCGTCGCGCGGCGCTCGGTGCTCGCTTGCGTGAGCTGTGGGACTACGAGCGCTTCGGTTTGCCTACGGTTCGCGGCGGCCGCTACTTTCATCGCTACAATTCGGGTCTCCAAAACCAGGCGGCGCTGTATTTCCTGTCGTCACTAACGGCGGAGCCCAAGCTGCTGCTCGACCCCAACCTGCTCGCCGCGGACGGTACCGTGTCGCTCAAGCGCTGGGTACCGAGCCACGACGGCAAGCTGCTCGCCTATGCCTTGTCGCGCGCCGGCTCGGATTGGACCGAGTGGCGCGTTCGCCGCGTCGATGACGGTCAAGATCTGCCCGAGGTGCTGCTGTGGTCGAAGTTCTCCGACGCTGCCTGGACCAAGGACGGGCGCGGCTTTTACTACAATCGCTACAACGAACCGAAGCCGGGCGCGGCTCTAGAAGAGAGCAATTTCGACAACAAGCTGTTCTTTCACCGGGTGGGTGAGCCCCAAGCGCAAGACACGCTCATCTACGCGCGCCCCGACCAGCGAAAGTGGAGCTTTCACCCGACCACGACCCGAGACGGCCGCTACCTGGTGATCACCGTCGCCGAAGGCACCGACTCCAAGTACGGCGTCTGGTACCAGGACTTGGCGCGACCCCGCTCACCCATCGTCCCGCTCTTTCCCAAGCTCGAAGTCGACTACACCTTTCTCGGTAACCGCGGCACCACGTTTCTATTCAGGACCGACTTGAACGCGCCGCGAGGCCGCATCGTCAGCGTCGATGTCACGAAGCAACCGCTGACCTTGCGCGAGCTGATCCCCGAGCAACCGGAAACGCTGCAAGAGGTGGAGCTCGTCGGCGGCAAAATCCTCGTGAATTACCTGAAGGACGCGCGCTCCGAGCTGCGCGTGCACGCCGAGAGCGGAGCGCTCGAGCAGGTGGTGCCGCTGCCGGGTCTGGGCACGGTCTGGCTCAGCGAAGGCGACCCGGCGCGGAGCGAGACGTTTTACGCGTTCGAGAGCTTCAGCGAGCCGTCGCACATCGAGCGCCTCGACGTCGCGACCAAGCAAGAAGAGCTATTTCGCAAGCCGACGTTGAAGTTCGACCCGGCGCTGTATGAAACGCGGCAAGTTTTTTTCACCAGCCGCGACGGCACGCGCTTGCCGATGTTCATCACGCAGAAGCATGGTCTCGTGCCCGGTCCCGAGACGACGTGCTTACTCTACGGCTACGGCGGCTTTGGTATCTCGATCACACCGAACTTTAGCCCCGGAAACCTGGCCTGGCTGGAGCTGGGCGGCGTGCTGGCCACGCCCAACCTGCGTGGCGGTGGCGAATACGGCGAGACCTGGCACGAAGCAGGCAAGCGAGCTCATAAGCAGAACGTGTTCGACGACTTCATCGCGGCAGCCGAATATTTGCTGCACGAGCGCCTCACTTCGACTCCCAAGCTCGCCATCATGGGGCGCTCGAACGGCGGGCTCTTGGTGGGCGCGATGCTGGCGCAGCGGCCGGACCTGTTCGGAGCGGCGCTGCCCGGGGTGGGGGTGATGGACATGCTGCGCTTTCACAAGTTCACAATCGGCTGGGGCTGGATCGACGACTATGGATCGCCGGACGATGCCGCCGATTTCAAGACGCTCTACGCTTATTCCCCGCTGCACAATTTGCGCTCCGGCGCTCCGTACCCGGCGACTCTGATCACGACCGCCGATCACGATGATCGCGTGGTACCCGCGCACAGCTTCAAATTCGCTGCAGCGCTGCAGCACGCGCAAGGCGGAGCGGCGCCGGTGCTGATCCGCATCGAAACTCGCGCCGGCCACGGTGACGGCATTCCGACCGACAAGCGGATCGACGAGGTCGCCGACCAATGGGCGTTCCTGACCCGGGCGCTCCACATGTGATAGCTTTCGTGCGTGTCGCGCCAGCTAGTGCTCGCTGTTTGCCTGGTCGCCCTCGGTTGTTCTCCAGTCCAGCCGGTTGCTTCGCCGGGCAACACGGCGGTGTCGCCACCACCGGGCGCGGCCGAACCGGGCCAGCCCGTGCCAGCGGCCGCGCGCCTCAAGCTCATCTCTACCGCTTGGCCGCCGTTCACAGACGAAGCGGGCAAGCAGCGCGTCGCCATCGATCTGGTGCACGCAGCGCTCGAGCGCGCCGGTTATCAAGAATCCACCGCCATCTTGTCCCCCGCGGAGTGGGCGGACCAGCTGCGCTCCGGTAATTGCGACGGCTCGGCCGCTACGTGGCACACGCCCGAGCGTGAAGGTTACCTGCTCTATTCGGACGCCTACCTCGAGAACCGCCTGGTGCTGGTGGGGCTCAAGGGCAGGGATGTCTCGGCCAAGGCCTTCTCCGACCTGGCGGGCAAAAAGGTCGGGCTCGTCGAGGGATACGCGTACGGCGACGAGGTCGAGCGGGCGCGCGAGCCGAAGTTCGTGCGCGGCGCCGGTTCACAGCAAAACCTGCGCGCGCTGCTCAAAGGCGAGCTGGACTACGTGCTCGAAGATCAGCTGCTCGTTCACTACTTGTTCGAGCAAGAGCCGGTGAAGGCCAAAGAGCACTTCGTGGTCGGTAGCCAGGTGCTGGTCAAGCGCTCGCTCCACTTCACGGTGCGGAAAGACCGCAAGGACGCGCGGCAGATCATCGACCGCTTCAACGCGGAAATCGCGCAAATGCTGCGGGACGGAACCTACAACCGCGCGCTCCAGGTGAACTGGATTCAAACCGACGTCGATCACGACGGTAAGAGCGAGCTGGTGATCGCCGGCAACTACGCCGGCATGGCGCCGCCCGAGCGCAGCTATCAACCGATCGCCACCAGCTCCGACCCCACGCTGCCGCCCGACCAACGGCACCGCTTCTTCATCGACGGTCACGTCTACGATTCGTGGGACGCCATCCCCGAACAGTACAAGCACCACCCGAAGCCCGAGGACGTGCCCCCCGCAACCTCGGTCAAGTTCAACGTCTTCACCTTCTAAGCAGGTGCTGCCACCCCGCAGCCCGGCCGCAGCCCCCTGCAGAAACTTCCGTACCGTCCCCAGGCCAATCCGAACGCTGCTTGCACGGCCCCTCGGGCAGCAGCCCGGGACGTTCCGGTCAGCGAGACCCGGAACTTATCGGCGGCTTCTGCAATCGAGCTGCGGATGGGCAGCCCGCTCTGGTCAGGCGAAGAGCGCGCGCAGCTCTTGCTGGTCGTCGGCTTCGAGGGCGGCCTCGAAGCGCAGCCCGAGCTCGTCTTCGCCCAGGCAAACCGCGGCGAGGAGCTTGCCTTTCAGCTCGAAGGCGGCTGCGTATTTGCCCGACTCGAGGCTGCCGCGCTCGATGATGCGATCCCAGCCGTTCGCGTGACCCACGTAAGCGAACGTGGCCTCGTAATGCGCGCTCCAAAAGAACGGTACGGTGCGGTAGCTGCTTTGGAGGCCGAGCAGCATTGCCGCCAGCGCTTGGCCCTGCCGCTCCGCGACTGCAAAGTGCTCGACCCGCACGCTCTGCCCCGACCAGGGATCCGGATACCGGGCAACATCGCCGATCGCGAAGACGTCGGGTGCGCTGGTGCGCAGCTGGGCGTCGGTTACGATGCCGTTGTCGACCGCGAGCCCGGCGGCCTCGGCGAGTGCAGTGCGGGGCGCCACGCCGACGCCCGCGACTACGAAATCGGCGTCGAGCGCGCTGCCGTCGTCGAGCTGCACCTTATTCGGCGTGATACTGGTCGGCTTGCGCCCCAGGTGGAACACCACGCCCTTTTGCTCATGCAGCTGGCGCACGAAGCGGCCGACCTTTTCGCCCATCACGCGAGCGAGCGGCACCTGGTCGGGCGCGACCACCGAGACTTCGACCTGGCGCGCGCGGAGCGCGGCCGCTACCTCGAGCCCGATGAAGCTCGAGCCGATCACCACCGCGCGGGTACCCGGCTTGGCGCGCGCGATGATGGCGCGCGAGTCCGCAAGGGTGCGCAGCGTGAACACGTGCTCGGCGTCGGCGCCCGGCACCGACAGCCGTCGCGGCTCCGCGCCGGTTGCGAGCACCAGCGCTCCGTAATCGAGCACCTTTCCGCTCGCTAGCGTCAGCGTGCGTGCTTTCGCATCGATGCTGGTGGCGCGCTCCCCGAGCGAAAACGTGATGCGCTGCTCGGCGTAAAACCCCGCGTCGCGCAGGGGGATCCACTCCTCGGGCGCGTTTCCGGCCAGGTAGTCCTTCGACAGGTTGGGTCGATCGACGGGACCCGGAGCCTCTTCGGCGAGTAGCGTGATGGGCCCTTCGTAGCCGAGGCGTCGCAAGCCTTCGGCGCAGGCGGCACCGGCGGGCCCGCCGCCAACCACGACTACTGAGCTGGGGCTCGTCTTCGGTTGAAGCGGCGCTTGGGGGCGTTCGCGCTTTTTCACCCGTACCAGCGAGCTCTCGCTGATCACGTCGAAGCACTCGAGCGGGGTAAGCGCAGGGCCGTGCGCCAGCCCGCTTGCCAGGTCGAAGCAGGCGTGGTGCCAAGGGCACCGCACCGTGCCATTTACCACCAGCCCCTCGGCGAGCGGGCCGCCGTAGTGACTGCAAGTCGCGGCAGTGGCCAGGACGCGCTCGCCGCTCTTCACGAGCATCACGGCTTGCCCGTCGAGGTGCCCCAGTAGCGGAGCGTCGTTCTTCAGCGTGCTCGGGTCGACGCCCTGAGCGAGGTCCGGACCCGTGAGCTCGGTCGATTGGCTACCCATGGCGATCTCCGGCTGGTGAAAAGGGGAGCACCTTTTACACCAGCGCGGAGGCCGGGTACATGCGGCGTTTGTGCCGTTACTTGGTCAGGTTGCGGCGCTTGCAGGCGATCGAGCAGACGCTGCTGCCGGTGGGGCCGGCGTCGCACTGCTCCGGATCTTGCCGGACGCCGTCGCCGCAATGCGCGGCCAGTGTGCAGTCCGCGTTGCAGGTGCCGTAGGCGCCCGTGTTCATGCCGTCGTCGCACTGCTCTGGTCCGTTGCGGGTGCCGTCGCCGCAGTACGGGGCGGGCTGACAGTCGTAGCCGCAGCCGCCCTTCGCCGCGGCGTAGGTGACGTTGTCCGCGCCGTCGTCGCAGGCTTCGTTACCGTCCGCGTCGACGTGCGAGTCGCCGCAGTAGGGGCCGAAGTCGCAGCTCTTGGTGCAGCCTTCATAGGCGTTGTCGTCGTTGTCTGCACCGTTGTCGCACAGCTCGAAGCCGGACTGGAGCACGCCGTCGCCGCAGCCGGGCGGAGCGCCGCAGCCGGGCGCGCATGCGTCCGTGCCCTCGGTGTAGGTGTCGTCGTTGAAGCCGTTGTCGCACGTCTCGCCATTGGCGGAGTCGACCACGCCGTCACCGCAATGCGGGCCGAGCGCGCAGCTGCTGGTGCAGCCGTCGTAGCCGCCGGTGTTGGCGAGCGCGCCGTCATCGCACTCTTCGAAGGGCGAGTCGGACGTGCCGTCTCCGCAGGACGGGCCCACGGTGCACATGTTGGTGCAGCCGCCGTAGCCATCCGAGGCGAATTGGCCATAATCGCAGGCTTCACCAGACTGCTCGATGCCGTCACCGCAGTAGGGCTTGATGGTGCAGTCGGTGTCGCACTTCGACCCGGCCTTGCCGTTGTTGGTGCCGTCGTCGCACTGCTCCGAGCCGTTGCGCGTGCCGTCGCCGCAGCTCGGACCGGGCTTGCAGTCGTAGCCGCACGAGCCTGCGCCGTAGCTCTTGCCGTTGTTGGCGCCGAGGTCGCATACCTCGGGACCGTTGGTGATGCCGTCGCCGCAATAGCCGCCCAGCGTGCAGTCGGTCTTGCAGCTGGTGGGGCCGTAGCTGTCGTTGGCGTTGGCGTTGCCGCGGTCACATTGCTCGAAGGCAGCCTGGAGCGAACCGTCGCCGCAGAAGGGCGGCAGGGTGCAGGTCGGCGTGCAGGCGTCGGCCGCCGACATCGCGTCACGGTAGAAATCGGTGTTCTTGCCGTTGTCGCAGGCCTCGTTCGTCTGGTGCTGGTTGTCGCCGCAGAAGCCGCGCGCAGTGCAGCTAGTGTTGCACGCGCCCGGCTCGGTGTCGGAGTTCAGGTCCTTGTCGTCGCAGAACTCGTCGCCGACGACGTAGCCGTCGCCGCAATCGCTCTCGCAGAAGGTGCGCGGCGCCAAGAAGCCCGCCAGGGTGAGCTTGAAGTTCGACTGCGAGGTGTGGCGCTCCGCCTGGAACAGCACGATTTCGTAGACGCCGCCCTTGACCAGGCCGAAGCGTACGTCGTCGTTGCTGGTCTTTTCGGCGTCTTCCAGCGCGCACGCGCCGAGCGTGGTGCTGCCGCGATGGACCGAGCAGTCGCTGTCGGTAGCGCCGGGGCCGCCGTCGTCGCCCAGGACCACGCGGCCACCTTCGGCGCCGTGGACACCGCCGATGTCGACGGCCAGGCGACCGTTCACGAACACCCACACGTCGTCGTCACCGATGAACGTGAGCGTTTCACCGCCCTTGTACTGGAAGAAGTAGCGAAGCTCGGTGGTGAAGTGGAAGTTGGTAGCGTTGCCGTTGTTGCCGAAGCCGAGCCCCGTGAGCGGCCAGAAGGCGCTGTCGTTGTAGAAGTAGGTTTCGGACGAGGTACCGCCCGTCTGGTCGAGCTTGAGGTAGCTCACGATCGGGTCGACCAGAATGGTGCCGTTGTTGCCGGCGATGTTGGTGGGGTTCGAGTTGCGGTACCAGAGCGAGAAGGTGTCGGGGTTCTTCACCGCCGCCGTGCCGTTGCTCTTGTGGAACACCGGCTTGCCCTCGGCATCCAAGTGACCGCAGGTGCCCGCCCCGCAGGTAGCGCCCGCCGCCGCCGTGCACTCGGTAGAGGTGCGCGTGCACACCGGGCCGACCATGCCCAGGGTGGCGCCGTAGGGGTTGGTCTCGAAGTCCGGATGACCGCCGCTCGAGCTCTCCTTCTTGAAGTCGCGGTACGTGACCTGCATCTTGATCGACTGCGGTAGGCGCAGCTCGTCCGAGCAGTTCCAGCCGGGCGTCTCGAGCTTGCAGTCTTTATCGCAGCCGTCGCCGCTGACCTTGTTGCCGTCGTCGCACTGCTCGGTGGCCATCTTGAGGCCGTCGCCGCAGGTGATGTCGACGGTCGGATTGGGGCCGACGTGGATGGTGGGCTCGGATTGGCAGGTGGGGCCGCAGCCGTCACCCGCGATGGCGGTGAGGGGCGGGGTGCCGACGGTGGCGCTGTCATTGTCGCAGCTCTCGCCGCTCTCGACGATGTGGTTGCCGCACACCGCCTTGACGCACGTCGCGTTGGGGGTCGGGCAATCGTAGCCGAGCTCGACGCGGCAACCGGCATTGCAGCCGTCGCCGTCGTCCTTGTTGCCGTCGTCGCACTGCTCGGTGCCGAGCTTCAGCCCGTCACCGCAGCGAGCGCGGCACGGCACGCCCTCGGCCGGGCAAACGTAGCCCGTGGCGAGCTTGCACGTATTGCAGCCGTCGTTCGGGTTGGTGTCGTTGCCGTCGTCGCACTGCTCACCGAATTCGATCGTGCCGTTGCCGCAGACCGGCTTTTGGCACGTCGAGGGGCCGAGGCCGACGCACGTGTAACCAGGCAGCGCCTTGCAGGTGGCGCTACAGCCCGTGGTGTTCGGAGGATCGCAATCCTCACCTTGCGCCTTCTGGACCACGCCGTCACCGCAGTACGGGTTGCGGTAACAGACGCCTGCCTGCGGACAGGTCCAGCCGTTTTGAACCGCGCACGCGGCGCTGCAGCCCTGGTTGCCGTTCGGCGGATCGCAGGTCTCGTTCTGCTCGATCACGCTGTTGCCGCACACGGGCGGGGCAGCCGTGTCGGGGACGAAGCTCTTGCAGCCGGCGGCGCAGCCGTTGGTGCCCGGCGGGTCGCAAATTTCGCCCGGATCGATGGTGCCGTTGCCGCAGGCGATGCTCGAAGAGCAGCTGCTGGGCTGTCCGGCGTCGCAGGCGTAAAACGGCTCGACGCGGCAGCCGGAGCTGCAGCCGTCACCGCTCACGTGATTGGCGTCGTCGCACTGCTCGGTGCCGCGCACCAAGCCGTCGCCGCACAACGGCTGGCAACCGTTGCTGTTGCAACGGAAACCGGCTTCGACCGTGCAAGCCGACGAGCAGCCGTCGCCGTCCACGGAGTTGTGGTCGTCGCAAGCTTCGTCGGGGGTGCGCACTCCGTTGCCGCACTCGCGCTTCACGCAGCTCTGATGAGGCGGGCAGTCGTAGCCGGCTTCCAGGCGGCAGACGTCGTCGCAACCGTCGCCGGCTTGCGTGCCGCCGTCGTCGCACTCTTCGCCGCGCTCGCGTTCACCGTTGCCGCATACCGATCGCGTCACGCACGGCTTGCCGGGGCGCACGCACACGAAGCCGTCTTCGACGGTTCCGCAGTCACTGTCGCAGCCGTCGCCGTCTTCCGTGTTGCCGTCGTCGCACGCCTCGTCGCCCTCCAGCACGCCGTTGCCGCACACCACCACCAGCCGACAATCTTCGCCAATCGCCGAGCAGTCGTAATCCAGATCGACGTCGTCGCAGGTCGCCGAACAGCCGTCGCCGTCTTCCGTGTTGCCGTCGTCGCACACCTCGCCGGGCTCGAGCTCGCTGTTGCCGCACACCGCCTCGACCGGTACCGGGTCCTGATCTTCGGAATCGGCGCCGCCTTCCGTGTTCAGGATCGGAGGGCGACTGCCGGTGCTGCTGCCACCCGTCTCGCTGCCGCCCTTGCCGCCGCTTCCGCCGACGTCGACCGGCATGTCGTCGTCTTTGATCTGGGGGTTACCGCCGCAGCCCGCCATGAAGGCGAGACACAAGCTCAGACTGGGTAGCGAACGCAAAAATGACCAGCTCACGTTACCTCGCGGGGTGGGCGAATCGACTGGAGCACTCACCACGTTCGTGCGTGCACGCGTCGATCGAAGTTCGGCGTAACCTTCTCAAGGTAACATCAAAGCGGCAGCGTTTAGATAATCTTTACGAATTGTGACCGGCGGGAGTAACTCAAAGGTATTACTCGCGACCACGTGCACACTGCTTTTGCGAGTGACGCTGGATCGCGCGCGCTTCTTTCTGTAGGCCAAGCTGCGCAAAGCTGTAGGTGAAGCTGAGACGGAGTCGCTGGCCTCCGACATCTGCCCGTGAAAAATCTGGGGCCGTTCCGGCGCGAAACGGGGGTTGGCTTTACTTCTGGGACAGGCAGCTTTTAGATCGAAAGATTGCCCATGCTGCGCCGGTCCTTTCGTCACCTGATACCCCTAGTTTTTGCCGGTGTGCTCTCGGGCGCCTGCAGTGACGAAGAGCCTGCTCGTGGTCAGCTGATGGTGGCGCTGTCCACCGACATGAGCATCCCCAAGGATGTGTCGCGCATTCGCGTGGAGATCACGACCGACTCGGGGCGACGTTACGACTTCGTTTACGATATCGCGCCCGACGGTAAATTTTATCTGCCCGGCACCGTGGCCATCGTTGCCGGCGAGACGCCGTCGGAGCGGGTGAAGATTCAGGTCATCGGTATCCGCAAGACCAACGACGCCGCTGGGCTGGAGGCGCGCACGCTGTCGAAGGTGGTCACGACGATGCCCAAGGCGCGCATCGCGACGGTGCCGCTTCCGATTCAGTGGCTCTGCGCGGGGACGGCGCTGTCGGTCGAGGTGCCCGGAAGCGACCCCGAATACTTGAGCAGCTGCGACAACGACGCCGAGGGGCGGGAACAAGCTTGCTCGGCGGGTGAGTGCATTCCGGTCGACGTGAAGGAAGAGGAGCTGCCCGACTTCGTGCCGCCGACGGTGGTGCAGGGCGGCGAAGGCGACCTGGTCGCTCCGATCGAAGATGGCGCCTGTTTCGACACCGTGGCCTGCTTCAACGCCGGTCAAGACGTCGGCGTGGACGTGAATTGCAGTTTCGTGGCCACCGACGATGGACGCGACCTCAACGTCGGCTTGCGGCTGCCGCCCGGCAGCGACGGCATTTGCGACGAAGACGCCTGCTATGTGCCGCTCAACAAGAGCGAAACGAGCGGCTGGCGTGAAGAGACCGCCGACGGTGTGCGCACGATTGTTCTGCCCAAGGCCGTGTGCACCAAGCTCGAAGCGGGTGAGGTGACGGCTGTACGGCTGACCGCAGCTTGCCCCACCAAGACGGAGGGGCGCGCCACTTGCGGTCCGTGGACCGAGCAAGATGCGCCGAGTGAGCCGGTGGATGGACCGCCGGTCGTCATCGTCGGCGGTGGTGAGGGTGGCGCGGGTGGCGAGGGCGGAGCTGGTGGTGAAGGTGGCGCAGGCGCGAGCGGCGGCAGCGGCACCATCGACGTCGGCGGGATGCCGGGTGCCGGTAGCTCGGCGGGCGGCAACACCGGAATCGCCGGCAGCTCGATCGTGGGCACCGGTGGCACCGAGGTGGTTGGTACTGGCGGTACCGGCATGACCACGGGCGGTACTGGAGTCGTGATCGCTGGCACCAGCAACGGCGGCACCACGACCGAGGGCGGCACCGGAGCCGCCACCGCTGGCTCGGGTACCGGGGCATCGGGCGGCACCGACACGGGCGGCACGGACGCAGGCGGCACCGATGCAGGCGGCACCGCGGGCATTGGCGGTGTGGCTTCCGGCGGCGAAGGCGGCTCGGTGCCGGTCGGCGGTTTTGGCGGCGCTGGCGGCGCAGCGGGCACGGGCGGGACGGACAGCGGCGGCACGGGTCCCGGTGTGACTGACTGCGTGAATGGTCCGCTGCTTTTCGCAGATCCCAAGCTCGAAGCTCGCCTGCGCGAAGTGATCGAGGTGCCTACCGGCCCGATCATGCCGCAGCACGTGGAAGGCTTGACGAACCTGGTCGCCAGCGGGCGCGGCATCTCGTCGCTCGACGGCCTGGAATGCTTGAACGATCTCATCGTGCTCGACCTGTCGAGCAACGCCTTGACCGACATCTCTCCGCTCAAGTTCCTGTCGACGTTGAGCTCGCTCGACCTGAGCTCGAACCAAGTCAGCGATCTCGCGGCGCTGGCCGGGGCTCCGAACCTCACTCAGTTGAAGGTGCTCTCGAACCTGGTCACCGACCTCTCGCCGCTGGTCACCAACCCGGGCATCGGTGCGGGCGACCTGGTCGACGTCAGCGGCAACGACATCGACTGCGAGCTCCAAGGCGCGAACATCACGACCCTCGAGGGCCGTGGCGTGATCTTGGGCACGGACTGCGGCGGCGGTGGCCCGACGAACTGCACCACCGGTCCCTTGACCTTCGCCGATCAGGGCCTCGAGCTTGCCGTGCGGCAAGCCATCGGCAAGCCGGTCGGTGTGCTGGTGCCGTCGGACGTCGCGTCGCTCACTCTGCTCGACGCTTCGGGTACAGGTATTACGAGCGTGGAGGGCATTCAGTGCTTGACGCAGCTGCAGTCGCTCTTGCTCTCCGCTAACTCCGTGACCGAACTGAGCCCGCTGCGCTACCTCACCAACCTGGCGTACCTTGACCTCGACAGTAACGGCATCGTCGACATCTCGCCGCTCGCGTTCCTCACCAAGCTCGATGAGCTGAGCCTCAATGGAAATCAGGTGTTCGACGTGAGCCCGCTCTCGGCTCTGCCGCAGCTCTCCCTGCTCGACCTGACGGGCAACGAGATCGAGAATTTGAGCCCGCTCGCGCAGAATCAGGGCTTGAGCGACGGCGACTTGGTCGGCGTGCAACAAAACCCGCTGAGCTGCTCGCGCGCGTACGACAGCATCTCGCAGCTCACTTCGCGCGGCGTCGACGTCTCGACCGACTGTCTCTATACGGTCACCGACTGCGAGACCGGCCCGCTCACGTTCGTGGACCCAGTGCTCGAATCCGCCGTGCGCATCGCGATCAACCGCTCGGAGGGAGACATCATGCCCAACGACGTGAGCGAGCTCTCGTACCTCAGCACGGGCAGCGAAGAGGGCACGGGCGTCGGGGTCTACTCGCTGGAAGGTTTGCAGTGCCTGCAGGCGCTCAACACTTTGGACCTGAAGAACAACTTCATTCAAAACCTCCAGCCGGTGAGCGCGCTCGGTCAGCTCAATCAGCTGGACTTGACCAACAACGAGATCAACGACGTGGGGCCGCTCGCTTCGCTCCCGCTGCTGCACCGCCTGTACTTGAGCCGAAACAGCCTGATCGATCTGGCCCCGCTGGGGGTGATGACGGGGCTGGACGAGCTAGCTCTGCAGCAAAACCAGATCCTCGACCTGTCGCCATTGGCCGGCAACGAGAACCTGAACGAAGGCGACTACGTTTACCTGACCGGTAACCCCTTCGACTGCCAGGAGCAGAGTAGTAATATTTCGCTACTCGAGAACCGCTACGTATTCGTCGACTCGGATTGCGGGCCGCCCCCCATCGACTTTTGAGTGAGGCCTGGGAGCCGAAAACGTGTGGGGAGCTACGGCACCGCCAGTACCCACGACGTTTTGGTGATACCGAGTAGATCGCCGGGTAGCTTGTCATTGTTGTAATAGTAGATGGGTAGTCCCCGGTAACTGAGCTGGAATTCGTGCCCTTCCGGGCGAATGAAGATATCGATGGCGCCGCCGATGGACGACACCACTTTGGCGGTGCCGAGCGAAACGACTGGCCAAGCGCGACGACAGCCGGCCGTGGTGCAAGTGCTGATCGGATCGGCGCCGGCGCTGCCGGCGGTGTCGCCCAGTAGCTCGTAAATGGTGCGCCCCGCTGCGTCCGCGAGGTAGGCGGGCTGCTCGGGGCTTGCTTGGCTCTTCATGATCACGAGTGAATAGAAGGGCTGCTGGGCCGTGTGCCACAGTTGGTCGACACCATCGCCGGCGTGGCTGGTAGCGTCCGGCTCGGCCGCGTACAGGTAGAGCGGCCAGCCCTTGAACGTCGTCTGCAATGCGCCGTCGGGGCGCACGAGCTCGCCGAAATCTTCGGCGTCCAGCGGCGGTGCCACGACCAGCGGCGAGGCGTGAAAAATTGCCCAGTTGGCGAGGCATGCGTCCGCGCAAGCCGACGTTGCCGCCGACAGCGGGCCGGCGGGTAAATCCCGACCCGAGAAATAGAGCGCACGAGGTGCCGTTTCGCCTAGCGCGCTCCGCAGCGTGCCATCGGTCGCGTCGAGCACCACGTTCGGGGGAGACGCTCCGCCTTCGCCTCCGTTTCCACCCTGCTCGCCGCCCGCGCCGCTTTGTCCCCCTTGCTCGGCGCCGCCCGGTGAATTGCCCGCGGCATGTCCTCCCGCGCCGCCGGCACCGGCCCCGCTGATTCCGCCGAGGCCGGCGCCGCCGTCGGGCGGAGTAGCTACTTCGCCGCCTCCGCCCGTTGCGCCTGCTTCGCCGCCCATTGCGCCTGCTTCGCCGCCCGCGCCCGACGCGCTCGGGTCCGAGTCGTCGTCATCGCTGGAGCAAGATACGGCGCCACACATGGCGCTCAGCGTGAGTACCGTCCACATCGAAAGTCGTTGGCTCATGGGGGTTCTTTCTGGCATGGCGCCGCTCCATCGACGTGCAAGCAGTGCTGCTCGGCGTCGTCGCTAGCGGCAGCGCTGACGTGATACAGCCGGCACTGCACGTGCGGTCCCGCGTATTGATTCGCGCTCAAGTCCACGGAAAACGTGGCGAGATCTTGCAGTGTCGCGCATTCCTTCAAGCACGCTTGCTCGTTGGTTTTGGAGAGGCCGGCGCACACTCCTTCGCGCAACGCGCACAAGCTCGCGCAGTTGGTGCCGCAGCCACCGTTGCCACCGGGGCCTGCAATCGGGCAATAGTGCGGGACTTCGTCCTTGGCGATGGTGGCTGCGCGCAAGCGACATTGAACGCTGTCGACGTCGCGGTCGCCCTGCTGGCCCTCGGGCATGTAGGCGCAAACCGAAAGGCAAGCGTCGCGAGAGGTGTACACGGCGAATGGTCCGGTGCAGTTGCTCATCACCGCCGTGCAATAGCGTTCGCACAAGCTCGCCAATTGTCCGGCGTGCCCAGCTTGTCCGGCTTCGCCGCCGGTTCCGGGCGCACCACCCACGCTGGTTGCGCCGTTGCCGCCCCCGCGCCGCCGCTCTGGGTCGAAGGCTCGGCTCCCTCACCCCCGTGGCCCGACTGGCCGCCGCTCGCCTGGGAAGCCGCGGCATCGGTTTGGGCGTCTTCAATGCCCAAGAGCTGCCGGCACGACACCGCGAGAAAGAGCGCGTGCGCCCCGATCACGAAGGCGCGCAGAGCTCCGCGACTCCTCAAAAGCTGCCTCCAGCCTGTAGGCTGGCGCCGCGCGGCCCGAGCGCCGGTGTGAAACGAACCCCCGCCGCTTCACGCGCCTTGGATGGCGACGAAGTCACCAACAGCACGACTCCGGTCACCACCAACGCGCCGCCCAGCGCTGCCGATACGGTTGCAAAGTCCGCCAGGCGCCCGGCTTGGTTTCGTAGCTCGACGCCTTCCGCGCTGCAATGGTTCGGATCTTCGGGGCAATGCTCCAAGGAAGCGTCGTTCTTGTTGCGCGCGACGAGCGCCAGCACGGTCGCGGCAACCAAGCCGGCGCCGCCAACCGCGGTGGAGGTGATGCCGAGCGATCGTGTGAGCGACTTGTTCGCCGTCGCTGCGGTCGACGGGGGCGATTTTGGCGCTAC